>CAYPZL010000008.1:0-63859 GCA_964415045.1 uncultured Pirellulales bacterium | reverse complement strand
TGCCGCTTGACAACTTCGTCAAAAACTTAACGATGTTTGAGGTTAGTAGTACAGGTCGGAATTCCGGCCGGACAGGAGGACCTCTGCAAACCATCTGCTCGGTAGGAATCGGACCGGAGGTCCCCCACAGCCGATGGAGGAACCGAACTGCTTCGTTTGATGCTGCCCCCTCGGCATGTGATTTCGCCGCCGGCCTCAGAGGCGGCGGCATAAGACCTTTGACACAGGCGTTTGTTTGTCGTTCTTTCAGAAGCTTCATTTACGGAAGGAGGTGAGCCGCGATTCTCAGTGTTCTCTGCGTACTGCGCAGTCAGGCATCCCGGTGGTTGTCTCCGTGAATCGTATCGCCCCGGGAGAGCCGGTCAGGGGCAAGAGTGTATCGGCCGATTCATAACGCAGCCAAGGCCATGATCGCCGCCAACCAGGCCGGATACCTCGAGCCGGATAGCTTTCGACAACATGCAAACTGGAGGACTTACCATGTCTACACACAACACCCTCATCGTGTTGGCCTTCGCCGCCATGGCGATGGCCACCTCGGCAAATGCCGGGACGATCACCTATGTCGGGATCACCGGTGACGCTGATTGCGGCATCAGCGCCGACAACACCTACACTCACACATTGGACTTTGGAACCGGGACGCCGGGCGCCTTGATCAACGGGGTTCAGTTCGATGCCTACAACGCCGCGGCCAACGGCACGTTGAACTTCAACAGAACCGTTTCCTCAGGACTTCTCAGCGAGCACGGCGGCAACGGCAATCACAACGTCTCCGGCGGCCTGGTAGACCTGCTGACGGATATGTACTACAACGGCAACAATGCTGAGGGTGGGACCACGACGTGGACGCTCAGCGGACTCACCCCGGGCACAACCTATCACACTCGGATTTACACTCGCCAGTGGGGAGCAAACAACAACCGCTCTGCGACGTTCGTGTTTGATCCCGATGGTGCCGGCCCCGTTTCCGACTCCACCGAAAAGATCAATCAGGACGATGCGAGAACCGTGGGGTTCGCCAATGACAACGATGCCTATTACATCAACTACCAGTTCACCGCCGTCGCTGGCGAGGATCTGGTGATCACCCTGACACAGGATCTCGTTAACCAGTCATGGCACCTCTATGGCCTGACAAACCAGGAGTTCTCTCCGGAAACGGCTATTTCTCCCAATCCGGAAGATGGAGCAACCGATGTCTCCCGTGATACGCTGTTGAGCTGGACCGCCGGTACGTATGCAGCGACCCACGACGTCTATTTCGGCACCTCGGCCGAGGACGTCGGCGCTGCCAGCGCGGACAATCCTTTGGATGTGCTGGCGAGCCCGGGCCAGACGGCCACGACCTTCGATCCGGAACGCCTGGAATTGGGCCAGACTTACTACTGGCGGATCGACGAAGTCAACGCCGCCCCCGACTTCACGGTCTTCCCCGGCAAGGTCTGGAGCTTCACCGTCGAACCCGTGGCATACGCCATTGAAGGCGTTTCCGTGACGTACTCCGGCATCAGCCTGCCCGGGTCGGGCCCGGAAAACACGGTCAACGGCTCCGGCCTCAACGACGCCGACCAGCATTCCAAGGAGCTCGAGGACATGTGGCTCAGTCTGCCCGGAGGAGCCGGACCGGACCAACTCGTCTATGAGTTCGATAAGCCCTACTGCCTGCATGAGATGTGGGTCTGGAACAGCAACATCGAGGGCGAGTCCATGATCGGCTTCGGCCTCAAGGACGTTACCGTCGAGTATTCCACCGACGGCGCCGACTGGACCCTCCTCGGCGAGGAGGTCTTCAACCAGGGCGCCGGCGAGGACACCTACACCGCCAACACGACCGTCCCGTTCGGCGGCGCGATCGCGCAGTATGTCCGCCTGACCATCAACAGCAACTGGATCTCACCGACTCAGCATGGTCTGGCCGAGGTGCGATTCCTGTATGTCCCGCTGCAGGCAAGAAAGCCCCAACCGGCTGTCGGCGCCACGGATGTGCATCCCGACGCGAGCCTGAGCTGGCGGCCGGGGCGACAGGCCGACCGGCACGACCTGTACCTGGACACCGACGAGCAGGCCGTGATCGATGGTACAGCTTCGGCCGTGACCGTCCCCGAATCCACGTATGAG
The DNA here is from genome assembly GCA_964415045.1 of uncultured Pirellulales bacterium. GTDB lineage: Bacteria > Planctomycetota > Phycisphaerae > Sedimentisphaerales > Anaerobacaceae > CAYPZL01. The sequence continues at coordinate 61,738 of CAYPZL010000008.1, read as the reverse complement.
GTACAGCTCGAGCTGGGCCAGATCTACTACTGGAAGGTCAACGAGACCAACGACCTCGAAGACCCGGCGACCTGGGAAGGCGATACCTGGAGATTCTCCACCATGGAATCGCTCGCTGTCGACGACTTCGAGAGCTACACGAACGACTCGCCGAACCGGGTCTTCCAGACGTGGGTCGACGGCCTGGGCTTCTCGGCCGACGACTTCTTCCCGAACGACGTCCCCGGCAACGGTTCCGGCTCGCTGGTCGGGCATGATATCTGGAACGTTGACAGCGAGTACTACGAGGGCCAAATCGTGGAAGTCGTCAGAGTCCACGGTGGCGGCAAGTCCATGCCGTTGTACTATGACAACACGAGCGCCCCCTCCTTCTCCGAGGCCGGACGGACCTGGACGGAGCCCCAGAACTGGGCCATGTACGGTGCCAAGAGCCTGTCGTTGTACTTCTTCGGCGACCGGGACAACAGCGGAGAGCCATACCTCAAGGTCAACGGCGTCAAGGTGCCCTACGGCGGCTCTCCGGCCGATCTCACCATCGGGACGTGGCTGCCCTGGACGGTCGATCTTGAGGATCTCATTGCGGCCGGCGTGGACGTGCAGAATGTCACGAGCATGGCGATTGGCGTCGAGGGCGGCGGCTCGGGCATGTTCCTCGTCGATGACATCGCGCTGTATCCCTATGGCGCCGAGTTCATCACGCCGACGGCGCCCGGTTCGGCGGGTCTGGTCGCCCATTACCCCCTCGACGGGAATGGAAATGATGCCGCCGGTAACCATGACGGCACTCTCGCCGGGAATCCGCCTTTCGTGGACGGCGTGGAGGGCCAGGCCATGAACGTCGTCGCCGATGGGCAGTATGTCACGATCCCCTACGCCGATGACTTTGGCCTCAACACGTTCACCATCTCGGTCTGGGTCAACGCGGCCGCTTCCGATTCTCCGCTGGGCATCCTGGGGACCCGTTTCAACTCGGACAACACGTTCGACGTCAAGGTCATGGCCAGCACGATTCACGGCGACATCGGCGACGGCACCGCTTGGCTGACCACAGCGCTTGACATTCCGCAAGCCCAGGGTGGCGACATCAAGCGTAACGTCTGGTATCACATCGCCTACGTGCTTGACGATGCGGCCGATACGGCCGAGCTCTACGTCGACGGCGCGCTGGCGACGACGATGACGGTCACCGGGACACCGCTGTTTATGAAGCCCGACCAGGAGCTGCGTATTGGCCTGGACTATCCCACCGAGCCGATGCGCGGCGCGATCGACGAGGTACGGATCTTCAACCGCGCCCTCTCGCCGGCGGAGGTGGCGCACCTGGCCGGACGGACAGAGCCGTTCTATACGTCGTTCTGATAACGAAGGGCAAGTGTGCGCCCCGGCGCCAAGAGTATGGAAATCGCTCATGGCCACGCACCTGCCCGCAGACATGGAGCACGTGACCGTGGTCCCGGCAGGGCGATGCCAATCGCCCTGCCGGGACACTAACCTTTGTTGGCACGTCGTGACGTCTGCGTATTGCAAGTGTGCCTCGGTTCTCAGCCAGATACACCTCGAAGTCACACATCACGTCCAGGAAATCGTGTCACAGACCCGGATCTCGTGGTCGGAATCGTTTCTGACTTGACCGCGGCGGGGTTTGCACGCACAATTTCCCCTCTCGGTAACGCCAAGATGTGCCCGTTGGGTCGCGCGCATGGAAAAGGGCTGCGAGACGATGGTCGCAGCCCGGAAAAAGCGAATGGTTGGTGAGATTGCTTACAGCGTCCTGCGTCGGCGCAGCCAGCCGGCCAGGGTCGTGCCCAGGCCACCGAGCAAGAGCGCGCCCGGGGCCGGGATACAAATCGTATCCACGTGAATCCCGCCCAGTGCGGCCGCGACGTAATTGTCCGTCCCGGGCTCACCGGTGGGGGCGATGCAGAAGTAGATTTCCTCCATCGGCGGATTCGGATAGATGCGAAAGGCCAGATCGGCCGCACCATAGGGCTGCCACGGTACGGTCCTGAACCCGTCGTCCGCGGATGCGTCCGCGAAGATGATCTGGCCCGCATACCCGATATCGACCTGAATCTCTTTGAACGCGAGAGGCTCGGCGAAATTCTCCAACTGGATCAACGCGCAGATGAAGTCGCCGGTGCTGCCGCCGCACGTGAAGTAGCCGTCTCCCGCGGCGGCAACGGTCGGAGGCACATACACGCCCGAGACGTAAACGTTGTTCACCGCCGCCATCGGATCGAAGGTGAACTCCGTGGCCGGCGACGCCACGTAGTCGTACGAGGCATACGTCGTCGAGACCACACCGGAGTTGAAATCCCAGTACGCGTGGACGGAACGCGGGTGATCTTCCGGCCACCAACCCAGGTGAGGGCTCAGGCCGTTACCCGTCGCGCTGGCGAACGCCGCCGTCGAGCACAAGGCACAAATCAGTGATGCCAACAACAGTTTCTTCATCATTGGACCCCCCTACTTCAACAAGAATCCGGCTTTGCCCTCCCTTCTTTCCCCGGAGCCGAACAGCCACGCGCCGGGCCCCGAATGATTACCGGCCGGATCACAGGCCTCCGCGGTATCCCCGCCGGCTGGCAATGTGAGTGCAGGCAGAGACTCGTCCGCCGTACCGCATGCACGCCCCGCGCCGGTGAAACACACAGAGTGCACCGTTGCGAAATCACAGGTGGACAACGTGTCCGCTAAGGCAAAGACGAGATTCGCAATCACCCCAATCGTACCCCCCCCGGTTTCCCATGATCCGTATTGAGTGTACCTTATTTGTCGGTAAATGTCAATACGGACCGCCCGTGCCCCGCCGCTCTATTTGCAGTTTCTTCCGCGACGTGCACTCCGATGGCACGAGGTCGGGAATTATGGGAACTCTATGCGAAACCGGGCTAACTTTTTACGGCGCCGCATCTTCGTCCACCAACTCGCTGGAACGCATTTCCGCCTCCCGCGACGGAAGGGGCGGACGCCATTGACGCGCCGTCAAAGCCGCCAGCTCGGACGCGTCAATGAGGCCCTCCGACACGGCCTGGATGAAGACCAGAGGCACCAGCAAAGCGTCTCGGAACCGATATCGATATGCCCGGGGGCTCCCGGACCGTTCCAGGACGGAACCTCGAGCTTCCTCGCAGAACTCGTTGAGGTGCCTCTGGAAGGTGGCCGTCCCGACGTTCGGGCGTTTCAGCATCATTCGAATGGGACGAAGCACCTCGGCGGGGTGGAAATACCCCACCGTGTGTTCCGCGGTGGACGCCGCCGATGCGCAGGCCAGTATGATGTGCCGGTACAAAGCGTCTCTGCGCACGCTGCGAACGGACCACGAATACTTTTCCTGAAGATTCTGAATGGTGTGCTTCACTACCCCGCAAAAAGAGGCGTGCACGTCACAGGGCTCAATGCGCCGAGACCGCCGCTTGGCGGCCTCTCGGGTGGCGTGCAGCCCCATCAAGTGCGTGTAATGGGGCAGCCCCTGAGACAGGTTTACAATCAATGAAGCCGCCTCGGCCGAAAACTCGACATCTAGCGCTGCGGACGACTTATCGAGTATGTTTCGCAATTCGCATTCCGCCATGCGGGGAAGATGCACTTGCACGATGGACCGCGCGATCAACGTGTGGTCACGCACCAAATCATCGATGCTGTGGGATACCCCGACCAGAACCACCGTCGCGTCAACGGCGTAATCGGACAAGGCCTTGATGAGATCCGTAAACGCTTTCTTGACCGCCAGGGAACCCCGGTCAAACTCATCGAAGACGAAGACCGATCGCTTCAGGATCGCCAGGGTTCTGCGGACCTCGTCGATGGAGGGGGTCTCGCTGATATTCAACGCCTCCCTCATCGTCATAAGCTCTCTTACAATCTCGTAACTGAAGCGCGTTGTCGGCTTGTCCCGGTGCCAGTACACCTCATCGAAGGCGCGCCGCCAGATGTTGGCAAACGAATCCCCAATGTGAGTATGGACTTTGACAAAGAGGTGCGGGCCGCCGTTGTTCCCGACGACCCCTTCCTCCATCGCACGCAGCAACTGCCCAATGACATTGGCCAGAGAAGTCTTTCCCACGCCGCGCTCACCAAAGACAACGACGTGCAGCCCCCTCTGCGCGACGGAATCAGACACCGTTGCAAGCTGTTCCCATCGCCCGGCGAACGACTCGGCGGTAATGATCGGGGCCCGCGGCTGAAATACGGCTCCCGCCCGGCTCGCCAGTTCCCGGGCTTCCGCTTCACCGAGCGTGCTCCCCGCCTCGCCTGTGTTCATACCACCCATATCGACCTGGCATCCCCCAAACATCGAAACCACAGCCTAACGAAGTTCACGTTTCGTGATGCCTCGCAAAGGCGCCTTCGATTCTATCGTCCCGAGGGCAACCGGGGCAATTGTGGTGACTACCTATTTCGCGTAGTCAATTCTGATGACAGGTTCTCGCCAGGGAGCGTTCTCTCCCTGTGCGCTGAAAACAGCCGCTTCGGGCCTCTCAACGGGGGTCGCGTCAATAATGAGGAGCATTTGAATCGGACGGTGCTTTATGCTATGATAAACACCGCAAGGTGCAGGAGTACTGTTCATGAACGTACGTTGGAGATCCCAGGGTGACTTTTGTGAGAGTACTTGCTCGGACGGCGGAAGGGGACACAACAATCGCGGGGCACTTTCTCAAAGGAGGACGACCATGTACAAGCAACTGATGTTCCCAATCTGTTTGACGGTAGTGCTGGGTCTGACGGCGCGTGCGTCCGAGCCGTTCGGGCACTGGCCCTTCGACGGGCACGTCAACGACGTAGCGGGCTCGGCGAATGGCACATTCTTCGGTGGCTCTCCGGACTATGTGAACGGTAGAATCGAGCAGGCGATCCGCTTCGACGGCGTGGACGACTACGTCGAGGTCATGGTGGAGAATCTGGACGCCTACACCATCACCGCATGGGTCATGCCCGACCGGGTCGAGCCGGCCAGCATTGTGGTGCGGACCAGCCCCAGCGGGACCACTACGCACTGGTCGCACCAGATGCGTATCGCCGGCTCGGGCCAGTTCGAGCACTACGTCTGGGACGGCGCGGCGCAAACGGCGCTCGGGACGACCCAGGTCGAAGCGGGCAACTGGTATTTCGTGGCCGTCTCGGCGACGAATAACGGTCCGGTTCGAGTGTACGTCAATGCGCAGGAAGAGGGAACCGCCGGAAGCGTGGCAACGATGTGGCCCGACGGCGATCGCTACGACATCGGCTCGAACTCGGGCGGTGCTTTCGGCTGGTTTCCCGGGATCATCGACGACGTTCGGATCTACGACCAGGAATTGACAGAAGCCGAGCTGGACGCGATGATGACCGAGGCACCCTTCCCGTTTGCCTTCGGCCCGAAGCCCGCGAACGGAACGATGCTCGGTCAGACCTCCGTTGTGCTTGAGTGGCGCGCGGGCGATTTCGCGGTCTCGCACGACGTGTACATCGGCGAAAACTTCGACGACGTCAACGACGGTCTCGTGGAAGCGATCCCCACGACGGAGACCCGCATAACCCTGGTAGCCCCCGACGGTCCGTATCCCGGCGGGCTCGTTCCGGGCCAGACCTACTACTGGCGCGTGGATGAGGTCGACGAAGCCCACCCGGACAGCCCCTGGAAAGGCGACGTCTGGAGCTTCTGGGTCCAGCCAGCCGGCGCCTGGGCCCCGACCCCAGCCGATGGGGGCAAGTACGTCCTCACCGATCAGGTTCTCACCTGGCAAATCGGTATGGGAACGCTGTTCCACACCGTCTACTTCGGTGAGAACTTTGACGAGGTCAATAGCGCCGTGACTGGCGGGTGGATGATCGCCGACGCGCTCTATGATCCCGGGACGCTGGAGACCGGCATGACCTATTACTGGCGCGTCGATGAGTTTACCATGACCGGCACGGTTACGGGCGAGACCTGGAGTTTCACGACGCTACCCGAGATACCGCTGGCGGAGGATCCGAACCTGACGCTCTGGTGGACGCTGGGCGAGGGTGTGGGGGGCACGGCCGTGGATTGGTCCGGCCACGGCAATCACGGGAGCCTGCGCGGTGATCCGCAGTGGATCGACGGCGTTCTGACCTTCGACGGGAGGAACGATTACGTAAGCGTTGTGCTGGATGTGTCGGAAACGGAATACGCCGCCGCGTTCTGGTTCAAGACGACCAGCGCCGACGGCGGGCTGATGACCGTGGTGCAAGACGATCTGGGCGGTGGCGGCAATGACCGACACGTTTACCTGACCGGCGGCAACATAAAGATCCGGCTCTGGGATACCGAAGAGATTGAAAGCGCCGGCTTGAACCTTGCCGACGGACAGTGGCACCACGTGGTGTACACCTACGGCGCATCGATCGCCGGCCAGAAGCTCTACGTAGACGGCGTCCTGCAAGCCAGTGGGACCAAGGCCGCCTCCGATTTCGACTGGCAGGAGCGGGTCAACGTCGGCTTCTCCAATGATTCGGCCCCGCCGTATTTCGAAGGCGTCCTCCAGGATGTCCGCATCTACGACAGGACCCTGAGCGCCGAGGAGGTGCAACAGTTGATGCGCGGCGATCCGCTGCTGGCCTGGAATCCGCAGCCGTCGCGCGGCGCTACGGTTGACGTGCGCGATGCGACTGCGCTGACCTGGAGCGCCGGCGATACGGCGGTTTCGCATGACGTGTATTTCGGCCCAGATCGAGCCGCGGTAGCGGGGGCCGACAAAGACGCGCCCGAGTTCCAGGGCAACCAGCCAGGCACCAGCTTCTCGCTGGCCGGGCTGGTCGAGTTCGGCGGGGGCGTCTACTACTGGCGTATCGACGAGGTCGAGGCCGACGGGACCGTGCATCCCGGCAACGTCTGGACGTTCACGATACCGAATTATCTGATCGTGGATGACTTCGAGAGCTATACCAACGAGGTCGGCTCCCGGCTCTTCGAGGTGTGGGTCGACGGCGTCGGCTACACGCTGCCGGAACCGGGCCATCGGGGCAACGGCAGCGGCGCCGTGGTCGGCCACGACATTTGGAGCGTGGCCAGTCCGCACTTCGGCCGCACCATCGTGGAGACCGACGACGTGCACGGCGGCGGCAAGGCCATGCCGCTGTACTACGACAACAGCTTCGCGCCGTCTTACTCCGAAGCAGAGCGGACATGGGCGACGACTCAGAACTGGACCGCCGAAGGCGTTGAGGACCTGGTGCTGTTCGTCCGGGGCGCGGCCGACAACGCGGCAGCGCCTTTGTATGTGGTGGTCCAGGATACCGCCGGGAATCTCGCCGTTCTCACCCATTCGGATGCGACGGTTGTCACGACGACGGACTGGACCGAGTGGAAGATTCCGCTGAGCAGCGTCTCCGACGCCGGCGTAACGTTGACGGCGGTCAAGAAGATGTGCATCGGCACCGGCAACCGTGCCGCTTCGGCCCCGGGCGGCGCCGGCATGATTCTGATCGACGACGTCCGGCTGACCAGACCGTAATATAATAACGGCCAGCGGCGGCTCCGGCGGAACCGCGCCGGAGCCACTGCTGTTGCCGTATGGAACATATGACGTTCCAGGGAACACGGCCTATAAGGCACGTGGCCCTTTGTGGTTGGAGTCTGTTATGAACCAGCGAAACGGATTTACCCTCATCGAACTGCTGGTCGTGATCGCGATCATCGCCATCCTGATGGCCATCCTCATGCCGACCCTCAAGAGAGCCAGAGAGCAAGGCCAGCGGGCTGCCTGCCTGAGCAATCTCAAACAACTGCAGCTCGCGTGGATTATGTACGCCGATAACAACGACGACAGGCTCGTGAACTGCGAGGCGGGCCCCGAGAATTCATGGAGAGGCGAGTATGGACCACCCTGGGTCGGCCAGACGTGGGCAGCCGACTGGAACCAGGGCGGCACCTGGCCCCGAGAGAATCAGATCGCGGGAATCCAGGTCGGCGCCTTGTGGCCCTACGTCAGGGAGATCAAACTGTACAAATGCCCCACGGGATACCGCGGCGAAATGATGACCTACGCGATGATGATTTCCAGCAATGGGCGATCCATAAACAATAACGCCAGTCCTCAGTTCAAGAGGAGGCTGCAAGTCCCGCAGCCGGCCCAGCGACTCATTTTCATCGACGAGGGCCTCTCGAGCCCCGATGCGTACGCGACCCAGTACACCGGCCCCGCCTGGTGGGACCAGCCGGTTACCCGGCATGGGGACGGAACCAACTTCGCCTACGCGGACGGACACTCCGGCTACCACAAGTGGAAAGGCGTCGAGACCATCCAGCAGGGAAGAAACAACGTGCGAACGTGGGTCGGCTCGTTTGCCCCGAGGACCGACGAGGGCCTGGAGGATCTGCAGTGGGTGCAGAAAGGAATATGGGGCAAGCTGGGCTATGTCAATTGAAAGAGAGTTCTTTCGGTATGACCGAATCGTGGACCGAAACGGACAATCGCTGATGTAGCGTGACTGTCACATCAAGTACTGGCCACAGCACTTCACCCGTTCCGACATGACTTCGCGAATCTCCCGGTCGTCGAGCGGCGACGGGAGACTCGCTTTCGGCCTTTCTCTCTTTCACACGTGCCGCAAATGCTCATGGTTCGTGACACACAGCGCTCCCCTGCAAGGACGTCCTGATGCCAAATGCTTCACCGGGAGGATAATCCAGTGAAGTGGTGTGTACCATTTTGTTCGTATTGCGGTTAAAATGACAGGCGAAACGCCCTGGGATAGTCCGGGCGGAACGGGTAACGTTGGAGTGGCGGCCCCTGGATCGCCTCGGCATTCGCCATATGAATTGACAAGCCGTTGTAGGAGCTCGAATTATGTTTTGACCGGTTGCAATAGTTCTCCCTGTCCGGTTGATCGACGCGACCCGCAATAGACCGACATAGGTACCGTCGATGTCGTTTGAAATGCAGAAGAAGAGATATCGAAAAGAGAGAAAACTATGAAAGAGTACCGAGTGACACTGGTGTTGATCGTCGCCGCCCTGCTTTTGGGATTTCCGTCCCCGGCCCGGACGGCCGAAAAGAAGGTCAAGGTCTTTCTCCTTGCCGGACAATCCAACATGGAAGGTCACGGCCAGCTCCGCAGTCTCGATCATCTCGGCGCGCACCCGGAATACGGGCACCTGCTGAGGAAGCTGAAGAACGCCGACGGCTCCTGGGCAGTTCGTGACGACGTGACGATCGCGTGGCAGGCCAAGGACAGCAAGAGCGGTCCCCTTACCGTCGGCTGGGGGTATGGGGACAATGAGATCGGTCCCGAGCTAATGTTCGGCGTTGTCATGGGCGAGGCGTACGACGAACCGGTTCTGCTGATCAAGACCGCCTGGGGCGGCAAGAGCGTGTGGTGCGACTTCCGCTCGCCCGGCGCCGGCGAGATGACCTGGGAGGAGAAGCGAATCCTGCAGCGAGACGACCATCTCAAGCCGGGCTATTTCTACGACAAGATGGTGGCCGAGATCAAGGAGTGCCTGGCAAACATCGCGGATGTCGTTCCCGGATACGAGGGGCAGGGCTACGAGATCGCCGGCATGGCCTGGTTCCAGGGCTGGAACGATTTCTGCGAGTGGCATCTCCAATTGGACGGCAAGCGCGTCGGCATGGGTCTCATCGAACGCTACCCGCACAATCTCGCCGCCATGCTGCGGGACTTGCGCCGGGACCTCGACGCACCTGAGATGCCGATCGTCATCGGTGAGATGAGCGTCGGTGGACATGAGATCGCCAGGCGAGCGAAAAACCCGAACGACCGCGAAGCTTGCGCCATGATGGCCTTTCGCCGGGCGCAAAGGGCCGTGGTGGAAGACAACTCGCTGAAAAACGTGACTTTTGTCCCGACGGCCGACTTCTGGGACACGCGCCTGGAGGAGCTTCGCCGAATGAGTGACGCGTACCGGAGGGAGAAGCGGAAGAAGGGCATCCAGGATACGGAGGACAACCATCTGCCCACCAAGGAACTCAACGATGAGTACCTGCGACTGGGCGGTCACTGGTACTGCCACTACAACGGCTCGGCGACAACGTATTCCCTCGTCGGGTATGCTCTGGCAAAGGCGCTGTATGCCGACTCCGGCCTTGCCCTGACGCCGCCCATGGGCTGGAACAGTTGGAACGCCTTTGAGAAAGAGATCGACGAGGAGAAGATCAAGGCGATCGCCGACGCGATGGTGACCTCGGGCATGCGGGACGCGGGCTACACATATCTGGTTCTCGACGACGCATGGATGGCCCCGGAGCGGGACCAGGACGGCCGCCTGGTCGCGGACCCCAACAAGTTCCCCAGCGGCATGAAGGCCATCGGCGATTACATTCACAGCAAGGGATTGAAGTACGGCATCTACCAGGATCGCGGGCGGATGACATGCCAGCAGTTGCCCGGTAGTTTTCGGCACGAACAGATCGACATGGCGACCTTCGCCGAGTGGGGCGTCGACTACATCAAGCTGGACAGCTGCTTCGCAGAGAGCAACGGAAGAATGAGCACGGAGGACTACGCTCTCTACCGTACGCATATCCAGGCCACGGGCAGACCGATCGTGTTGAGCATCTCGGATTTCGGGAACGCCGCCTGGGCGTGGGGCGGAAAGGAATGGGCCCAACTGTGGCGAACTTCGAATGACATCTACCCATGGATGGGTTCGATCTACGCCTGTGCGGAAACCTCCGCCGGGAGCCGGGCGATTCATCCGGCCTTCAACGGACTCTGGCAGTTCGCCGGACCGGGTCATTGGAACGATCCGGACATGTTGCAAGTGGGCAACCTCAGAGGTATGGAAGGAGAAAAGCAAAAGGTTGCCGACCGGGCGCAGTTTAACCTGTGGTGCATTCTCGCCGCCCCCCTCATGGCAGGCAACGACCTCCGCACGATGAGCAAGGACGTGCAAGACACTCTGACGGCCCCCGAACTGATCGCCGTCAATCAGGACCCACGCGGCATTCAGGGATATAGGATCTTCGAGGAGGATGGCCGTGAGGTGTATAACAAGCCACTGTCGGACGGAACGACGGCCGTGCTGCTCCTGAACAAGGGACGCGAGAAAGCGGACATCACCGTGCCATGGGAGAAGATCGGCCTTGCCGGCAAACAACCCGTACGCGATCTCTGGGCACGCAAAGACCTCGGGGAATTCGAGGATTCCTTCACGGCCCATGACCTCGGCCAGCACGAGCACCGCATGATCAAAGTGGGCCGGCCCGGATCGCCTTTGCCTGCGCCCCGGCCGATGCCGCTCGAGAAATACACGGTGACCCGCCCGGGGCAGACGTACCTGAGCGATCTCTACTACATCTGGAAAGCGGGCAACGCGCCCGTCTACGACGCCACCTTTGGTGGACATCCGATCCGGATCGCCGGTCGGAATTTCAGTAAAGGATTGGGCGTTAAGGGCAAATGCGCCGTGATGTTCAAGGTCACGGGCCGGGCCGACCGTTTCCGGGCAATCGTGGCGATGGACGAATCCTCCCCCGAAGACACCGAGGGACGATTCCGCGTGTACAACGAGGATTTCTTCGCCAATAAGGTCCTGTGGGACAGCGGCAAGATGACGAAAGACTCCGCCGCAAAGGAGATCGACATCGAGTTGCAGGACGTGCAGTGCCTGATGCTGGTCTTCCATGGCGAAAAGGCCCTGGGCAATTGGGCCGAGGCCCGCGTGATCGCGAACGACTAACCCTCGCCCGGATGACTCGATAACGCCGGCTGCTGCGCCGCGGATCCGCAGTGGCGATCGATCTCGCAGCAATTCCTGCGCACGAACAGAGCGCATGGGCTGAAGTCCATCCTGTACGCTCGTGCCCGGGCGGGCGCGGCCGGTGGTTTATGTTGATCGGGACGCCCTGACGTGATATAATCTTCTTTGACACTGGAGGTCAGATTTTCTGTCGGCTGTCGGCCTTATTCTACCGATGTGGACTGCATAGGATCGCCCTTCCAATGAGATACTCGCACATTGCGATCGTACTGGCTGTTGCCCTTGTCTCCCCTGCCCTTTCCGGTTCGCTCTGCGCCCAGGATATGCTTGAGATCAGCGAGTTCATGGCGGTAAACGACAACGGTCTCGACGACGAGGATCGCGACGAGGAAGATTGGATCGAGATCCACAACGCCGGAACTGAAGCCGTGGACCTGGACGGCTGGTTCTTGACCGACAAGGCCGACAACCTGACCAAGTGGACATTCCCGTCCGTGACGCTTGCGGGCGATGCCTATTTGATCGTCTTTGCCTCCGGGAAGAATCGGCGGGACCCGGCGGGCGAGCTGCACACCAACTTTAAACTAAGCGGGACCGGCGAGTATCTCGGGCTGGTCCGCCCGGACGGAGTTACCGTGGTTTCCGAGTTCTTTCCAGGTTATCCGATCCAGGCGCCCGACGTTTCCTACGGCCTGAGGGGAACCACGGTGGAGGACGTGCTCCTGGCGCCCGGCGCGCCGGCCAGGGCCCTGGTGCCGCTAAACGATGCGCTGGAGCCGGATCCCCGGCCGGATACGCTGCGTCCCTGGACACTGGAAGACTGGGGCGATGCGGCCTGGCTCTCGGGCACGACCGGGGTCGGCTACGACTATGGGGAACTCATCGGGCTGGACGTCTCGGCCATGCGCGGCGCGAATGAAACCGTCTACATTCGGATCCCCTTCGAGGTGGAGGATCCCTCGGCGATCAAGGCTCTGACCCTGCGCATGCGTTTCGACGACGGAATGATCGCCTATATCAACGGACAGGAGGTGGCCCGGGACAATGCCCCGGATCCAACCAAAGAGACGTGGAATTCCGGCGCCCCGCTCAATCGGTCCGACGGCCTAGCCGTCAAACCGACGGACTACAGTATCCCCGAGTTCGATTTTCTCCACGTGGGGACGAATCTGCTGGCGATACAGGGATTGAACAACCGGCGAGACAGTTCCGATTTGCTGATCCTTCCGGAGCTGCTGGCCACAATCGCCGCCGATGCAGAGCCGTCGCTGCGGTACTTTCCGGCACCGACGCCCGGCAACCCCAATAATGCCGGCGTCAAGGTCCTGGGGCCGATCATCGCCGATGCGGAACATCAGCCGGCAGTCCCGACGGAAGATGAAGACCTTCAGATTACGGCCCGAATCGCCCCGACTTTCGATCCGGTGGCCGCGGCTCAACTGCATTACCGGGTGATGTTTGATCCGGAAGTGACAGTCCCCTTCCTGGACGACGGAAACAGCGGCGACGGGGCCGCTGGAGACGGTGTCTATGGGACGCACGTTCCCGCCGGCGTGTTTGCCGCGGGGCAGATGGTGCGCTGGTATATCACGGCTGCCGATGCTGTCGGGCGGGTGTCGCGGTTCCCCGCGTTCATCGATCCGGAGAACTCTCCGGAATACTGCGGCACGATCGTGGAAGATCCAAGCCTGACCCATCCCCTGCCGGTACTGCACTGGTTCGTCCGGAATCCCAACGCAGCCAACACCAGTTCCGGCACCCGCTGCGCCCTCTTTTATGATGGCGAGTTTTACGACAACGTGACAATGGACCTCCACGGCCAGTCCAGCCGGGGGTTTCCCAAGAAAAGCTACGACATCGACTTCCATCCGGGCCATAATTTCAAGTGGGCCCCGGGGCAGCCGCGTGCCGACGACATCAACCTGCTCACCACCTATCCCGACAAGGCGCAGATGCGCAACATTCTGGCCTATGAAACCTACCGGGACGCGGATTGCCCCTACCACTGGGTGTTCGCCGTGCGCGTCCAGCAAAACGGCGCGTTCTGGGGCACCGCCCATGCGATGGAGAACGGCGATGAGGACTGGCTGATTCGCATGGGGATCAACGCCGAAGGCGCTCTCTACAAGATGTACAACACGTTCACGTCCCCGAGCCACGCCACGAGCGGCGCGGAAAAGAAAACGCGCAAGCACGAAGATAACGCCGACCTCCTGGCGTTGTACAACGGCGTCTCTCTGTCGGGGGAAGCCCGCCGTCGGTATCTCTACGACAACGTGGACGTGGCGCAGGTCGTGAACTTCCTGGCCGCCCGCGTTATCACGGGGGATACCGACTGCTGCCACAAGAACTACTACTTATACCGTGATACCGGCGGCAGCGACGAGTGGCAGATGTGGCCGTGGGACGTGGACCTCAGCTTCGGACGCCGGTGGATCAGCTCGAAGACGTACTGGGACCAGAACCTGATTCCGAACACGCCCCTGTTCATCGGCAACAACAATCGTCTGCCGCGGGCTATCTTTAACACTCCGGAGACGCGTCAGATGTATTTGCGCCGCATCCGTACGCTCATGGACGAGTTGCTCAAGCCGCCCGGCACGCCGCAGGATGAACTGCACTACGAGCCTCGCATCGACGAGCTGGCGGCCCGGATCGCTCCCGACGCCGCTCTGGACGCCGCCAAATGGAACTCCCACGCCTGGGGGAACGGCTCCACGGCCCCCTGCTGCCCTCAGTCGCTGCCTGAGGCGGCCGAAGAAATCAAAAGCTTCTACCTCCCCGAACGGCGGAACCAGCTCTACAACGGCCTGGCCTCGGGGGCCAGAGAAATACCCGATGCGCAGCCGCCCGGCACGATCGTCTTCTTTGGCGGCATCGAAGCCAATCCGCCCAGCGGCAACCAGGACGAAGAGTACATCCAACTGCTGAATCCCAATCGTTTCGCGGTGGATATATCGGGCTGGACTCTGAGCGCCGGCATTACCTCTCCCACTCCAATTTTCACATTCCGCGGCGGGACCGTCATTCCCGCCGTCGGCACACTTTACGTGGCGGCCAGCCGACCGGCCTTTCGCGCCCGCGCCGTCTCTCCCACGGGCGGCCAGGCCCTGTTCGTCGTGGGAGACTACACCGGCCGGCTTTCGGCCCGGGGCGAGACCCTCGAACTAATGGACAGGCAGGGCATCACCGTGGCCTCGGCGAGCACACCGGCCGCCCCCAGCGCGCCCCAGTCGTTCCTGCGGGTCACCGAGATCATGTACAACCCGCCCGCGCTGCCGGGTGACGCCTTCCCGGACCAGGAGTACGAATACGTGGAGTTGAAGAATATCGGCCCGGAGGACATCAGCCTCCACGGCGTTCATTTCGCCAAGGGCATCGCCTTCACTTTTATGCGTACGACGCTGGCTGCGGGCGAGCGGCTGCTTGTCGTGAAGAACCGCGCGGCGTTTGCCGAGCGCTATGGCGACGGGGTCAATATCGCCGGCGAGTACGCGGGCTACTTAGACAACGGCGGCGAACGAATCCGGCTTGAGGACGCCCACAACGAAAAGATTCTGGACTTCGACTACGATGACTCCTGGTACCCCGTCACGGACGGAACCGGTTTCTCGCTGGTAATCGTGGACGACGCCGCGCCGTTTGACGCCTGGGACGAGCCGACCCAATGGCGGGCCGGTAGCGTCGAAGCTGGCTCCCCCGGCACGGACGGGTAGCACGAGGGACATTGAGCCGACGGCAAGGCTTGACACGAGTCGGGACAAACCGTATCGTGAAAACAGCAGTGCGGCACGCTCTCACGGGGCAAAAGCCATTGTACAACGTCTGGTTAAAGCAACTCAAGGATGATGAAGATGGAACGACGCCTGCTGGTTTGGTGCGAACTGATGCGATCCGTACGAGCGGTGGTCCTCGGGGCCGTTCGAGCGAGGATTTGCCTGCTGCCCGTCGTGCTTGCTTGCCTGCTCGCCTGCGGCTCTTGCACGAAGACCGTTGCTCCCAAGACTTCCGGCCGACCGACCGGTCAAATCTCAGAATCGCTTGGCAAGACGCTCTCGGACTTCAACCGCGGGGCCGCCCTGCTCGAACAATACAAGTACGCCGAAGCCGCTGAGGCGTTCGCGTCCGTCCTGGAGGACGCACCCGATTGGACGGCGGCCAGGTTCAATCTCGCGCTGGCGTATTTCAATCTCCAGGGCCAGGTCGGCGCCCAGGAGTACCTGTCGCGCGCCCGGCAGGGCTTTGAGACGGTTCTGGCCGACGACCCGAACCACCTGCCCGCCCGTTTCTGTCTGGGGCTCTACCACCGGCACCTCGGTGACAATGCAGCCGCGGCCCGGTGTTTCCAGCTCGTTCACAAGGCCGATCCAAACGATCCCTACGTCGCCTACAAGTACGCGGAGACCTTGAGTGCGCTGGACGAGACGGAGCAGGCCCTGCCGTTGTTCGAGAAGATCATCGATCGCGATCCCGGCTTCGTTTCCGCCGTGTATCGGCTGGCGACGCTGTATCAGCGCTCCGGCCGGCGGGACAAAGCCAAAGATCTCTTCATGCGCTTCCGCGACCTCAAGCAGGCTGAACTGACCGGCGGCACGTTCACCGTGCTCAACACGTACGGGACTTCGGGAAAATACTACCTGGCGCTTGGGGCGGACAGCGTACCGGTGGCGCCGCCCCGAACCCAGGCGCCACGGGTCGTCTTCTCGCCTGAGTTGCGAAAGATCTCCGCACGGACTCAGAAATGGAGTGCAGGCGGGATCGCTGTGGACATCCCCGGCGTGGCGGCGGCGGACGTGGACGAAGACGGCGACATCGACGTGTGCCTGACCGGTCTCGACGCCGACGGCACCACGTCCATCTGGCACAACGACGGGGACGGGAATCTCCGGGAAGGCCCGGTCCTGACCGCGCGCGGCATCTGTCCTTCGTTCGGCGACGTCGATAACGACGGGCGTATCGATCTCTGGCTGGGACGCGCGGGGCCGGATATCTACTTCGCGCGCAATGACGCCGGGAAATGGGAACCAGTTAAGCCAAAGGGCATGACGTGCGAAGATGTTGCCACGCCCGGTGCCAGACTGCTCGACATCGACAGCGACGGCGACCTGGACCTCCTGGCGTTTCACCGCGAACGAGGCTCGGTTCCGGGCGCCGGAGACTCGAAAGCGCGACCCACCGTTATCTACAACAACAATCGCGACGGCACCTTTGTGGACATCGCCCCGAAATTGGGGCTGGCCCTGCCGGATCGTGCGATAGCTGCGGTCGTCTACGATGACTTCGACAACGACCGGGACCTGGACTTGATTGCCTTTGGCGCAGAGGCAGCACCGGTCGGCTGGGTGAATGACCGGGTCTGGCAATACCATTACCTGGACGCTCAAGCCATGGGACTCGCGCTGCAGGGCGACGTTCTGGGCGCGACCTCCGGCGATCCTGACGGAGACGGAGATCGCGACCTGCTTGTGTTTGGGCGCGAGTCCATCCACCTGTTTCTCAACCAGGGCAACTTCCGCTTCGAGCGGGACGAGGACTTCCACCGCCGATGCGGCCAAACAAGTGCATCCGGCGGACAGTTCGCCGACATGGACAACGATGGCGATCTCGATATCGTGGTCGCCGATGCGTTGCGCCCCGACGGCCGTCGCGGTCCGGCCCTGCTGGTCAACGAGTGGCCGCGCAAACGGTTCACCGACGTGCGAGAAATCGATCCCGGAAATCTGCTCGCCGCCATCACATTCGATGGGTATGTCAGTTGCATCGCAGCGGATTTCACCGGCAACGGGGCCTGTGATCTCTTCCTTGCTCCCGCCGGCAAGCCCCCCTTTCTGATCGAAAACCTCACCGAGGGCGGGCACTGGATTCAGCTCGACTTGCAGGGCACGCGCGGACGGGACGGCAAATCCCGCTCGAATCGCTCCGCCGTGGGGGCCCGCATGGATATCAAGACCGGCCTGATCTCTCAACAGCACGTAATCGGTGTCCCCTCGGGACCGGTGGCCTCCGGCCCCTTGAGAGTCCACGCCGGCCTCGGTCCCTGTGCGAAAGTGGACTGGCTGCGCATCACCTGGCCCGATGCGGTCCTTCAAGCCGAGCTTGAACTGGCCGCCGATCAAATCGTCGAAGTGGTGGAGGTGCAGCGAAAAGTCTCTTCGTGCCCGCATCTTTTCGCGTGGAACGGAACGCATTTTGAATTCATCTCCGACTTCGGCGGTATGGGTGGCATCGGCTACCTTGCCACCCCCGGGATCTATTCTCAGCCCGACCCCACCGAGTACGTCCCCGTGCCAAACCTGCGGCCCCGCGACGGAGAGTACGTCCTTCAGGTGGTCGAACCTATCGAAGAGATCGTTTTCCTGGATGAAGTCAAGCTGATAGCCGTGGATCATCCTGCCGGTACAAGTGTGTATCCGAACGAGATGATGCCGATCAACGCGCCGCCGCCCGCCTTTGAGATCTTCTGCGTAAAGGAAAAAATCGAAGCGGTCCGCGCTCTAGACCACCGGGGCGAAGACGTCACAGAAGCGATAGGAAAGGTGGATCGCATCTACGCCGGACCGACCCGACCCGATCCCCACTTTGTCGGGTATGCCGAGGATCACTTCATCGAGATCGATCTCGGGGACCGCCTTGCCTCGATGCGACCGGATGCGCGTCTTGTCCTTTTTGCCAACGGCTGGGTCCACTATAGCTATTCCTCGACGAATTTCGCGGCGGACCAGGCGGGCCTGCGACTGCGAGCGCCAAGCGTCTACGTGCAGCGCGACAATGATTGGGTCGAGTTGTTCCGTGAGGTAGGCTATCCGGCCGGCATCCGGCACACGATGACGCTGGACGTCACGGGAAAAATTCGCCCCACCGACCGGCGCATCCGGATCTCGACCAATATGGAGCTCTACTGGGATCGCCTCTTTTTGGCGGACGTGTCCTCCGAAGCGCCTCTGTACGTACAGGAGGTTGCCGTCGCCAGCGCCGATCTGCACTTCTTGGGCTACCCCCGGGAATACTCGCCGGACGGCCGCCGGCCCAATCTGTATGACTACAGCAAGGCGGACCGCACCGTGCCCTGGAAGACCATGCGCGGGGACTACACCCGCTACGGGGACGTGACGACGCTGATGCACGCGGCCGATGATTGCTACGCGATTATGGGACCGGGCGATGAAGTGACGCTCCGCTTCCCAGCCGAGGAACTGGCCCCGGTCCCCGCTGGTTACCAGCGAACTTTTTTGCTCAAGGCCGACAGCTATTGCAAAGACATGGACCTATACTCGGCGCATCCCGATACCGTCGAGCCACTGCCCTTCCACGCGATGACGAAATATCCGTACGGAACGGAGGAACAATATCCTGCTGACGCAGCTCATCAGGAGTATCGCCAGAAACATAATAGTCGCCGCATAGAATAAGCCGATAATCAAGAAGTCGGTAGCGCCTCTTGACCGGAGTACGGCACGATGGCAAAAGGCAGCAAATCGAGAAGAAAGAGACCTCGAGCGGGCATGACCGCATCGGCTCGAAGTGCCGCCGCACCAGGCCGGGGCAAATGGGTTCTGGTCGCGGTTGCCGTTGTCGTCGCTGGAATCGCGGTGTATTTCGGCGTCAGAATCTTGTTGTCTGAAGGAACGCATGAGCCCGCCGTTGCCTCACCTGCGCCACGGCCCCGCGAGGCGCCGTCGGAGCCGAACTCCAAACGTGGACTGACCACCGAAGAGGAAGTCGCGGATCTCAAGAACCAGGAATTGCAGCTCATCGAGCAGCTCAAGAAGGACTTTCCCGACAGCGAGCAGCCGCTGGTGTTGATGGGTGACGTGCAGCGCAGACGAGGGAACATAGACGAAGCCCGCCGCCTCTGGCAAGAGAGCATTCGCATGAATCCGAAGCGGGCCGACGTGTATGACAAGCTGGCCCAGTCGGCCTTTGAAGTCGACCGGTTCGAAGAGGCGATCTCGCTCTGGCGCAGCGCCCTCGAAACCGACGCCGCCCTGCCGGGGACACACGACAACATCGCCCGCGCCCTGATGAGATTGGGCCGGTACGAAGAGAGCATTGCGGAGATTGAGAAGGACCTCCGCCTGCGGCCCGATGTGCCGTTAAGCCGCTTTCTCCTGGGCCGAGCCTATCAACATCTCCAGGACTACGAGAAAGCGAGACGGAATTATGAGAAGGTGATTGAGCTCGAACCGGATCACGTCAATGCGTATTACGGATTGTACAACGTCTGCGCTCGTCTGAGAGAGACGGAAGCCGCCAAACGATATCTCGCTGAATTCAAGAGACTCGATACCGAACGCCAGGAGGCAATTCATCGCTACGACCGGACAGAGAACGACCTGGCCATCTTCTCCAGGGGTCTGGCCCGGTTGTGCGTCGAGGCCCACGAACTCTATCGCACAAGAGGGAACGGGCCGAAGATCGAAGAGATGCTCAAGAAGGCTATAGCGCTCGACCCCGAGAACGCTTCGCACATGGAGAAGCTGGTCGCTTTCTACACAGCCACGAACCGTCTTCCGGAAGCGATAGCGTTATGCCGTCGAATCGAGCAGGTCGATCCTCAGAATCTGGCCTGCCAACTGAATTTGGGAAGGCTGTCGATGCGCGCGGGCCGCTTCGAGGAAGCGGAGAAAGCGTTCCTGAGGGCCATCACGCTGGCTCCAAACCATTCGTCCGGCTACCAGGAACTGGCTCGCCTCTATCGGCAAACGAAAACAAAGCTGCCGCAAGCCAGGGATCTGGCACAGAAAGTAGTGGAACTGGACCCCACCGCAGAGAATTACTTTGTTCTGGGTTGGGCCTGCGACGTGAACGGCGATCCGGCCGGCGCATTGGCCGCCCTTCAACGGGCGATGCAGCTCGATCCCGAGAACTCCAGATACGGGCAAGCGTATCGCGCCCTCGAGAAAAGGGAAGATTCGAAGTGATGTATCGCAGACGGTTTCGAGAGTCCTATCCAGCCGCCCGCAGGTCGGGTCCCATTCTTCTGCTGGTGCTCTGCAATCTTCTTTCGGCGCAGACGAAGAGCACAATCGTACTCACGGATGTAACCGCCAAGTCCGGTATCACGTTCCGACACACCGACGGATCGAGCGGCCGGTATTACATCGTGGAAAACGTCTGTGCGGGCTTGGCCCTTTTCGACTACGACAACGACGGCGACGTGGATATCTACTTTCTCAGCGGCGGTGCGCTGAAGGGAACCAGGTTCGAGACGCCGCCCCGCAATGCCCTCTATCGCAACGAGGGAAACTGGAGATTCACGGATGTAACCGAGAAAAGCGGCGCGGGAGACCGCGGACACGCCCTGGGCGTGGCGGTAGCAGACTACGATAACGACGGCGATCAGGACGTCTACGTCACGAACTTCGGCTCGAACGTGCTGTATCGCAACAACGGGGACGGGACCTTTACCGACGTCACAAAGGAAGCGGGCGTCGGGAACGGTCACAAGGTAGGGGCCGGCGCGAACTTCCTGGACGCGGACAAGGACGGCGACCTCGACCTGTTCGTCTCAAGTTACGTTGATTTCACCTACGAGAACCACGTCTCCAGCACGGTGGGCGGCTATCCCGCGCCGGTCGGCCCGCGCGTCTACCAGCCAATGCCCGATGCACTGTACCGCAACAACGGGGACGGGACCTTTACCGACGTCAGCCAGGAATCGGGGATCGGCGCCAGTCGCGGATACGGCATGGGAACCGTCTGCGCCGACTACGACAATGATGGCGACACGGACATCTTCGTCGCCAACGACATGATGCAGAACTTCCTTTTTCAGAACGACGGCACCGGGAAGTTCCAAGAAGTCGGCCTGCTGGCCGGGATCGGGTACGACATGAACGGGGACGCCATGGGAAGCATGGGCGTTGGCTGCGGCGACTACAACAATGACGGACTCTTTGACTTCTACGTCACCGCTTACCAGCAACAGTTCCCCTCGCTCTACAAGAACCTGGACGACGGTTTCTTCGAAGACGTCACGTTCCTCACCGGCGCCGGGGCCGGGACGATTCACACGGTGACCTGGGGAAACGACTTCGGCGACTTCGACAACGACGGAGACCGCGACCTCTTCCTGGCGCTGGGCCATCTGGCGGACAACGTCGAGCGCTGGGACCAGCGAGGCTCCTACCTGGCAACGAACATACTCTACATGAACACGGGCGGCGACAAGTTCGTCAACGTCTCCGACCGCAGCGGGGACGGCCTGAAGGTCAAGCTCAGCAGCCGGGGCGTGGGCCTCGACGATCTGGACAACGACGGTGACATCGACGTCGTCGTATCGAACTCGCGGCGGGAACCGACGCTGCTGAGAAACGATTCTCCGTCGCAGGGCCACTGGCTGCAGGTTCGGTTGCGCGGGGCGAAGTCCAATCGCGACGGTGTCGGGGCGAACGTCAAGGTCGTTGCGGGCGATCTGACACTCATCGATGAAGTGCACAGCGGCCGGGGCTATCAGAGCCACTACGGAACGCGTCTCTACTTCGGCCTCGGCCCGCGCAAGCGAGTGGATCGCGTCGAAGTCCGCTGGATCGGCGGCGGAACGGACATCTTCGAAGACGTCGCCGCAGACCGGCTTGTGACGCTGGTGGAGGGAAAAGGCAAGCCGAAACCCAGCACGCATTGATCCCGAACGAGTGCTCTCTCGGAGAGAGGCCGCACAACTCCACCCTCTATGATTCCCAGTCCGACCTCTCTGGCGTTGGCGCCCGAGGCGTTCCACTGGATCGCGCCAGCGGCACCGGGCCACGGTGAGACAATCCGCAGTGCGTCACAGATGCGGGCCCGATTCAACCCGGCCCGGCGTATCGCGGCAATCGACAGGTTCACTGCGTCATACGTATACGCCGCCAGATAGTCGGGCCTGCGACCGAACCGTTCCCTGAATCGTTCCCCAAACACACGGGCTTGGGGCAAGTTTTCGCAAAGGTATGGAAAAATGACGCCTTCCGCCGTGCTGCCGGCCTGCTCGCAAAACGTGCGTGTCCCCATCCACGGCCCACCGAAGACCGGTCCCTCATAGCCTGCGCCTCGCAGGCTCGGCAACCAGCTTGCGCTGCTCGCGGCGTCGGCGATCAAGACCACCGCGCCAGGCTTGGCCGCCACTACTTTGGGCCACGGTTCCCTTGGCTCGATCTGCTGCGGATTCAACTGAAACTGGTAGGCCGGGGCAAGTCCACGCCTGGCCAGGCTCTTACGCAACTCGACCGCGAATAGGTGAGAATCATGGTCCACGGCGGAGACCATTACAAAGGGCTGCTTTCCGGCGCGCGCCACGAGGGCTCGCGCCAAAACCTTCGCCTGAGCCGGATCCTGGGGCACGCACGTGAACATCCAGGGCACATTGGCCAGATTCACCGTCTTGTCCGTGGCGACGGGGTTGACCAAGGCGAGCCGGGCCTTGGCCACGACCTGCTCGGCTAAGTGCGTGGAGGGGCCGTCAATGCCGCCGACAATCGCCCAGACCCGGTGGACGTAGGCCATTCGCGCGACCTCGGCAACGCCCGAGCCCCAGGGATTCTCCGACCAGCCCGGTACGAGACGAAAGGGGATGCCGTTGTAACCGCCCCCTTCGTTGGCTTGCTCGATAGCCATGGCGGCCGCACACCACATGTCACCGGCCACCGGATGCGAAGCCGTCGCCGGCCCGAAGTAGCCGATACGCACTTCCTGCAAATCGCCGGGCGGTTCCTGGGCCCGTCCGGGACCGGCGTATTTCGGTTCCCGGACGCGGGCATCGAAGAAAGGATCGCCCGACGACGCTCTCGACGCCTCTCCAAAGGCGCCGACGAAAGACGCCAATGCCAGCAACAGAAATAGTCTACGGCGGACAAAACACATGTTAGGTCACCGTGAATCGCCCGATTCATCCCGGGCTACGACCGAACCGCGCGGAATAGCAAGAGCCTCACGGCTGTAGTAGCTCCACCGGCCGTTTTCCCGCATGGCCAGAAACACTTCGCCCCCGTCATCCAGAGCGGCGGTCAGCGGGATATCGCCCGAGACACCTTCCCAGGGCCGGGCTCGATGCGCCAGAACGTCACGAATCTTTGCTCGATTCAGACCCGCCACCTGTATGGCCCAGATCAGCATGTTCATGCCATCGTAGGCATGAGCGGCAAAGGTCTCCGGCTCCTCGCCGAACCGCTGCCGGAACGATTCGCGAAAGCTCTCAAGTTTTGGATCGGAACGCGTCGGATTCCACGCCGACGTGCAGATCACTCCCTCGGCGTTGGCTCCGGCGATCTCCGCGAATTCGTCCAGGAGACAGCGGTCGCAGGCGAAGTAAGGATGCTTCATGTCCCTGGCGCGCATCTGGTTGAGGATCAAGGCGCCCTCGCGCGCGTCACCCCAGTGTACGATGGCCTCGACATTGGCCTCCTCAAGACGATCCAACTGCAGCGAGAAGTCGTCAATGCCAAGGTCGTAGGCCATCTCCAGGATAATAGGACGCCCGAGACGCCGGCTGCCGTCGCGGATCTCGCGGACTCCGAAGCGCCCGTACCGATTGCTCGAACGCATGATGCCGACGCGATTAAAGCCGCGTTTGCGATAAAGGTAATCAACCAGCAAATAGCCCTGCCGCCGGTCATCGCCAATGCAGCGAAAGACCCATGGAATGTTCGTCTCGATGAACGTCGGGTCTGTGTCACCCGAGTTCATCATGGGCACCTCGGCCTTGAGGGCCACGCGGATGGCGATGTGGCTGTTGGCCCCGTCGATCGTGCCCAGAATGGCCCAGACTTTGTCCTTGTAGGCCATCTTGATAATCTCATTGCCGGAAGCGCCCCAGAGGCCGTTGTCGTTGCTGACGACGAGTTCGAAGGGGATGTTGCGCTGCAAGTAGCCGCCTCGGGCATTGGCCTGCTCGATCGCCAGCCGCGACCCCTGGAGCATCTTGATGCCGAGGGCCTCCTCGTGACTCTTGCCGCCGGTGGCGACTGAAACCGTGGACATGATCGGGCCGATGAAGCCGATCTTCACGCTATCGATATCGACGGGTTCGGGGATAGCGCGGCCCGGCCCGGTATACTCCATCTGCGCCAGAAAATGCTCCTTATAGGGCTCGACGTGCCGAAACGGCTCGACGTCGCCGGCGGTCTCGGCGTAAATCTCCTCCTCCTTCAGTTCCAGCGAGGGGACCTCATAGGCACTGACCGAGTTGATCTCGGCGAGCACGCCCGCTGTGTGGGCGTCGATTTGGATCTCGTCCGGCGACGTCGCCGTTTCGGCCTTCTCGGGACTGCGGCACGAACAAACACTCAACGACGCTATGGCTGACATCACGATGATGATACGTTTCATGATCGATTCTCCTCGCTCCCCATACACTCGTCCGTCATTTCCTGACAACATGCTCCTCCGCGTTCTGCGGTTTCGTGCCCACCGGCCGTTCCTTGAGACCCGCATAGTAGCCGGCGCCCTTGCCCCGCGCAAGGCCTTTGGACGTACCCACCCAGACGTCGTCTCCGTCGAATTCCACCCACAGCGCGTAATTGTGCGGAATCCCGTGCGGGCTGCGCACCGTCTCCAGGACTTTGTTGTTGCGACTTACCACCGCGATTCCTTCATGCGTGTTGGGGTCCATCGTGTAGGTGACCCACGTGTCGGTGGCAAAATCCGCCACCACGCCGATTCCCTTGTCCGTGGCGTACCAGGCCTCGTCGGCACTGCGTCCCTTCACAGCGTTACCGAAATCGCTGGGCAAGCCGGTCTCGTGCTGGTAGTAGCCGCGCCAGTGCCGACCGTCGTACCGGCACATACCGAAATACGAGCTGACCCACAGGATGTCGTCCACGTAGCTGACCCCGGTAGTGATGACGTGGACGATTCCATCGTCGCGGTAGAGGTCGATCTCCATCTCCCCGTCGGGGTCGATATAGTCTTTCCACTTCTCCGTGGCGATATCGAATTCCAGCACACCGCTGCCCCAGATACCGAGATACACCTTGCCGTTGTCGTAGCAGACCCCGTAGTTCCAGATTTCTTCCATCGGAGCGTTTTTCTCGGTGTAGATGCTCCACTCGCCGGTGACGGTGTTGTAACGGCTGGCGCCGGCAGTGGTCGCGGCCCAGATATTGTCGTGCTCCACCGCCACCCCGTACACGACGTCGTTGACCAGGCCGCTGTTGAGCTGGTGCCAGTGGTCGAAGCGTCGGCCGCTGAAGCGCGCCAGCCCGCCCCCGAACAGGCCGAGCCAGAGTTCGCCCGTTTTCGGATTGGCGTCAAGCGCCGAAACGACCCGCCAGGGCAAACCATCGGCTTCTTTCCAGCTCTCGATTCGACCGGTTGTCTTGTCGATGCAGGCCAGGCCGTCCTCGGTGCCGACCCAGATCTTTGTACCCTCAACCTCGACGGCAAAGATGTGGTCGTTCGGCAGGCCGTCCCTGGTAGTGAAGTGCTGCCAGTCGGTGTAGACAAAAGGCAGTTCCACCGCCCCGCCGCTCGCGCCCACGCACAAGGTGAGCAGCCCTGCCCATGCTCCGATCATTCGCCAACAGGTCATAGAAACCTCGTTCAATTCATCCACCGGCTACAGCGTCTTGATGTATTCGATCAAGTCGTTGAGCTGGTCCTTGGTCATATCGTTGGTGACACCGTGCCGGTCGTCGGGGTTATACCGCGTCCAGATTTCCTCGAGCGTCTCGGCCATCCCATTATGCAGGTAGGGCGCCGAGTCATAGATGTTCATCAGGTGCGGCGTGTCGAAATCCGACTCCCGGTCATATTCCAGTTTCGTGCCGATGTTGTGGCGCTGCCGGTCGGTGTACAGCGGAGGACAATGACACGTCACACAGCGGTTCTCCTTCGGGATCATGCGCCCATCATTGGTCATCGTCCGCTCGAACATCGCCTTGCCCCGGCGCTGGGCATCGGTCAGCTCGGCCCCTAAAGGTCGATAGCGATTGGGCGGCCGGGGAATCGTGCAAATGTAATTGTCCAGCGCCGAGAGCTGTTCCGGCGTAAAGGGCTGAATCCGCGTGAAGAAGACGGACAGTCGCGGACCGCACTGCCTCTGCAAACTGGGATTGGTCCCCTCCCACTTGAACGGCGCGGTGTCCAGGATGCCTCGCAACGTTCGGTTGTCCACGGGACTGATGCCGATACCGTCCGGCTCGATGTCGTACGTCAGCCCGTCGATATGTCCGTCCGGGTGGCATGAATGACAGGAGAACTGGCGGCGGAACGTGATGTTGGCGCTGTGGAAGAGACGCTCACCGTAGCGGACCTTCGTGACGACCTTCGGGCCCCCCAAATCGACCCGGCCGGCCGCTTGCAGCTCGTCGAGATCAACGACCGTCAGCGAGTCATCCAACGCATTGGCCACGAACGCAGTCTTCCCATTCGGCGTCACCACCACACCGCGCGGACTGTATTCCATGGGGATGTGCTTGAGAACAAACTCCGTCGGCTTGCCCAGATGGTTGGGAAAGACGTGCTCGCGCTCGTACGGCGACGCGTCGTGCAGCATGGCAATGAGCCTGGGCACATCGACCACCGCCAGTCGGTTCGACCCCGAGCTTGTCACCAGGGCCAGCTTGCCATTCGGCGTGAGCGCCACGTCCGCCGGATCGGGAAAGCAGAGGCCGGGCTCGTCCAGCAGGACCTGATCGACGCGCCCGTTACGCCAGATCACCCCCAGGCCGTTGGTAATGGTCCAACCCTGAAGCAGACGCGTCATCGGCACCAGGTTCTTCGTGCGGTTCAACGTGATCAACGCAAATTCGCCGCTCGGATGCCAATCCACGCCCTGGAGCAAGTTGGCCGCGGGAACGACCCGGCGGTCCTCCACAACGGATCGATCCGTATCGACAATCGTAACCTCAGACATGGACGGCGTGCGAAACGGGACGAAACGAGACAGGTTGTTCGTAACGTACAAATCGGAACCGTCGGGTGAAAGGGACAGCGACCAGGGGCTGCGGCTGGCGGCAAAGCGTTTGATCTCTTTCAGGGTCGTGGTATCGATGACCGAGATTTTGTCCGACGAGGTATTGAGCACGTACAAACGCTTGCCGCTGCGGTCGGTCAGCACGCCGTGTGGTTCGTCGCCGACGTCCAGGGTGGCGATGGCTTCGCGCGAAGCCACATCGACAACGGAAACCGTATCGTCCAGGCGGTTGCTGACGTAGGCGAGCGAGCCGTTCGGATGAAACGCCACATCGGTCGGATGCCGGCCGACCTTGATCTCCGCCACTTTGAGCCGTGTCCGGACATCAACGACGATGACGGTATGCGACGCCTCGCAAGCGACATAGATTTCCCTGCCGTCCGGGCTTAGGGCCATGTTCAGCGGCGTTTTGTAGCGTGGCTTCTCGGCTGTCTTCTCCATCTTGGTCGGATGCGCGATGGCGGCCAGCGCCTCTTCGTAAGCGAACGGTTTGTCATGCGCATTCTCGTGGCAGGCCAGACACGTCTGCTTCGTTACTTCTTTCAAGCCGGCGGCCCTGGCCGCCCGCGGATCGACCATGAAGGCCTCCGCCGAATACGCGCTGCCGGGCCCGTGACAGGCCTCGCAGCCAACGCCCTCATAGATCCAGTAGGACTCCTGGGACGCATGAGTAGCGTCGTGGTAGCTGGTGGTGTGGCACTTCAAACAAGCCTCGCTGTGCTGGGGCGCGCCTTCGATCCCTTCGGCCTTCGCGATCTCGTATGCTTCCTGTGTCGCCAGCACGGCAAAGGCCCGCGCATGGGCGCTCATCCGCCACTTGCTGAACTGGTGCCCCTTCGCCGAACCGCGATGGCAGGCCGCACAGCGGTAAACACCCACATAAGCGGGGCCGCCATTCGAGGAATCAAGCGTTGCTGGTTTCCGCGGCTGGTCGTAGGTCCAGTTCTTCGGTGTCGAGTGGGCAATCTCTTTGAGGCCCATGAGTACATCCAGCTTGGGTAGATTGTGCACCGCCACGTGCGAGCCCTTGGCCTGATGGCAGACCATGCAGTCGCGTACGACGGGCATCTCCAGCCCCGCCGCCATGGCTGCTTCGCGGTCCCGCATGACCGACTCAGTCATGTACTCGCTGCCGGGCCCGTGACACTTCTCGCACTGTACTCCATCCTCGGTGAAAAAGGTCTCGTCTTTCTCCCACTCCTCGGCATGCGCGCCGGTCGAATGGCATCCAAGGCACATGGGACTTGCCTGCGGCTCCTGCGGAATGCCGCTCAGCTCGGCAATGGCCTTTGCCTCCGGACGGGCCAGCACCGCGTACGCCCGCGCGTGTTTGGACAAAGCCCAGAGGCTGCACGCGTGCCCCATGCCCCGGCCGTCGTGACAGGTAGCGCACGTTTTGACACCGACATAGATGGGGTGCTTCGGCGCCGGTTCCGCCCCCGGAACCGGGGAGACCGCCGCAACAACTGTCAGCAACGTCAAGCAATAACCGCGTCGCATTTTGCCATAGCTCCTTCGATCAGGATGGCTGCGTCACCTTGAGAACCTGGTCGGCCTTCACATCGCGCAGGACCGTCGTCGTTGCGTCCGGCCAGCGGATCTCGACGGTGTCCGCCTTCTCGGCAGCGCCGAGGCCGAAATGGCAGCGATGGTCGCCCTGCGACAGATAGCCGCGCACCGGAATTGCGTCCTGAATCTGCACGAGAGGACCCGTCGTGACTGTTACGCGAGCACCCAGCGCCAATCGCTTGCCGCCCGCCAGCCAAAGCTCCACCATCAGCCAATGGTTCCTGTTGCCGCCGTCGTTGCGCAAGAGCCGCGGCCTGTCGTTGAGATTCACGACGAGCAGATCGAGGTCGCCGTCGTTGTCGTAGTCGCCGAAGGTGGCCCCGCGACCCACGTACTTCTCGCGGAAATAAGGCCCGGACGCATCCGCAACGTCGACGAAGCGACCGGTCCCATCGTTGCGCATGAGCACGTCCTCCTCGGTGTACTCATGATGGGCGTTGCCGTTGGCCACGAATACATCGACGTATCCGTCGCAATCATAGTCGAACAGGACGCCGCCCCACCCTGTGTACTGACCGCAGACGACGGCCAGATTGGTCGGAGCCGTTCGGTCTTCGAAGTAGTCCCGGCGATTCATCAGCAGACAGCCGTATCCCATGTCCGGAACGTAGATATCCAGCCAGCCGTCCCGGTCCACGTCGCCGACCGCCGGGCCCATCGAGGAGACCCCCTGCCCCCCTTCGCCGAAAGCCAGGCCCATTTCGAGCCCCTCGTTGACGAAGCGTCCCTTGCCGGTATTGCGGAAGAAGTAGTTCTCCATTCCGTCGTTGGGCACGTAGATATCCAGGAAACCGTCGTTGTTGAGATCGACCACCGTCGCACTCATCGCCCGGCCGTTCGACTGAAGGACGCCGACGTCGGCCGTCACGTTGGTGAACGTCCCGTCTCCATTGTTGCGATACAGCGCGTCGGGCTGGCCGCTGTAGCTCAACGGTCCCGGATAGCCGGCGGCGGCGTAGAACGAGCGGAACTTGCCACTGTCGTACTCCAGGTAATTCGCCACGTACACATCCAGGTCCCCGTCGCCGTCGTAATCGAACCAGGGCGCCGAGAGGCTCCAGCGGGCGTCAGCCAACCCCGATGCCTCGGACACATCGGTGAAGGTGCCGTCCCCATCGTTGCGATATAGGACATTCGCCCCGTAGTTGAGCACGTAGAGATCGATGTCGCCGTCTTCGTCGTAGTCCGCCGCCGAACACCCCACGCCGTAGCCCTTGTGGCCCACGCCCGCTCGCTCCGTGACATCGGTGAACGTACCGTCCCCATTGTTGCGATAGAGAGAATTGCTCAGCTTGTTTTTGAGCCGGCGGCCCCGGTTGTCGTTGACGTCTCTGAGCCAGCATCCGTTGGCGAAGTAGATGTCGAGCCGGCCGTCGCCGTCATAGTCGAAGAAAGCCGCACCGGCTCCGGTGCCCTCCACGATGTTGCTCAGGTCGAAATCACCGTAGCCGTGCTTCGCCTGAATCCCGGCCTCCCGCGTCACATCCACAAACACGGGCAGATCGGCAAGGGCCGCCCCTGCCACCGCCTGACCCATTATCAGTATCACGAACCATCGGATAGTCACACTCAGTGTCCTCCATCGCCGCCGCGTGAGGTGCCCGCCTGAGAATCCGGAATGCCATCCCACAGCGCACCTGTGTCAATCCACTCTACGAACGTTCGTTTCTCCCCCTCACTCAGAGGCTCCGCCCCCGCCGGCGGCATCTTCACCACCGGTCCCTGGCGGCTCGCCTCATCCCAGGGGCGCGACGTCCGGCGGCCGTACAAACGCCAGATCAACGAGCTCGTCCGGGCTCGGCCCGGATGGACATACCGGCCGGTTCCCTCCCGGACCCCGTCCAGAAGGCTCTCGTAGCTGCGTGCGAAACGCGCGGCCCCGTCCTCCCCCGAAACCAGTGTTGGGTCGCCCGGAAGATGCACCGGCGCGTCCGGTTCTCCGTGACATTGGGCGCACCGGGCCGCAATAATGGGCATTACATCGCGACGGAAATCCACCGTGCGCCTGTGTTCGGGCGGCACGGTCAGTTTCACCGACGCCTGCTGAACCGCGTCGACGAAGACGTTCTCCGGCGTCAGCTCGCCATCCTCGTGACAGCCGATACAACCGCGCGGCTCGTGGTTCTTGGCCCAGATCCAGCCGCAGCTTCGCAACGCCATCCCGTCCGCATCGACGATTTGAAGCTCGATCGGAATGTTGGCGGGGATCTCCACGTTGAACGATCCGTCTCCTTCGACCGGTACCTCCGACAATATGCGTCTCTGCGCCAGAACAGGAATGCCGTAAGGTCCAACATCAGCAACGGCCCGGTCCGCGTTTCCCTGCGGCGCATCGGTTCCCACGGGCAATCCTTCGAGGATGCGCACGCGTTTCACCGACCCGCGCGGCAGCCACTCCGGGTCTTTCAGATCGTTGATATATACGCTGAGACAATAGAGCTTTCCGTTCGGATCCTTCTCCGTGACGACGCTGGAGCGGCCGTCCGGTTCTGCGCGGGGCACGACGGCCCTGGCCTGGACATCGTGCCATTGCGGGTCGTCAAAGACCGGCTCCCACAAGCCGTCGGCCGGATCGAGAACACCGACGGCGTGCGTATCGTCGTCGCTGCCCGAACGCCGCGACACGAGAATACGGCCGTCCGGCAAGGGAGAGGGCGAATGAAAGAGTCCCTGCTCAGGCTGTGTCAGCGGCCGGTACGAGTGGAGCGGCCGACGCAGTGTCACCGACCCGAGACTGCCCGCGCCGTCCCACGGCACAGTGTCGGCCTCCACGAAGACCGCCAGGCCGCCGGTCGTGCTGCAGGGCATGTGCTTGATGCGCTTGCCCTGTTCTATACAGAACGCCGCGTAGTCGGTCCCGTCGATGTTGATCCCAAACAAACCGATGCGCCCCCAAGGCCCGCGATCCAGTCGGGCCCGCTGCCAGCTTGCAAAGACCACGCGTCCGTCGGGCAAGAGGCAGGGATCGAAATCAGCGGAAAGGTTGAACGTCAACTGCCGCACGGCGCTGCCGTCGAGCTTGCACGAATACAGGCTCGTGGCATTGCCCAGGCCGCACTCGTTCGACCGGAGAGGCCGCGAGCCCACAAACGTGAGCTGGTACCAGGGTTTCGGAGAAATGATGGTGTACAGGGTCGACTGGTACGACGGGCTGCGACAATCGCCGGTATCTCGCGTGATCTGCCGGACATCCGACCCGTCGACGGCCATCTCGAAGATATTCCAGTTGTCGTCCGCATTTCTCTTGCCGGCAAAGAGCAGCCGCGTCCCATCGAACGAAATCTCTGGATCACACGCGCTGTGGAAGTCCTCCGTGAGAACCTCCGTCGAGGCGTCGGGGCGAACAACGACCAACCGTGCGTTTTCGCCGCAATCGGCTCGAAGCATGCCACCGGCCGCTGACTCCCGGGCGGGAAACTGCGTCAAAACGAACGGGTGCTCGACCAACGACCGAGCAGAGGTCTGCACATGGACAACCGGCGCCGCCTGGATGACCGTCACCCAAGCGGAGAGGAAAAGACCGCAAAGACAGCATTGGAAATACCCGGGCCGGCCCGTGAAGAGACGACGGGTCCCCCCTGGCGAAATCGCGCATCCCCCCCATCCGTATGTGCGGATACATTGGGAACCCGAACCCATGGCCGCCTCATGCAGTCAACCAGACCCGTCACGCCCTGCCGGGCGTGCATCAGCTAAACCCACTTTGCAATTATACGAAGGTGCCGCTCGAAAAGCAAGCAAAAGACACGCTCTGTCACATCACGAGGGCACTCAGCAGAAGCATCCATCACTTCGCTTTGATCGCATCCACTTCAATCTCGAACAGCAGATCATCGCGGCAAATATCGTTCTCCACAATCACCACGGGGAAACGGCGCAACCGATTCTTCTGCAGGTGCGCCTCGAAAAGCGGCGTATCCTCGGCATGCTTGAAATACGCCAGCGCGCGAACGACATCCTCCCAGCCCATCTCTCGGGCCTCCAGAATCGCGTGCACGACTTCCATGGTCTTTCGGAGTTGGGCGTCCGGATCATTGAGGAAGACCGTCTTGCCCAGCTCATCGATGCTGGCCGTCCCGGAGACGTAGAGCCGGCGATGGTCCGGCGTGTCCAACTCGACGGCCCGGCTGAAAGAACTCCCGTATTCCGGCGCCGGTGATTGAAGCGGCGAAGGAGTCTCGAAGGCGCGAACGTCCGCGCTCTTGGCCTGAACGGCGATGAGGCCCGCCGTCAGTGCCGCGTTGCCCGCGTTGCGACCGCCCACGCCCGTGCTGGCCGGAAGCAGCCCGCCGAAGACGCCCTTCTCCTCAAAAAACGCCGTGCGGACCTTGTTGAAGTCCCCATACCAGTCGAGAATCGCGTTGTTGTAGAACCACGTGCGCAGGACGTCGGAAAACGCCATTCTACCCGCTTCCAGCAGAGCATCCATCTGCCTGAGAATCTCGGCTGCCTGCTCGCCACGGGATGACGTCGCGTCCGTCGGCAGCAGCCCGACCAAGCGACAATATCGAACGTCCTCGTCTTCCAGGACACTGCCAACGCATCGGCCGTTCCATTCCAGCCTTTGCACCTCCGCTCCCGTCACAACCCACAGATGGATACCGTACCGATTGTCGGTCCGCGTGTTCTCCACCCAGCCCAGGGGCACGGCGCCGCTGTCCAGGACTTTCACCAGGCGGTCGAAGTCTTTGCGATCCCCGGCCGCCACTCCCAAAACCTCGGCCGAGACAATCTGCCCGCCGAGAGCGTGGGTCGTCGCGCCGGCCCGCTCGAATAACGATCCGGGAGACTCATCCGTCGTCGGAGTCAGGGTCACAAAATGCTCCTGGAAGGAGCCTCGGTCCAAGGTGACAACCTCGGAGCCCGCCGCCGTCTGTTTCGTGATGCGTGCCAATCTTGCCTCTTTCACACGTCGTTTCGATTTATCGGTACTGCCCGACCTTCGTCCAATACGTCTATTCGACTCAATCGCTGTTCATAAATATCGTCAGGGATTGCCCTTTTTCTGCACTAACACAGTGACAATTTCTCCCAAAAGCGGCCAAAAACGCCTGGATGCCGCGAATAGTCCTTCCTAGCCCCGGCGCAGAGGGCCGGGGAACACCTCAGGGCCGCGAGTGACCGTGGGCGCTGTCCGCATTTTATGGGACGCCCCGCCGGACGTAAACCATGATCTGCAAACCTGGCGTGTTGCAGATGAAACCGCTGCCTGCTAAGATGGGTGCGGCGCGAACAACGATGGAATGGCCGAGCCGCCCTGACATAAATAGGTTGTTTCTGTCATGAAAGCAAACGTCCGGACCGAGCAGCAATCGACACCGCAACATCGGAGTCTGTCCGTTGTCGCACCGTCTTTCGGGCGAGGCGCTCGGCGCCTGCTCGTTTGCCTGCTGCTTGCCGGAGTGAGCTGTCCCGGTAGCGCCATGGCGTGAGCCGCAGCTCCGCCGATCGAATCGCAGCGAAACGGAGGCGCAACATCCCCCTCATCGGCAACGCCGGCGCGGGTGACCCCGGCGCAGACCGCTGCCCTCAAAAAAGAGGAGCGAAATCTGCTCGATGCCCTCATCCGTGACTTTCCTGACAGTCCGGATGCGAAGGTGCTCTTGAGTCGCGTGCACTATCGCCACGGAAATGCCGCCGCTGCCCAGAAGCTCTGGGAACAGATCCTTCGGCAGGACCCGAATCGGGCCGACGTGCACCATACCATGGGCTTGTTCGCCATGGGGAAGGGACAGTACGCCCAGGCGATCGCACACTACCGCAAGGCGCTGGCTCTTGAGCCGCAGACTCCCGGCCTCCACGGCGACATCGCCCGCGGGCTGATGGGACTGGGCCGGCACGAGGAAGCCATCAAAGAGCTGCAACAGGACATCAAGCTGTCCCCTCATCCGAGCTTCAGCTACTTTCTGTTAGGGCAGGAGTATCTGCAAGTCGACGAGTACGAGAAGGCCAGAAGCAGCTACGAACAGGCGATAAACCTCGATCCCAAACTGACGAATGCCTATTATGGGCTCTTCACGGTCTGCTCGCGTCTGAAGCTGCGCGACAAAGCCAGGGAATACCTGGCGACCTTCAAGAAGCTCAAGGCCGAGGATATGAAGGTCCTCAAGGACCGCAACGACGCTTTCAACGATCTGGTTGATATGCGTCGCGGCGCCGCCGAGACGTTCATGCAGGCCGCCCGCCTCTATCAGGCGCGAGGCGAGCTGGCGCGCGCCGAACAATTGCTCGTCAGGGCCGTGACGCTCGACCCGCAGAATTCCCTCTGCCACCTGACCCACGGCGCGGTCGCCGCTCAACGGAAGCATT
Organism: uncultured Pirellulales bacterium; assembly: GCA_964415045.1. Taxonomy (GTDB): domain Bacteria; phylum Planctomycetota; class Phycisphaerae; order Sedimentisphaerales; family Anaerobacaceae; genus CAYPZL01. The sequence continues at coordinate 26,303 of CAYPZL010000008.1, read as the reverse complement.
ACGCCGACGCCGAACGGGCTTTCCGCGAAGTGATTTCGCTCGCGCCGTCGGGCGGACGCGGTTATTGCGCGCTGGCCCACTTGTATCTGAAATTGGGCCAGAAACCCCGGGAGGCTAGGCAACTGGCGACCCGGGCCGTGACGCTGGAACCGAACGCCTTCAATTACTACGTGCTGAGCTGGGCCTGCGACCGAAACGGAGACGGAGCCGGCGCCCTGACCGCGATCGAGAAGGCCGTACAGCTCCAACCGAAAAACCCCCTGTACCGACGAGTTTATGAAGCCATCCAAAAGAGAAAATGAGTCGAAGGCCCCCGCTCGCCGCCGCACTGTGCCGATAAGCCGATTCGTGAGCCTGCTCATCGTGCTGACTGCGCCGTATCGCGCCTGCGGCGACGGCCCTGTCACCTTCACAGACGTTACCAGCAAGACCCGAATCTCGTTCGTACATACGGACGGAGGATCGGGCCGTCGCTACATCATGGAAACGGTCAGCGCCGGATTGGCCCTGTTCGACTACGACGGCGACGTGGACGTTGTCATCCTCAACTCCCGGCGGGAACCGACCCTGTTACGGAATGACTCGGCCAGGAAGGGGCACTGGCTGCAAGTTCGCCTACGCGGCGTCAAGACCAATCGAGATGGCGTGGGGGCGCACGTCAAGGTAACCGCAGGCGAGCTGACGCTGCTCGACGAAGTGCACAGCGGCCGGGGGTACCAGAGCCACTACGGCACGCGTCTGCACTTCGGACTGGGAAACACCCCGAAGGCGGACCGGATCGAGGTCCGCTGGATCGGCGGCGGCGTGGACGTCTTCGAAGACATCCCAGCCGACCGGCAGATCACCCTCACCGAAGGAACCTCGAGGAGCTAACTCATCTCCAGCGGCCAGAACTCGCAAGCACCGCCGGACGGCGATACCTCGCTTTTTTTCTCTTTCCGTGTATCGGTTGTTACGGGTGGGCCTGTGGCACCGCCCGCGCAGAATGTCGGGGCCGCGATGCGGACCCGAGCGATCTGCACGGACAGTCCACGCGAAAGTCTTGGACGCACATGGATGAGGTAAGAACCACGACGATTCAACACATCAATGACGCGACCCTGTACTACGATTACTGGACGGGTATCTGGATCGACAGTTCGCTCCTGTTGCCTGCCGCGGATCCCAACGCGCCGGTCGAAACGGTTACCGTCGAATTCGGGCCTCCTTTCAACGACAACCCAGTGCGCGTAGTGGATGCCCTCCAGTTCACACTCAGCCAATCCGTGCAAGGCACATCCATACGGCCCAACAATGTCGGCTGAATCGACGATCAGCGACATTGACATCGACGCGCAGGTTGTGCTATCATACAATGGTCAGCGGGAAGGGGTGCCGACGTGAAGTGTACATGGGAAATCAGGATCAGTTTTTTTCGTTTTTCAGGGCGTGCAAGAAGACTCCGACGGACGAGCGGCTATCTCGGGTTCGCGCGGGTATTAATCGCAACTGATTTGGAAAGGTGAAAGTGATGAAAAAGCTGATATTGCTCTGGTTGGTCATGTCGGCCGTTGTGCTGCCGGCGGCGCACGCCGAAAATGGCCTGGTTGCCTATTGGCCCTTTGATACGGATTTCACCAATGCCGAAGGCACGGCAAGTTACGACGGGGTCCCCGCCGGGACGGCGGCGATCTCATCGGAGGACGTTAAGGTTGGAGCGGGAGCGCTGAAGATCGATGATGACACCACGACCGCCAGCCACGTGACGGCGCTCGGCGACTTCGTCGGCCCGGCCCCGGTGGTCAATACGGTGGTCGGCTGGTACAAGTACTCGGACATCAGCGGCGACGGGTCGGACGCCCGCAACTTCATCTGGGAGACGCAGCCCACGTACTCTTTGTCCTTTGGCATTCGCGACGGCGCGGCGGGGAAATACTCTCAGTGGTATTTCGACACGGAAGCGGGCGCCCTGAACGGCGCAGGACCCACCGTCAATGACGGCCAATGGCACCACGCGGCCGTGGTCTGGAACAGCATTCGCGGCCATATCAAGTATTATCACGATGGAGCCTTGCTCGACACCGTTGCGATCGACAAGAACAACAATCCGGACCTGGGGCAGGCGGGATTCAACATGGGAACGCATCGCGCCGCCAACGGCGGACGCAACTGGGACGGCTACCTGGACGAAATTGCCATCTTCAGCGTGGAACTCAATGCCGACCAGGTCGCCGCTCTCTACGGCAATTCCGACACCATCAATCCCCTCAACGTGCTGACGGAAGTCCCCGAACTGACCACGTACCTGATCAGTCCCGTGGATACAAGGGTCTACCTCGAGGACGCGGTTCTCGTCTGGGAAAAGAACCCGGTGGGAGACTGGACCTACGACGTCTGGCTGGGCACCGACCCCAATGCCCTGTCGATCGTGGCCCCGGGCATTTCGGAGGCGCAGTACACCCCGGCGGACCTGGTTGGGGGAACCACGTATTACTGGAAAGTCACGGCGTCGTCCGAACAGGGCGTCACCGAATCGGACGTCGCCTATTTTGAGGCCTATGAGAATCAAGGCCTGGTGGCCTATTGGCCGTTCGATCAGGACTACGCGAACGCGCAGGGCTACAGCCGCTACGACGGCGTCGAAATTGACAACGGCAACAGTGTGGATATTTCGGCGGAAGACGTCAAGAGAGGAAGCGGCGCCCTGAAAATCAACGACGACGATCCCCTCACGTACGGCCTCATCCAGATCGAGGAGACCCCGTTCTTCGGAGGCCAGAAGACCCTGACGATCACAACGTGGTATAAGTTCAAGGATATCGCCGGTGAGGGCTCCGTCGACCGGCCTTTCGTCTTCGAAAGCGCTCCCAACTACGCTGTGAGCTACGGAACGCGCTCTGAAGACGAAGGCCAGGACATCGGTGAATGGTACGTGCGTGGGAGACCCGGATTCAGCGACACGAGCGGCCCGATCGATTCGAACGACACATGGCACCATATGGCGCTCGTGTACGACGCGGTCAAAGGCAATGCAAAGTTCTATTTTGACGGTGAATTGCGCGATTATGTGCAAGGCGATCCGTACGAGGGGCCTGGCGATGGCCTGCTGGCGGACGAAACCCTGAATATCGGCGATTTTCGTGATGGCGATGGAGGCCGCATGTTTGACGGGTACATCGACGACATGGCCGCCTATGATGTGGCGCTGTCCGCCAAACAGGTCAAGGCCATTTACGACGGGACCTACGAAGGCCAGACGATTACGCCGGCCAACGTGCTGGATGTCATCAGCGACGTCTATGCCAAGGACCTCTATCCGATCGGGGAGAAGATCCCGCTCAGTGCGAAGTTGAGCTGGGAGGCGCCAACGGACGTGGACAGCCCCGAGTACCACGTCTACTTCGGTACGGATCCCGACACCGTTCTGGATGCTGAGTATGTGATCACGTCGGAAACCAGCGTCGAAGTTCCGCTCGAAGCCGCAGCGCAGTACTACTGGAAGGTCGATGTGGTCTCCGGTTCCGACGTTTTCGCAGGAGACTTGACGCAGTTCAGCACCGTTGAAGGCCTGATCGCGTACTACCCCTTTGACACGGGTTTTGCCAATGCTCAGGGCAATTCACTGTACGACGGCCAGGCGATCGGTCACGTCGAGGCCTCAAGCGATGACGCCATCGTGGGCAGCGGATCATTGAAGATCGACGATTGGAGCGATACGGCGATTCTGGTCACCATCGAGCCGTCCCCGGTGATGGCCGGTCAGAAACAGCTTACCGTCACAGGCTGGTACAAATTCAAGGACATCAATGCCGACGGCGCCGACGCCCGCCCCTTCGTGCTGGAGAGCAACGACTACCACATCAGTTACGGCTTGCGCTGGGAGGACGACATGCTGGACGGCGGCGAATGGTATTTCCGGGGCGCTCCGGGATTCTCCGACACCACCGGCCCCTTGATCACGCCCGAAGATCCCTGGCACCATTTCGCGCTCGTCTATAACGCCGACCAGGGATACGCTGAGTTCTACTTCGACGGAGAGCTTCGCGATCACTACGACGCGGATCCCGGAACCGGCCTGAACGAAACCACGTATATCAACATCGGCGATTACCGGGCCCGTGATGGCGGCCGAAACTTCGATGGATATATCGACGACGTTGCGTTTTTCGATGTGATTCTCAGCGCCAATCAGATCAAGGCGATGTATGACAACCCCGACACCATCAACGGTGGCAACATCCTGGATCAGGACCTGTAAGCCGCCGAAGATGGGCAACTCTCGAAGATCAGCAGGTGCTGATGATGGCTTCGCGTGGGATGGACACATCCGGGTATGCCCGAGGGAATCGGGCATACCCTTCTTTACTGTTTCGTTGACGGGAGGTCGCACAGGCTCATGAAACAGAAGAATGCCTTCACGTTAATCGAGCTGCTGGTGGTGATCGCCGTCATTGCCCTGCTGCTCGCCATTTTGCTGCCTTCGCTCTCTCGCGCGCGGGAACAGGCGAAAACTGTCTACTGCTCAAACAACCTGAAAAACATCAATCTGGCCATCTTGATGTACGCCGAGGACAACGACGGGAAAACCCATTCCTCCCCCAATCAGGGGCTGTGGTACACGTTCGAAACGACTTCCCAGGGGCTGGCCAAGACGGAGAACATGATCGATAAAGACCACAGCCTGGCCTACTGGGGCGTGGCCTACTATCCGTACTGCAAAGAAACGGACACGTTCATTTGCCCGTCCTCGCGCTATATGGACGACCTGGGCGACTACAACAATTCCGAGCTCTTCTGGGACGGCACCTACGGCCTCAACGGCTTCCTGAGCGGCCGCGACAAGAAGCGCCTCGTCCTGCAGACTCCGCGCCCCAGCGAGCGCATCCTGGCCATGGACCACATCGAGCATTTCCTCGACAACAACGGGGACATGTTGCACATCCGCGAGGGCGACCGGATCAACCTGCCCCAGTGGCGCCAGGAAACGACCAATCTGGCGTACAACACGCCCGAGCACTACCCCGATCCTCTCGGGCAGATCTTCCGGCACGGGCGACGCGCCAATCTCCTCTGGCTCGACGGCCACATCTCAAACGCCAAGGAGTCCCGAGGCACAGAGATACCGCCGTACTGGTTCTGCGGTGATGCCCCCAGCGATACGCGCGCCGATTGACCGGCGGCAGGCATGAAGATGCCAGATCAGCGCACGTGACCGGGCACAAGACCCCAGGTCTATCGGCTAATCTGGCGATTGGGGCTGGTTGTCGTCGCAACGGAACAACTCTGGTACCGCATTTCGCAAGTGCCGCGACTATGCGGGAAAAGATTGCTTTCCCGGCGCGCCGGGACTCCTCGCAATGACATACGGGGGTTGCTCCCTGTCATTGCGAGCGAAGCGAAGCAATCTATGGTCGAACGATTTGGCACTATACGTAAGGTTCGGACGGATTCACGCCTTGCGGATATTGCCAAGCAGCAGCATTCTGCCCCATCCCATCATGAACCTCTTTTAGCCTCTATTGACCAATGTCACGAGCGTATCCAGCGTCACGTTTTCCAGAGAGTCACAGATCATGTCGGCCTGGGCGAGATTGCCGGCGGGGGTCGTGTTGGTCACCGCGATACATCTGGCGCCGGCGGCCTTGGCGGCCTGCACGCCGTTAGGGGCGTCCTCGATGACGACGCACCGCCCCGGCTCCAGATCCATGCGTTGGGCCGCGATCAGGAACAGCTCCGGATCGGGCTTCTTGTGTGTCACGTCGTTGCCGTTGACGTAAACCATTTTCGTATAGGGCACCCCGGCCGCTTTGAGGGCCGCGCGCGACTTCTCCAGCGTGCCCGACGTCGCGATGGCGACGTGGAACTCGTCGCTGCCCAGCCCCGCCTCGATCAACTCCAGCACGCCCGGATACGCGGGCAGGGGCTCGGTCTGCAAGACCTGCAAGAAAAGGTCCTGGCGGTACTGGACCGCCTTGTCGAGCTGCTCGGCAGTCAGATCGAGGTTGTGAACGCGGGCGGCGGCCTTGACATACTCGTGCGCGCCCCGGCCCAGCCCTTCCGTGAAATCTTCCGCCTTAACCCCCTTGACCCCGAACAGATCATCGAACACCTGCACCGAAACCCGCTGGTTCACCGATTCGGTATCGGCGATCACCCCATCCACATCGAAAATCAAACCATACCTGGCAATCATAACGCTGACTCCGAAATTCGTTCTCTTTCAGGAGTCCCCATAGTAACACCTTCTCGCTCGTTGGCCACGATTTTTGGTAGGAATGGGCTGAAGGAGTGTCGCCATGCCGGTTTCGTGGACCAGCGGCCGACTGACGCCCTTCGGAAATGCGCTATGCTGTGCGGCCAGGCAGGTTCTTATTGACCTGGCACCTCAGATAGCATATCATGGCCGTACGTTAGCTATCTCCGTACGTAGAGCTGTGGTTCTATTATGGGTAAGCACAGGGGATTTACGCTCATCGAGTTGCTGGTCGTAATCGCCATCATTGCGGTGCTGATGGCGATTCTGATGCCGGCGTTGAGCTACGTGCGCAAGCAGGCCCGGGCCAGCGCCTGCCAGAGCAACCTTCGCCAGATGGCCATCGCCATGAACCTCTACACGCTGGATTACGACGACCGCACCATGCCTTTTTCACACAACCCCGGCGAGTACTGGTTCCATCAGTTGGCCCCCTATCTCTCGGCCCGCGAGTACAAGAACGACCCGGCGGCCCATATCGAAGGCGTGATGAAGGTGGCCTTCTGCCCGATGACCAAGAGGTAGCCCGGCGACCCTGACGTATCGCGCTATGGCACGGCCGATCTCGCCTGGTGGTTTATGAAGGGAGAAGGCAGCTACGGCCTGAACCTGTGGCTTCAACCCGAGGATCAGATCTTCCGACCCGAGCTGCCGGAGGGGCATCACTACGAGAAATACTCGGATGCCAGCGGAGGCGTCCCGCTGCTGGGCGATTCCGTCTGGGTCGGCTCGTGGCCTTTGTCTGACGACGCCGTGCCCGGCGACCTCACCGGTAAAGGCGGATACGGCCCGGTCGGCTCTGCCTCCTACCCCCACGGCAAAGGCTACTTCATGGGCCGGTTCTGCGTCGACCGCCACAAGATCGCCATCAACGTCGGCTTCGTCGACACCCGCGTAGACCGCGTCCCCCTCAGAGAGCTCTGGACGCTCCAATGGCACCACCACTTCACCCCCAACCCCGACATCTCGATACCGTAACATGAGTGTCGATGCGAACAACGAGACGGCCGGCCTTTATGCAGCCAAGGTGGTGAAAAAGCTGCACTTGCCGTAGACTAAAACGCCGCTTGGAGCGTTTCAAGAAATGAACGGCCGGTTGTTTGGAATGGTTGGGGCATTCGGCGGATGTTGGAAGAGAAGGTTTTGGTTTGGCGGTTCAATCGCGGGGATACGGCGGCGTTCTGCCGTATCTACGAGAAGTACCGCGACCGTCTGCTCAAGGTGGCGGTCGCCCTGCTCAACGATCGGACCGCTGTCGAGGACGTGCTGCACGACGTCTTCGCGGACTTCGCCCAGCGGACCGGACATACCAGGCTGGGCCCCATCGTCGCGGTGCCTGTCCAGGTGCGGCGTAAAGACAGTGTAAAGGTCGAAGAGAAGACGATCGTCCAGTTCCGCAACATCGCCGGCGTCCAATCCCGCGTCATTTACGGCCCCTACGGCTTGCCCCGCGAGATCGAATAGGCCTCGCCGTGTGGTCGGTATGTCACAGAGCCGCGAGCCACAGGTTCGACGGCTCTTTTTGCCGTTGGTGCGCCCTCAAGATTTCCCTTGCGAACGGCCCGCCGGGCGAATAGCCTCTATTGACTTTGATTCTTCATGACCGGTAAGTGGAACTCTATTGACAAGGAGGAACCCATGAAGAAGGCGGTTCTGACAGCCTTGCTTGTATCGATTGCGATCTCTGCGGCGCAAGCGGCGCAGCGGGCCAAGTTGCTGGAGATTCCGGAGGTGTCGCGGGATAAGGTGATCTGCTTCGCCCTCTACACCGTGCAGGACGGCGTCATGAAAATGACGGCCCAACTCTATCCGCTGGAGGCCGATGAATCGCGAACGGTGCGACTGGAAACGAAACGCGCCGGGCAGTGGAAGCAGATCGCCGAGTCGCCCGTCATCGAACGAGGTTGGACGGCCCATTTCCGCGTCGAGAACTGGGACACCACGAAGGACATCGAGTATCGGCTGCGCCACGGGAAAGCGGCTACCTACGCCGGCATTGTGCGCAAGGACCCAGCCGACAAGGAGACGATCGTGGTGGCCGCCTTCACAGGCAATTCCATCTATCCCGGTCACGGCGGCACGATCCCGAAGAACGACATCGTCGAGAACCTCCAGAAGATCCAGCCGGACCTGCTGTTCTTCTCCGGCGACCAGGTCTACGACCACAACCGCCACTACGCCTACTGGCTCAAGTTCGGCCGGGACTTCGGCGACATCATTCGCAACACGCCGACCGTCACGATCCCGGACGACCACGACGTCGGCCACCCCAACCTCTGGGGTCAGGGAGGCAGAAAATGCTACCGCTCAACCGGAGACGACGGCGGTTACTTCAAACCCGTCGAATACGTCAAGGAAGTCGAGCGGGCCCAGACCAGCCATCTGCCCGATCCGTTCGACCCGACCCCCGTCGGGCAGGGCATCGGCGTCTATTACACCAACCTGACGCTCGGGCGAATCAGCTTCGCCATCCTCGAGGACCGCAAGTTCAAGACGGGCCCGGCGGCCGTTTTGCCCGACATGGGATGGCGCACCAAACGTGCGGACCACATCGCCACACCGGACTACGATCCGCAGGCTCTCGATGTCCCCGAGGCGAAACTGCTGGGCGAGCGCCAGCTCACGTTCCTGCGGCAGTGGGCCGCCGACTGGCATGACTGTGACATGAAGGCGGTGCTCTCGCAGACGATCTTCGCCGGCGGCGCACACCTGCACGGCGGGCGAAACAACCGGCTCTACGTCGACCTCGACTCCAACGGCTGGCCGCAGACCGGACGTAACAAGGCGCTCATCGAGATGCGGAAAGCCTTCGCGCTGCACATCGCCGGCGACCAGCACCTGGCCACCATTATCCATCACGGCGTGAGCAACTACAACGACTCGTGCTATTCCTTCTGCGTGCCTTCCATCGCCAATCTCTACCTGCGCTGGTGGGCGCCGCTGGAGCCGGGCAGAAACCGCGAGCCGGGCATGCCCGAGCATCTGGGCGAATTCGAGGACGGCCTGGGCAACAAGATCACCATGCTGGCCGTGGCCAACCCGACGCCCGAGGAGAATCACGACAAGCTGACCACCCGGGCGGCCGGCTTCGGCATCGTGAAGTTCAACAAGAAGACGCGTGCGATCACCATGGAGTGCTGGCCGCGCAACGTCGATATCGCGGCCCCCGCGAGCAAGCAATACCCCGGCTGGCCGCGAACGATTCAGCAGCTCGACAACTACGCCCGCCAGCCCGTCGCCTACCTGCCCACGCTCAAGGTCAGTGGCATGACCGATCCCGTCGTCCAGGTGGTCGATGAGGAGACTGGTGAAGTGGCGTATACGCTTCGCATCAGGGGCCGGGAGTTCCGCCCCATGGCTTTCAAGCGAGCCCCTCACACGATTCGAATCGGCGAGCCGGGAACGGACAAATTCACGGTCCTGACGGGCGTCGAGCCGTTGAAACCGAACGAGACGAAAGCCCTGGATGTGCGTTTCTGATCGCAGCACCGGCATGTGACAAAACGAAGCAGGCCGCGGGGCAACCCGATCCCGCGGCCTGCTCATTTTTCAGGGCAGATTCCCCTTTTCCCGCCGGTCCGGTGCCCGGCCGGCCGGCGTCAGTTGCTGCCCCCCTCGGCGAGGTGGCTGTCTCCACCACTCATTTCTTCGCTCGTGCCTGGGCCTCGTCCATCTTCTTCTTGATGAGCTTGGCCGCCTCGCGGGCCGCCTCCTTGCCGAAGTCCACGCACTTGTGCACCCCGGAATTCACCGATCGCGCCACGTCCGCCGACTTAACGCCCGCAAAGACCTTGTTTGCTTGGTGTTTGTTCCCGGTTTTGCCCTCCGGCGCCGGTGCGAGACAATAGATCGCGCTCGCGAAACCGGCAAAGTACACGATGAGCAATAGAACGAACTTCGATCTCCAGCTCATAGGTAAGATTCCCCCCTTCCTTCACTGGAACTCCGGGGCCGACCCCGGCCCGACTTTTCGCATGCCACTACCAAATATGTAGCATAAAAAAATCGTTCATGCAAATGGCACAATGCGAATTCCGCGACCGACGGCGGCCAAGCCGCACCGTTTATCGGAGGCAATCGTCGAGCACGACCCGCAACGCCTCGCAGACGAGAGCCACCTCGTCCTCGGTCAGGTGATTGTGGAAAGGCAACGCAATGGTGCGCCGGCTTACGGACTCTGCAACGGGATAATCCCCTTCGCGAAAACCGTAGCGCTGCGCGATAAACGGTTGCAGATGAACGGGCGGAAAATAGTTGCTCACCTGAATCCCCTGCCGGGTCATTCCTTTGAGGACCGTGTCGCGCTGCTCGGGCGTATAATCGTCGCGCAGTCGCACGACGAACACAAACCAGCTCATCTCACAACCAGCCGCTTCAGTCGGCACGACCAGCCGATCCTCCTCCGCCAGCATCTCCTGGTACCACCGGGCGACCTGCCGGCGCTTGGCCTTGATCTCCTCGATCCGTGAGAGCTGCACGATCCCCAGAGCGCAGTTGATGTCGCTGAGCCGGAAGTTGTAGCCCAGTCGCTCATGGGCCAGCCAGCCGCCGGCCTTGCCCCGGCCCTGGTTTCGCAGCGAGACGCACAGATCGGCCAGCGCCTCGTCGTCGGTGAGGATCATGCCGCCCTCGCCGGTGGTGATCTGCTTGTTCGGGTAGAAGCCAAACACGCTGGCGGTACCGAAGGTTCCCGCTTTTCGTTCGTGCAAAGCCGAGCCGAGGGCCTCGCAACTGTCCTCCACCACGGGCAAATCGCCCCGTTCGCAGATCCCACAGATCTCGTCAAAACCGGCGGGATTGCCAAAGACCTCCACGGGCAAAACGGCCCGGGTCCGCTCGCTGATCGCGGAGGAAACCCTCCTCGGGTCCATATTCAGGCTCGACGGATCGATATCGACGAACACGGGCGTCGCGCCGGTCACCATGATCGACGTCGCCGAGGCGATAAACGTAAACGGCGTCGTGATCACTTCGTCGCCCGGGCCAATGCCCAGACCGAGCAGACTTAGAAACAGCCCGCTTGTGCCGCTGTTGACCGCCACCGCCCGCCTACGGCCGAGGTATCGCGCAAAATCGCTCTCGAACTGTGGCAAAAGCGGACCCAGCGAGAGATTTGGGCCGCGTAGAACCTCCGTCACACGTTCGATTTCCTTATCCGTGATATCAGGCCGAGACAGATAGATTCGCATAGCGGTTTCCTTCCTTCAGTGGGCACTTCCGGGCCCAAAAACGGCATTGTAAACCGCCTGCTGCCCGAATGAAACACATTTCGACCATGCGTTTCCGGAGCTTGTGGGACCCAATCTCAGCAAAATGCCGTTTTTCTCTGAATTTCCTTTGCAAAATATGAACACTCGTTCATATTATGAATATACAGTCTACATAATGAAGACGTCTTCATATATCGAACCGAAAGGGGCGAAGATGACTGACAACGCGAAACTTTCACGCCGCCAACGCGAGCGTCGCCGCCACAAGGAGGAAATCCTGGCGGCCGCCCTGAAGCTCTTCTCCGAAAAGGGGTTTCACGCAGTTTCCATGCAGGAGATTGCCACGGCGGCCGAATTCGCCACCGGAACGCTGTACAACTTCTTTGCCAGCAAGGAGGCCTTGTTTGAGGAGTTGACGCACAGTCGTGGAGACCGGATTGTCAGCGATCTCACGGCAATCCTGGACGGGCCGGGCGAGGAGGTGGATCGACTGCGAACATTCATTCGACGGCAGCCTGCGTTGCAGGAAAAACACGCCGAATTCATCAAGGTCTACGTATCCGAATTCGGCACCCGGGGGGCTATGGTCTCCAAGAATCGAGAGGAAGACGAGTTCCGCACAATCCTGGACACCAAGCTTGCACAGCTATTGGAGGCGGGAATCACCAGGGGTGTCTTTCGCCGGGTGGATGCGGCCATAACAGCGAAAGCCCTGCGTTCGGTCATGGAAACGCTGGCCTTCGAGATCGCCGGTCATTTCGACAGGGCCAAAGCAACGCACGCGTTTGCCAAGGTCGAGCAGCTTTTTGTTGAGGGACTGCTGCTCCCGGGAGCGGGCAACGATGAGTAAGAAAGCGGTGATGAGTCTACTCCTTGGCTCGCTGGTACTGGTCGCGCTGGCGGGCTGCAAGAGCTTCAACAGCGAGAAGACCCGCCGCGAGCACGCCGCGAGCTATCGAGAGCAATTGGCTTTGAAAACCGGCAGTGCCGTCAAGGCCAAGGAGGAGTTGACGCTCCAAGCCTGTATCCAAATCGCCCTGGCAAACAATCTGGATGTCCAGAGTGCGGACATTCGATCGCGCATCGCCAAGCTGGAGCGAAAGACCGCGTTTGCGAACTTCCTGCCGACGGTGTCGCTGAACTACCAGAAGACCTATTTCGACCCTCAGGTCGTGATGAAGCTCGGCGGCTTTGAGACCGCGATGAGCGATAAGCGTGTGCGCGAAGTAACCTGGGACGTCCAGATGTCGATCTTCAACCCGGCCACGTGGTTCCTGTATTCGATGTACTCGCGTGGGGCCCAGATTGCCGATCTCGTCGCCGAATACACCCGCCAGATGATCGTACTGCAAGTAACGGCTGACTATTTCTATTGCCTTTCGCTCGGAGAATATGAGCGGGCTGTGGAAAGTCAGCTGAAGGCCGCCGAGACGTTGCAGACGGAGTTGGAGGCCTTCCACGCGGAAGGCCTCGTTACTGACTGGCAAGTCGGCGAGGCCCAATTACTGGCGCAGGCGCGACGGGTCGAGCTCGGTCGCGCGAAGAGGACCCGTGCGCAGGCCAAGGCGGAATTGCTGGCGGCAATGGGGCTGTCTCCATTGGCCGAAGTCACACTCCAGGCAGAAACACCTTTGGAGCCGCAGGGCGGAACACTCGAGGATCTCGTCACCGAGGCCCTTCTGTGCCATCGGCAGTTGCAAATCTCCGATCTGCAAATTGAGATCGAGCGCGAAAAAGTCAAAACTGCCTTTGCCAGTTTCCTTCCTGTTCTTCAAGGATTTGCCACCCACATGGACTCGTCGGATTCATTCCTGAAGTACTCCACATATTGGGCAGGCGGGTTGGCCGGAACGATGGCCGCGTTCAACGGATTCGCGAACATCAACGAGTACAAAGCGGCCAGAGAGCGTCGCAGAGAGAGCTTCATTGAACGGGAACAGGCCTCTCTGGCTGTCATGTTACAAGTCATCCGGGCATATCTGGCACTGGAAACCGCCAGGGAAGAAACGGCTCTGGCCTCCCAGGCGCTAGACGTGGCCTCCCGACGTTTTCGCGAGAGCCGGCAGAAATGGCAGGAGGGTCTGATCCGAGCCTCCGAAATGCTGGATGTTACGGCGAAACGCGACAAGGCTCACATGCAAGCCATCAGTTCGCGTTTTCGGTATCAGGTCACTGTAGCAACGTTATTGAACGCAATGGGCAAGACACAGATCGATTACGAGGAGCCAGAGCATGACGGCGCATCCTGAACAGAAACAACAGCCCACTCGAAACTGGGCCACTACGAAGATCCTGGCCGGCTTGGTGACCGTTGCCTGCGTTACGGCCGGCGGATACCTCCTGTACGAGCGGCGGGCCCTGGCGCAGGACACTTCCGCGCCCGAGCAAGCGGCCCCCGAGCAGCGGGTTGCCGTGGTCACGACGCCGGCGGCGATGCGCGACTTCGAGCGAAGTCTCGTCGTCCAGGGCAACGTCGAAGCCAAGAATTTCGCGATGGTCTCGCCGCGCGTGGCGGGAACCATCGAGATGATTTGCGTAGATGAAGGCGATGCGGTTACCGCCAACGAAACAAAGCTCTTTCAGACCGATGCGGTCGCCCTTGAGGAGAGCGTCCAGATTGGACGTCACAATCTCACAGTAGCCACGTGTGCCAAAAGGGAAGCCCTCGCAAGTTTGGAGAAGACCAGAGCGGACTTCCACAAGGCCGAGCTGGACTATGGGCGCTTCAAACGGCTGTTCGAGCAACAGGCGGTAACCTCGGATGCCTTCGAGCAGCAGGAGTCACGGTATCAGCAGCTCACCGCCTCGGTGAAGCTGGCCGAGGCACAGGTGGACCTGACCGCCGCCCGGGAAGACCAAGCGAAAGCTGCGCTGGCAATTGCCGAAAAGAACCTGGCCGATGCGACCATCTACGCCCCGATCAGCGGCACGGTGAGCCAGCGGCTTCAGGAGCCGGGCGAAATGGGTAACCCGGGCAAGCCGGTGCTGCGCATCGATGATGCCACCGTTGTGGAAGTGGCCGCCTATCTTCCCGCCGAGTATTACGCGGAGGTCCGGCCCGGGCAGACCACGATGAAAATCCAAATCTCCGGCGTCAATCCCGGCACGCAGACCGTGACGTATAAGAGCCCGACCATCGACGCCAGGCTCCGCGCGTTCGAGGTCAAATGCGTGCTGACGAATCCTCCCGAGGGTATTGCTCCAGGGGCGATGGCCCAGATCGCCGTGGTATTGGAGAGCCGCAAGGGGTTAGGTATCCCCTCGGCGGCGATCCAGCAACGCGGCGGTCGGGCCGTCGCCTTCGTTGTCACCGACGGCGTGACGCATCAGGTCCCCGTCACGACGGGTATCGAAAGCGACGGATGGACCGAAATTCGCGATGGCGACCTCGCCGAAAACGCCGCCGTTGTGACGATGGGACAATACATGGTCGAAGAAGGAACGCCCGTCACAGTCCGGCCGGAGGGCAAGTAATGTTTCTGTCCGACACCTCCGTACGCCGACCGGTGGCGATGAGTTGCCTGATCATCGGTCTGACCCTGCTCGGTCTCAACGCCGCCCGCAAGATGGGCCTGGAGCTGATGCCCAAGATGGATGCGCCGTTTATCACGGTTACGACGATCTTCCCCGGCGCCAGTCCCGAGCAAATCGAGACCGACGTGGCCAAGCGAATTGAAGACCAGGTCGTGACGATCGACGGCCTCAAGCACGTCAGCTCGGCCTGCATGGAAAACGTCTGCCAGACGTTTCTCGAATTCGAGCTCGACGTGGACGTGGACATCGCGGCCACCGACGTGCGCGAGAAGCTCGACCTGATCAAGGCCGATTTTCCTCAGGACGTCGAAGACCCCAAAATCCTCAAGTTCGATATCAACGCTACGCCCGTGGCCCACATCGCCCTCACGGGTGATGTCCCGCTGGATGAGCTGTACGACTACGCCGACAACACGTTGAGCGACCATCTGACTGTGATTTCCGGCGTGGCGGACGTCGAGCTGATCGGGGGCGCCGAGCGTGAAGTCCACGTCATGCTCGACCGCGAAAAGCTGGTCGCCAAGGGCCTCTGCAGCACCGATGTGGTGACGGCCGTGCAGAACGCGGTGCGCAACATTCCCTCCGGCCGCGTGCAGGAGGCCGGACGAGAATACTCGGTCAAATTCGACGCCGAATACAAAGCCGTCGCCGACATCGGGGGGCTCGAAGTAGCCAACGATGAAGGCCGGCGGACGTACATCCGTGACGTGGGCCGCGTCGTCATGACCACCGAAGAGCTGCGGCAAAAAGCCCGCATCGACGGCCACCCCTGCATCTATATCAAGGTCGTCAAGAAGGCCGAGGGCAACGCCGTACGCGTCGTCAACCGCGTCAGAAAGGCGATAGACAAACTCAACGCCGAGTTGCCGGGCGGGATGGAACTGGTCTGGATCACCGATGACGGCCGCTTCATCGAAGCCTCTGTCCAAAGCGCCTGGATCAACGTCGGCCAGGGCATCCTCCTGACCGCCGCCATTTTGTTCTTCTTCCTCTACAACATCCGCTCGACGATGGTGGTGGCGATCACGATGCCGCTGACGATCCTGATCGGTTTGTTCTTTATGCAAATGGCCGGTTTCACGCTGAACACATCCACGCTGATTTCGATCGGCATGTCCGTCGGCATTCTCGTGACCAATTCGATCGTGGTCCTGGAGGCGATCACGAAGCGTCTCAATCAAACAGGCGATCCCAGGGAGGCCGCCCGCCTGGGAGCCAAGGAGGTGACCATCGCCGTGCTGGCCAGCGCCGGTACCAACATTGTCGTGCTATTTCCCATCGCCACGATGGGCACGAAGGTCGGTATGTTCTTGCGGCCCCTGGCCTGGAGTATGCTGATCATGACAGCGGTTTCGCTGTTCATCTCCTTCTCCCTGACCCCCCTGCTCTGTTCGATCATCCTCAAGCCCGTGGACAAGACACGCAAGGGTGTGTTGATGCACATGGAGAACGGTTTCAACCGCTTGCTGAATGGGGTCATTGGCATCTACTGGGCCGTTCTCCGTTTCAACGAGCGGCATCGCGGGGCTGCCCTGCTGGTCCTGGCCGCCACGGTGCTGATGCTAATCCACGCCATGTCGCTGACCGGGAAAATTGGCTTTGGCATGTTCACGGACCCGGACAAGGCCACGCTGTACGTCAAGCTGGAATATCCCACCGATTATGACCTCGGCCATACCGTCGAACGGGTTCGAGCGGTCGAGGATCGTCTGGCCGATGTGCCTGAACTCCAACATATCCTCAGTTCCGCCGGCAAGGTCGAGGGTGTGGTTGGACAGTCCACCGAGGGTGTCTATCTGGCCCAGTTGCTGTTGACCTTTTCAAACCGCGATGAACGTGCTATCACGATCGATGAATTGGCAAGCGAGGTCCGCCGGCGTCTGGCGGGTTATCCCGAGTGTATTGTAACGGTGACGCAGCCCAGCATGATCGGTGGACAGAGCCAGGATGTCGAGCTCGAGATTACCGGGCCGAAACTCGACACGCTGGATGCGCTGGCACTGGAAGCCGAGAATATCGCGGACGAAACGCGGATCTTCACAGACCCCGACACCACGGTTCGCGCGGGCAAACCGGAACTGGCGATTCTCCCCAATCGCGCCGTTTTGTCCGACCTGGGCATCCCGGCCGTCGGACTGGGCATGACCCTGCGGGCCAACCTGGAAGGGCTGGACGCGGGCACATTCAAACGCGGGGACCGCAATTACGACATCGTCGTGGAATTCGCCGAGCAGGAGGGCAAAGCCCAGGTCGAACGTTTCATGTTCCCCGCAGCGGCCGGCCGCCCCGTGCTACTGGCCAACCTGGCCGATGTCCAGGAACGGATTGCGCCCATCCAGATCACGCGCAAGGACAAGCGTCGGGTCTCCAAGCTGCTGGCGAACCTCGCCCCCGGCGTGCCCCTGGGCACGGCGGTCGATTCGCTCAGCCACGAGATGGACACAGCGGGGCATTTTCCCCCCGGATACGAATACACGTTCGCCGGGGTTTACGAGATGATGGAAGAAATGCAGGCCGAATTCAGCGAAGCGATGCTCACTGCGGTGGTCCTGGTCATCCTGACGCTGGCGGCCATTCTGGAATCGTTCAAGCAGCCCTGGCTGATCCTTGTGACCCTACCCTTGGCGCTGATCGGCGTTCTCTGGGCGCTGGCGATTGGGGGCCAGAGCCTCGATATGTTCGTGATTCTGGGCATCGTGATGATGATCGGCATCGTCGTCAACAACGCGATCTTGATTATGGATCAGTTCAACGTACATGTGGGCGAGGGGATTCCGCGTCACAAGGCCATGATTACCGCCGCGTGCGAGCGGTTCCGCCCGATCATCATGATCACGCTGGCAGCCGTCCTGGGCATGCTGCCTCTGGCGCTGGGCCGGGGCATCGGCGCCGAGATGCGCAACGGCGTCGGCATCGCTTCGGTCGGCGGCATCCTGGTTTCCGGCATTTTGACGCTCATTGTGATGCCCATTCTGTATGATCTGTTCACGCGAAAGGGCAAGAAGGCGTAAGGCGTCGTCTTCTCGGAGGAAAGGCAGCGGGCTGAAGCAAAGCCGCAGCTCGTCGGTTGACGTCCCGCTAATGATTGCTGTCTTTACGTGCCCTGCCTGGGTATAATGCCGGCATGAATTCCAGAGAACGAATGCAGGCGGCGATGAACCATGACGAGCCGGATCGTGTCCCAGCCATGTGCCAGCTCGCGCTGGGCCATTACTTCCTCCACTGTGACTTCAAGCCGTCGGAGATATGGTTCGACACGGAGACTTTCGCCCGGGCGTTGGTGCGGTTGCAGCAGAGATACGGCTTCGACGGGATTCTGGTCAACCTTCCCGGCCGGCCGCCGGACTGGAAGGAACGGATCGAATCGTACGAGGCGACCGAGGCCGGCGAGCGGCTGCGCTGGAAATCGGGACTCCAGACGACCGTCCCGCCCGACGACAACGCGCAGACGTTTTCCGCTGACGGAGGACGCCTCCGACGGGCGGACTATACTTCCGTCGACCTGGCGGACCCGGCCGTACAGAGGCTGCCGGGATACGTCTGGAACACATGGCATGCGCCCGAGTTCTGGGACATCAAGCCGGACGCGGATCTCGGAGACCCCGCCGCGTATCCGGCGTGGTTTACCGCCGCCCTGGAAAACGTGCAGCAGCAGGCTCCAGAGGTCTCGGTGCACCCGGAGGTGTTCTCGCCTTTCACTCATCTCATGGAACTCTTCGGCTACGAACAGGCGCTCCTGGCGCTGGTGGACGCCCCCGAGACGTGCCACAAGGCCCTGGCGACGTTTACCCGGACCGCGGTGGCGCAGGTTACGCTGTACGGCCGCCACAAGCCCGACGCCATTCTGGTCAGTTCCGCCTTCGCCGGGGCAGGATTCATCAGCCGCGAGATGTACCGGGAATTCGTCGCGCCGTACGAAGACGAGGTGTTCACCGCCATCGGCGTCACCGGCGCCAAGTCCTACGTACACACGTGCGGGGCCATCGGAGACCGCTTGGATCTGATGGCGGAAACCTCGGTCGATGGAATCGACACGCTCGATCCGCCTCCGCTGGGGACCGTTGAGCTGGATGAGGCAAAGGCGGCCTACGGCTCACGGTTCTTCTTCAAGGGCAATCTCGACGCCGTAAACGAAATGCTCGACGCTGACGATGCCACGTTCGACGAGGCCGTAAGAAACAGAATCCGCATCGGAAAGCCCGGCGGCGGTTACATATTATCTTCGGCCTGCAGCGTCGCCCCGCACGTCAAACCCGCCAGGCTCATGAGGCTCGCGGAACTCGCCGAGGCACTCGGGAGGTATTAGCCCGGCCTCCGAGACGCTGCCCGATCCGGTCCGCCTATGGTGTCGCATCCGCATAGCCTGCACCCGGAGAGACTATCGACCTTTCAGTCGAGGCAACCAGACTGTTGTCACGTACTCGCAGTTAATCACCTTCTCGACCAGATCGAGCGGTAGATAGTAGTACTGGTTGGAAGCCTCGAATCCGAGACGCGGATCCCGGCGCGTCAGCGCAAACAAACGTCGGGCGTTCTCGATCTCGTCCGCCACGATGGCCTTGATGGCATCGATCTTCGTTTTTCTCTCGGGCGGACTCAGCGAGCCGGACAAAAGCGCGTCGCGAGCCCCCACGAATCGAATCTGATTGGCGACGCTGCCGAAGTGCAGGGCCACCGCCTCGGCGACACCGAAGTCGCTGCGCGCGACGCCTTGGCGGGGCCCGCCTGTTTTTCTTAACGCCTTCTCGAATGCAAAGAGCCCTTCGCGCCAGCCCGTGGCCATCTTCTCGAACTGGCGGGCCAGTACATCCGGAGGATAGACACCGCGCCAGCTCTGCACGTCGTCGTACGGAAAGCCGACCATCGTCGCACGGTATCCGGTGGGTTTGGGATACAGGAGATTGGCCGGACCGTACTGCGTGGGACCACGGTAAACGTACCGAACGTCAAAGGGATACTCGGAAAATGCCCGGCTGAACTTCGACCATGCCTCCAGCACATCGCCCGCTGCCTCCGGGCCGTACCGCGTCTGCGCCAGTTCCGTCAGGGCCGTTTGTTTGGAAGGCGAAGGGCGTCGCTGGAATTTGCCAGCCAGTTCCAAATTCGGCGAAGGATACCCTCCTACGGTCCAGCTCAGCATGAGGCCGTCTATCCCTGTCTTTGTCAGGTTCTCACAATGCTGCGCCACCAAGTCCATCGCCGGGATGTACGGCACTGCCGACAGCTCCCACGAGCAATTCATTTGCACCTTGGCAATGGTTCGCAGCCCGCGCTGCCGGGCGAGCCTCCAGTGTCTCGACGCACGAGGCCCGGGACCAACGGCCGACATCGAGTATTCGCCCACGGTCGCAACGACACCGCCTCGCTCAATCGGCTTGCCCCATTCACTGACGCTCATGAGATAAACGTCATCCGGCAGCATCTTGATGATCTGTGAGGCCCAGTCCGGCCCGCCCCATCCGGCGGCGGTGCCGTCCGGCCAGCCCCAATCCCAAACGATGATCTTCGCCTTCGGGTCGCCCGCCCTGACACCGGCTGCTATCGTGCGGTTAACCTCGGCAATGACCTCCGGGCCGCTGCGCTTCGAACAACGCGGGCAGCCCGCCGCGTCCCGGCGGTGACTGTAGCAATTGGTAAGGTTTTCCGAGCCGGTGATTGTGAAAACGCCGCCCAAACCCGGCACACGCTCGAACACATAGCGCAGCGATTCCTTCATCCACTGCCGGACCTCCGGCGCGGACGTGCACAGCGCGAAGTGATCTCCTTCTGCGACACCTTTGAGATGTTTCCTGCCTTCAAAGAACGCCGCCGGCATGGCCCGGGGCTCGTTCATATACAGATACACGTCGATGCCGTATCGGGCGGCCCGTTCCACCATCCTTTTGAGGTTGCTTATCCGCGTCTCGTGGCCGACGCCGAATTCCGGAAAGATCGAACTGGGAGCCAACTGACGCAGGACCACGTGCAGCCAGACACCGTTGACGCCGAGCCTGGAAAGCCTCGTGAGCAAGGCATCCGGATACGGGTCGAGTTGCGGATCGAACAGTGGATCGCCAAAGACGCCGCAGTACGAATACAGGAAACGAATAGGCTGTCCGCCGCTTTCGGCTTCGTGCTGGACCGGAAGCGGCTGCTTCGCCGGCGGCATGTCTCCAAAGAAATCGAACCTCGGCCGAGAAGGACCGACAAGCTCAGTGCCAAAGTGCGCCAAGACCAGGGCCTTGATCTCCGCGCACCGTTTCCTTGCAGATGCGTCGGGTTCAGCGTACCGCAGGATCGGGCAGGACGGCTTGAGAGAGCCAAGTTTGATCCAGAGGAAATCATCCTCTCGCAGCGCAAAAGCGAGCTTGCCGGCCTCCCAGTCCAGCAGCGTCAGAAGTTGCTCGTAGGGCAGAATATGCCAGTTGCGCCGAATAATGGAAATGTAGCCTCGCTGCTGATATTCAGCCGGCGGCCTCACGTGAGGCGGCAAACCCATCGACCGCCCGATGCTGCGAACGTTCGCCGGCGTCGTTTCAAGCACGCGGGCCATTCTCTCCAGGGACACCAGTTCCCAGTTGCGCCACACAAACGCATGCAGACGGTCGGGAAAGTGGTCGAACTCAAGCGCCGGCGGCGCGCTGCCGCGCGGCAATGCCTCGGCGCTCACGACTGTCACCCAGAACAGGTTCGCCGCACACACGCAGAACAACACCAGGCACTTCCTGATCATAAGAGCGTCCTTCCAAGCCATTTGTCACACTCCATAATAGAATGGTCCTCCCGACTTGCAAGAAATCATCGGACCGCCAGCAGGAAACGTTGATTATGGCACTTCTCGCGCGAAAGGGGTACAATGCCTCGCGTATTGCAGGCCAGCGTGGGGCCTCTCATGACAACGAAACGGAGGCATGCAGGAAACCAATGGAATACTTCAGAAAAGGAGACGGGCCTTTTGGCGAACGCGCTCATTTTCAGCGAGGACGGCCATGAGAAAAACGTTGTTGACGACACTATTGTTGAGCTTGCTCTGCGCGCCATCCCAGGGTAACGAGAGGCGCGAAAAAGCATGGTCCGTCGGTTATGCGCAAGCGGACATCACGCCGGAACCGGGGCAGGTCCAGATGTGCGGCTTTGGACGCGAGCGATATGCCAGTGGCAGCTTGGCGCCGCTGTTGACCCAGGCCGTCGTTCTGCGCGACCAGCGTGGCAACACCGGGGTACTCATTACCGCCGACATTCTCGATTTCGAGCGCGTCATGGTGGAAGCGATCCGCCGTGCGATCGGGCACAGGCATGGTCTTTCGCCGAAGAACATCATGCTGGCGGCATCGCATACGCATTGGGGGCCGGCGGTCAGGTTCCGCATGGGCTTCAGTCTCGGGGCCCCGAACGTGTGGTACATGGGCGTGCTGGAGGACAGGATTCTCGCCTGCGTAGCCACGGCGATGCAGAATCTGTCCCCGGCGACGGTTGAGTACGGCTGGATGGATTTCCGCGGCATCGGCTGCAATCGCCGCCGGCCTCAGGACGGCAAAATCACCTGGGGTCCGTATGAGGAAGGCTCTTTCGACGGGCATACGCCCATCCTGCGCATTCGGCGCAGCGCGTCGCCGCAACAGGTGCTTGTGGTCGGCCACGCTTGTCACGCCACCAGTTCCGGGCCTATCGAGAAATGGAGCCCGGGCTACCCCGGCACCATGCGAGATTGCCTTGGCGCAGAGCTGCCCGACACGAAGGCGGTCTTTGTCCAGGGCTGCGGCGGTGATGCCAAGATCGTCCACAGAGACGCCGAAACGGGTAAGCTGGCCTTTTCCAACGATCCGAAGCAGGCAAAGACTGCCGGACGCAAGCTGGCCCGGGCCGTGCTGGCACACCTGTCAAAAAAACCTCTGATCCCCCTCGACGGTGACCTGGCCTGCTCGCTGGCTACCGGGCAGATCAGCTACGGCCGGCGCTGGCCGCCGGAGGAGATCGAACGCCTGGCCTATCCCGAGCCGACGCACAGCGGACCGCGGCGAACCTGGCAAACCTGGGTAGCCAGACAATCGCTGGCGCTGCCCGATCGCGAGGAGAGCTTCCGCTATGATGTGCAGATTTGGACGCTCGGCGGCACACTCACGGTCTTCGGCATGGAAGGCGAGATATGCAGTCCGTGGGGGCCGATGCTGCGCGCGATGACGCCTGCCGCGCACGCCATGGTGATAGGTTATGCAAACAGCACAGGCTCGTATATCCCGGACGAGCGAATCGTGCGGGAAGGCGGTTATGAAGGCCTGACCTCGCAGCACGCCTACTTCCTTCCCGCCCCCTTCACCGAAAACATCGAGTCCGAAATCAAGGAAATCGTCCATCGAGCGCTTGACGCGGTCAAATAGCCGTTGGACCGAGCACCGCCCGTTGGCGGGGAGGTAACAGAGAACATGAGATGTGCCGCAGTGATACTGGCGCTGTGCGTTGTGACGTGTTCCTATGTCGGTGCCACGGAGCCGACGTGGGTGCAGATCGATGATGATCTCTACGGCGCCAGAGCCGACGAGCGCGGGCCCATCGGCGGCGGCCCGGGCTATGCGGATATCGCAACGAAGGGAGATTTTACCACCAAGAGCCTCGACACCCTGCTGGAGGCGCTGACGAAAGCCAAGCCCGGCCAGGTGGTCTTCCTTCCCGGCGAGACAGAGATTGACTTGACCGCCCGCATCTACATCGAGCGACTCGTTCTGGAAGTCCCTGAGGGCGTTACTCTGGCGGGCGACCGCGGGCATGACGGTTCGGCGGGCGCGCTGCTCACCAGTGACGCACTCGACACGCCGGTCATGATTCGCGCAGCCGGGCCCGGCGTGCGCGTCACGGGCCTGCGCCTGCGGGGCCCCAATCCCAAGCGATACCTCGACCACCATCGTCGCTCGTTCGGTCCCGACGGTGGAGGGCACAAGTACTATTACAAGCTCCCCACCTCCAATGCCATCACCACCGAATACGGACGTCTTGAAGTGGACAACTGCGAAATCTCCGGCTTCTCACACGCCGGTGTGTACCTCACGACCGGCACGGGGCATCACATCCACCACAACTACATTCACCATTGCCAGTACCAGGGCCTGGGATACGGCGTATGCCACAATACGGCCTCGTCGCTCATCGAGTGCAACCTATTCGACTGGAACCGCCACTCCATCGCCGGCACGGGCCGCCCGGGCAACAGCTACGTGGCCCGCCACAACGTGGAGCTTGGCGTCTCGTTGAGTCATTGCTTCGACATGCACGGGGGACGCGACCGCAAGGACGGGACGGACATTGCAGGGACCGCGATCGAAATCTACAACAACACGTTCCGTGCCCCGCAGACCCCGGTGGTAATTCGCGGTGTGCCGGAGGAGAAATGCGAGGTGCACCACAACTGGTTCCCCCGACACAACGGATCCGAGCAAGCGGTGCGGGCCTCCGCCCGGACGAAGGTGTTCAACAACGCCTACGCGCAAGAGCCCAAGGTGATCGAGTGAACGCACGGGGCCCGGCAGGGAAAAGCGGGAAGGCGTCGCGCTTGTCTTTTCGAAATCCGGACGCTATAATAGTAACACCCTGAGGTCAGGAGGATATGCCCCGAGCTCACGGGCTACGTCGAGGCAATGTCTCCTGACACGGGTGAAGTGGGTTGGGTGGATCATCTGATTGCAAGCTCGGTACTGGACCCAGAGGGCCGGTCATGACTGTCATCCAGCGCGGAAGCAGGAAGGGTGTTCTCAGCGGCTTCACGTTGATCGAACTGCTCGTCGTCATCGCGATCATCGCCCTGCTGATGGGGGTTCTGATCCCGGCACTGAGCCGGGCCCGGAAGCAGGCGAGGGGCGCCGTGTGCATGGCGGCGTTAAAGCAGTGGGGTATGTGCTACCAGCTCTACGCCACCGATTACGATTCGAAGCTCCCCTACTTCCAGGGCGGTACCGTTCGCACCACGTACATGGAATCCCTGAGGCCCTACTACTCCGACATCAACAAGATGCGCACGTGCCCGGCCGCCACGAAAGTCTCGGTCGGGAATCCGACCGGCCTGCAGGCCGAAAGCTACTTCGGATACACCCGCAACGCCTGGCAGATCGACGTTGCGCAGGCCGGCTGGATGGCCGACACAGACTGGGGGATCGGCAGCTTCGGGGAGAATTCCTGGCTCCGCAATACGATCGACCAGAACGGCAAGCGAGCCAACGTCGATAAGGCATGGGCCACGATAGACGTCAGGCACATCGCCGAGGTCCCGTTCCTGGCGGACGCCCGCTGGAACAATGCCTGGCCGGAGAATACCCATCCGGTCCCCGCGCCGACGGCGGCCGAGGAACAAATGTTCAATATCGGAAACTGGTCGCAAATCGTATGCCATGTGATGAGGCGGCACAAACAGGGCGTCAACGTCTGCTTCGGGGACGGCGGTGCCCGGTACGTCCGGGCCGAGGATCTCTGGACCCTGAAATGGAACCGACTCTCCCAGCCTGAAGACATCGGTGATGATTTGTCCTGGATGACGGGCTGGTAGAGAGGTTGGGGGAGCGATCTTTTACCTCAACGGCGCCGAGGCCCAGCGTTTGGATGCCTCCGCTTTGAATCCGGGCGCCGGGCCGTTCCGCATCGGCAACAACCAGTGGGGGCAGTTCTACGAAGGACGGATCGACGAAGTGCGGGTCTACGACCACATCCTGGGCGAAGCGGATATCCTGGGCTCCATGTTCGGTGACGATTACCCCTTTGCCATCGCGATCGCGCCGAAGAGGGATTCCATGATTGGGACCACAGAGACCACGCTTGAGTGGAGAGCCGGCGAGTTCGCCGTCTCGCACGACGTTTACCTGGGCGAGAGCCTCGAAGAGGTCGAGCAGGCTACGCCGGACAGTGCCGTTTTTCAGGGCAACCAGACGGCAACGACATTCAGCGCCGCGAACCTGACCCCGGGCCAGACCTACTACTGGCGTATCGACGAGATCAACGAGACCGATCCCGACAGCCCCTGGAAAGGCGAAGTCTGGAGCTTCTGGGTGCAGCCCGATGTCGCCTGGGCCCCGTCGCCTGCGGACGGAGTGTCCTACATCGACCCGGACCAGGATCTGACCTGGGAGAAGGGACTCGGAGCTTTGTTCCACACGGTGTACTTCGGCGAGAGCTTCGATGAGGTCAACGACGTCGTCGACGGCGGCGCGATGGTCGCGGATGCAATCTATGATCCCGGGATGCTGCAATTGGGCAAGACGTACTACTGGCGCGTGGATGAGTTCATCTCGCCGATGCAGACGAACAAGGGCGCGGTCTGGAGCTTCACCACGCTGCCCGAGATTCCCGTCACCGACGAGAGCCTGCTG
>CAYPZL010000007.1:0-69070 GCA_964415045.1 uncultured Pirellulales bacterium | reverse complement strand
AGTTCTGGAATTATCTAATGAGGCACGGAGTCACAGCATACTAAGCGAGCACCCCCAGGTTTTATCGTAACTACTGCAACGACAGGAGGTTACATTGATTTACGTCGAATCTTTGTCAAAAACTTAACGATGTTTGAGGTTAGTAGTATAGAAAAGGGACATTTGCACGTGATGGTCTCATAACGCAACGTCTTCATCCGAGCTGCAAGGCACTACGCAAAGCGGGCCTGGGATCCTCTGCGAGATTTTGGTTTCTTACAGCCGGACATGCAGCGTATGATAGGGCCATGCTCGAAAAAGGCTTGGTACAGATCTATACAGGCGACGGCAAGGGCAAGACGACAGCGGCCTTCGGGCTGGCGCTGCGTGCGGCCGGCCAGGGGAACAAAGTCTTGATCTTCCAGTTCCTCAAACCGCCTTCGCTCGACATCGGAGAACGGTTCGCCCTTCAGTTGGGGGCCGTCCGCATCCGCGTCGAGGCGTTGGAAGAGGCCTGGGATATGGCCAGATCACTCGCCGACGCCGAGAAGGTCGCGCGCACGAAGGTAGCGATCGAGGAGGCTCTGGGCAGACTGACGGAAACGGCACGGAAGCGTTTCTACGACGTCCTTATCCTCGACGAGATCGTTTTCTGCCTGTCGAAGGGATTGGCCCGTCTCGACGACGTCCGGCGTTTGATCGAGCAGAGAGACCCGGCCGTCGAGCTCGTTCTGACCGGTCGCGGCGCCCCGGCCGAGTTGATCGAGCTGGCCGATCTGGTGACCGAGATGAAGAACGTCAAACACCCGTTTGACAGCGGCGTAACCGCACGACGTGGCATTGACTATTGAGGCCGAGCGCTAATAGGTCGTATAGGACCTATAGGACGTATTTCAAACGCAGTACCGCGTTTGGCGATTTTGAGGAGAGAACCGTGTCGAAAAACGTAGCAGCCATCATTTGTGCGGCCGGACCGGGAACCCGGTTCGGCGGCAAACGCAAGAAACAGTTCACCGACGTCGCCGGCCGGGCCGTGTTCGTCCGCAGCGTCGAGCTCTTCGCCAACCGCGACGACGTCAAGCAAATCCTGCTCGGCATTGCTGAGGAGGACGAAGAGATCGTCAGCGTCAAATGGGGCGCGAAGCTGACGTTCTTCAACGTCAAGACGTTCTTCGGCGGCCGGGAGCGATTCGAGACCATCGAGAACGCCCTCAAGCTTCTCAAGGATAACATCGACCTCGTGGCGGTTCACGACGCGTGCCGATGCTGCGTGACCGAGCAGCTCATCGCCGACGTCATCGCCGCGGCCGCCAAGACCGGGGCGGCCATCCCCGCCTCTCCAGTCACCGCCACGATCAAGGACGTCAAGGACAACGTCATCACCAGGACCGTGGACCGCAACGGTCTCTACGAGGCCCAGACCCCGCAGGTGTTTGAAGCCTCGCTGCTGAAAAAGGCGTACGAGAACCTTGCGAATCTCGAGCCCGATAAGGTCAGCGACGATTCGTATCTCGTGGAGGCCCTGGGGCATCAGGTGGCCATCGTCGAGGCGGATTCCTCAAATATCAAGATTACGCTTCAGTGCGACATTGCAATTGCCGAAGCGATTATCAAGTCGCGGCCGAAGCCCAAGCCGGAGGGCCCCTTGGGACCCTACATCGAGGCGCAGTGGTGAGCCCCGAAACCGCGATCGGGAAAATTTATGCTTTTTCCGCTTGACAAAGTCGAGTGACGCTGGTTTAATAGCTGGATCATGAGGCAATTTCATAGCAACAACCTGTTTTGGTGGTGGCCCACGGACATATATCCGGCGGGCGAGCGATGATTTTGCCTTAAGAAAGACCCCAGAAGAATTCTAAAACGCAGCCTGTCGGAAACGGCAGGCTGCTTTTTTTTGGCGCGTTGTGATGCGTACCACTGGAACGTAGAAGAGGAGTTCAGTTAGAATCCGAGAGCCGGACCATGGAAGACTATCGACAGATCATACAGAACGCCGAACCCGGACAGATCGTCCCCATCGTCAAGCGCATCGATTTCGGCGATCCTCTGGAGTTCTTCGGCAAACTGACCGACTACGGGCGCAGCAAAAACTCCTGTCTGTTCGAGTCGCGCGAGTACCTCACAGGCACAGGGGCCCTGAGTTTCGGCACGGCGCGGCCGGCCCTGTACCTCACGGGCACCGGGTCGGACTTCACGATCAAAGCGTTGAGCAAGACGGGAAAACGCATCCTGGGCTACTTGGCCGCCAGCAAGGACCGGTTTGCCTTCTGCGACTCCGTAGACTTCGGGGCGGAAGCTATCACCGGGCGAATCAAGCGCCTGCAGGAAACCGTCGACGAGCGCACCCGGCTGCGGTGCACGAACCAGATGGACGTACTGCGGGCCGTCGCGTTTGCCTTTCGATTGGCCAGCAAGCCCTTCCGGGTCACCTGCGGCCTGCTCGGGGCGCTTAGTTACGACTTCGTCGACCAGTTCGAGACGCTCCCGGCCAATGACCAGGACGTCCTCGGCAACCCGGATTACGAGCTCTACTTCGCCGACAACATCTTCATCATGGACCACGAGCACAACCAGGGCTACGTCGTCGTCAACTGCATGATCACCAACGGCGACCGCGAGGCCGCCATCGCCGAGGCCCAGAATAATTTCGATTACTATTTCAACATGGCGCGGTTCGACCCGGTCCAGGGCCGGCGCGGCAACGATGCGCCGCCGGCCGCCTCGACGGATACGACGCAGGACGAATACGAGCGGATGGTCCGGCAGGCCAAGCAGCACATCATCGACGGGGACATCTTCCAGGTGGTCCTGAGCCGGACGCTGACCGAGCCTTGTGCGGACGAGCCGCTGGACGTGTACAAACGCCTGCGCGATCTGAATCCGTCGCCGTACATGTTCTATCTCAACACGCCGAATACGGTGCTGATGGGATCCAGCCCGGAGCTGAACCTGCGGGTCAGCGGGACGGGACCGCGGCACGTGGAGATCCGGCCGATCGCCGGCACCAAGCCGCGCGGACGCATCGGAAACGAGATCGACGCCGACACCGACTTCCGCTACGAGGCGGAACTCAAGCTGGACCGCAAGGAGCTGGCCGAGCACATGATGCTCGTCGATCTGGCCCGCAACGACATCGCCCGCGTCGCCGATCCGGGCAGCCGGATCGTCACCGAACTGCTGACCGTCGAGAAATATGAATCGGTGCAGCACCTCGTCAGCAACGTCAAGGGCACGCTCCGGGACGACCTCGACGCGCTCAGCGCCTACTTGGCCACGATGAACATGGGCACGCTCACGGGCGCGCCGAAGATCGAGGCCATGAAAATCATCCGACAGCTCGAGAAGAACAAACGCGGCTACTACGGCGGCGCCGTCATGTATCTGACGGTGGACGGCCAGTTCGACAGTTGCATCACTATCCGGAGCCTGCAGGTGCAGGGCCGCACCGCGTACATCCGTGTCGGCGCGGGCATCGTTCACGACAGCGTTCCGAAGACCGAATTCGAGGAAACCGAACACAAGGCACGCTCGTGTCTGAGAGCGATTCGAGGCCAGTAACCGGGCCGGAACAGGCTTGCCGGCATAAAGGGAAATGCGATGGAAGCTGCCAGGAAAAAGGTTTTGGTTATCGACAATTTTGATTCGTTCACGTACAATCTCGTCGATGATTTCGCCAAGCGGCAATGCGAAACGAGAGTGTATCGGGCCGACACAAGACTCGAGGACCTGCGGTCCGTCGCCGACGCGTTCGACCCCGATCTCCTGGTGATCTCGCCGGGGCCGGGCAACCCGAGCGCCGCCGGCGTTTCACTCGAGGCCGTCGAGGCGTTCAAAGACAGGCTGCCGATCTTCGGCGTCTGCCTCGGACACCAGGTCATCGTTCAGTACTTCGGCGGCAAGATCGGCCACGCGCCGGAGCCCATGCACGGGAAGCCCTCGCGGATCAGCCACAGCGGAACGGGCCTCTTCCGCGACGTGGAGAACCCGCTCCAGGCCGGCCGGTACCACAGTCTCATGGCCCAGGAACTGCCCGATTGCCTGGAGAAAACGGGCGAGTTTGAGGGGATCGTCATGGCCGTGGAACACAAAGAGCTGCCCATCTACGGCGTCCAGTTTCATCCGGAAAGCATTCTTACGCCCGCTGGCGGCAAGATCATCCAAAACGTCCTTCACATCGCCAGCAGTCGAAAACAATCAGTAGGGAACTGACAAATGGCAACAATCACCGAGTACCTCGAAATTCTGTTGGAAGGCAATGACCTCACCTTCGATCAGGCCAAGGCGCTACAGGACACGATCTTTGAAGGCGAGGTAACGGAAGTGCAGATCGCAGCGTTTCTGGCCATGATGCGGATGAAACGGGCGACCGCCGGTGAGATCGCCGGACTGGCGCAATCGCTGCGGAATCACGCCGTGCCGGTCAAGGTCGATATCGACAACATGATCGACACGTGCGGAACGGGCGGAGCGATCGTCAAGACCTTCAACGTCTCGACCACCGCGGCGCTCGTGGCCGCCGGCGCCGGCGCGTACGTGGCCAAGCACGGCAACCGCGGCATCACCAGCAAGTGCGGCTCGGCCGACGTGCTCAGCGAGCTGGGCGTCAAGATCGATCCGGGACCCGACGTCGTCGCCGAGTGCATCCGGGAGGCGCACATCGGATTCATGTTCGCCCCGAAGTTTCACCCGGCGATGCGTTTCGTGCAGCCCATCCGCAAGAGCCTGGACTTCCGCACGGCCTTCAACATTCTGGGCCCGCTCGCCAATCCGGCCGGCGTCAAGGCGCAGGTCATGGGCGTTGCAGACGTCCACCTGCTGGACCGGATCGTGGAAACGCTCCGAATCCTCGGCGCCAAGCGGGCCATGGTGGTGCACGGTCAGGGCATGGACGAAATCAGCCTGCTCGGCAAGACCCGGATCCTCGAATTGCGCGAGGGCCATGTCACCTCGACCGAGCTGGACCCGGCCGACTTTGGCTTCTCGGGCGCTTCCCTCGACGCGCTGGAAAGCGGCGACGCCATCGCCAACGCGGGCATCGTACGTGACATATTGACGGGCCGGGACCAGGGACCCCGTCGCGACATCGTCGTTCTCAACGCCGCCGCCGCCATCATCGTGGCCGGGCGGGCCGACCGTTTCGAGCAGGCCCTGCCGCTGGCGAAGGCTTCTATTGATGAAGGAAAGGCATTACACTGTCTGGAGAAGTTGATCGAAGTTTCAAACCAGGCGTGAGTGTGCTGTCGTGTGAGAGTGGAACTGATGCTGATACCAAAAGTGAAAATTTGCGGGATTACGAATCACGAGGACGCCGTCGCGGCGCTGCAGATGGGAGCGGACCTGCTCGGCTTCAACTTCTACCGGGAGAGCCCCCGGTACATCGCCCCCGAGAAAGCCGAGGCCATTGTCAACAAGCTGCCCGCTTTTATCGACATCGCCGGCGTGTTCGTGAACAGCCCGCTTGAAGAGGTTCGCGAGATCACCAGTCAATGCCAGCTCGACTGGGTGCAGTTGCACGGCGACGAGAATCCCGAGTTCTGTCGCTGGCTCGCCTACGACAGCATCAAGACGATGAAAGCCATCCGGGTCAAGGAGGCCGAAGACATCAAGGACGCGGACAACTATTTCACCGACGCCATCCTGCTGGACGCGTACGACCCCGGGAAATACGGAGGAACGGGGCTGACGTTCGATTGGAATATCATCGGGCACATCGGCAAGCGGGTCTTTCTCGCCGGCGGCATCAATCCGGAGAACGCCGTGGCCGCCATGGAGCTGGGCGTCTACGGAATCGACGTCTGCAGCGGCATCGAGTCCGAGCCGGGCCGGAAAGACCATGACAAAATGAAAACCCTTTTTGACAACATCCGACATTTACGAGCATGACCGAGCGTGCGCTCGGTGCCACAGGCAATTTGAGTAAAGGCAACAGAGCATGAAGTACGAAGGCAGATTCGGCCGCTACGGCGGCTACTACGTACCGGAAGTCTTGATCCCGGTGCTGGAAGAGCTGGAAGAGGCGTTCTATCGCTTCTATCGGGACCCAACGTTCGTGACGGAGCTGGAACAGTTGTCGAAGAACTACGCGGGCCGGCCCACGCCGCTGTATCACGCCCAACGGCTCAGCGAGCACGTGGGCTTTCAGGTCTACCTCAAGCGCGAAGACCTGCTGCACGGCGGCGCCCACAAGGTCAACAACACCCTCGGACAGGGCCTGCTCGCCAAGCACATGGGCAAGACCAAGCTCGTCGCCGAGACCGGAGCCGGCCAGCACGGCCTGGCCACCGCCATGATCGGCGCTCTGCTTGACATGGAGACGAAGATCTTCATGGGTGTCACGGACGTCGAGCGACAGAGCGTAAACGTCCACAAGATGAAGCTCTGCGGCGCGCAGGTGGTCCCCGTCGAAGGGGGAACGGGCACGCTCAAGGACGCCATCAACGACGCCCTTCGCTACTGGACCGCCCATGTGACCGATACGTTCTACCTGTTCGGCTCGGCGGCCGGGCCGCATCCGTATCCGACGATCGTCAAGCACTTCCAGAGCTGCATCAGCAAAGAGGCCCGGCAACAGTGCATCGAACAGATCGGCCGGCTCCCCGACATGGTCGTCGCCTGCGTCGGCGGCGGCAGCAATGCGATCGGCGCGTTCGCGAGTTTCCTCGACGACACGGACGTCAGGCTGGTGGGCGTGGAAGCCGGGGGAGAAGGCGTCAGCACGGGCAAACACGCAGCCACCCTGGTTGCCGGCAAAGTGGGCGTTCTGCACGGAGCGTGCTCTTACCTGCTCCAGGATGAAGACGGGCAGGTCGTAGAGACCGAATCGATCAGCGCCGGTTTGGACTATCCGGCCGTAGGACCCGAACACTGTCTGCTCAAGGATACCGGAAGGGCCCAGTACGTCGCGGCCGACGACGCCGAAGTTCTGGACGCCTTCGAGCTGCTCACGAAAAAGGAGGGAATTCTCCCGGCGCTGGAGAGCTCGCACGCCCTGGCGTACGTCATCAGTCAAAAGGACAAGCTGCCTCCCGAGACGGCCGTCGTGGTCAACCTCTCGGGCCGGGGTGACAAAGATGTTTCCATCGTGGAGGCGCATCGACCGGTGGAATAGGTCTTATTGGACCTATAGGACCTATCTAAGAACAACCAAGACAGGGTAGACAACCATGCAATCATATCGTGACGTATTCTCCGAACTGAGCCGGCAGAACCGGGCGGCCCTCATCCCGTTCTTTGTCATCGGCGACCCGGACTTCGATACGAGCCTGGCCGTGGTGAAGGCGGCCGTCGATGCCGGCGCCGACGTCCTCGAACTGGGCATCCCCTTCTCCGATCCCATCGCCGACGGCCCCACGATCCAGAAGGCCGACGTGCGCGCCCTGCACAGCGGCATGAACGTCCAGAAAGCCCTGGACTTCATCAGGGAGGTCAAGAGCTATAAGGATATCCCCATCGGCCTTTTGATGTACTACAACCTCGTCCATCACTACGGGGCCGACCGCTTCTTCAAGGACTTCCATGACGCGGGCGTCAACAGCGTTCTCGTCGCTGACCTGAGCATCGACGACGCCGACGAAATCACCGGGCCGGCCACCGCCGCCGGTCTCGACACCGTTTTCATGGTGACGCCCAACACGGAAGCCGAACGCATGAAACGGATCGCCGGCAAGACCACCGGATTTATCTACACCGTCTCCGTGCTCGGCGTGACCGGCAGTCGCAACACCCTCTCCGACTGCGTCGAAGAGCTGGTCCGTCAGTTGAAATCTCTGGCGGACGTACCCGTCTGCGTCGGTTTCGGGATCAGCACACCCGCGCACGCCCGAACCATAGCCGATGCCGGCGCCGACGGCGTCATCGTCGGCTCGAAACTGGTGGCGATGATCGAAGAACACCTGGACGACCGAACTCAGGCCATCCAGGAGATCGCGGCCTTCCTCCACGACGTCAAAGCCGCTCTGGCCGCCTGAGGAAAACGTCGGCGACGGAGACGCAGCAGGAGGCGTATGCCCCGGCAGTCAAAGGATTTCCCGTATGTAATTCTGTCATTGGGGCGAACTTTCCCGGCGCCGAAGCGGTAAGAACCTTTGCATCAGGGCGACAACTCGATTACGTTGGTCGCCCTGAGTGCAATCGTTTTCGAGAAGAGATGTGATTCTGTCCAAGGTTTGTTTGGAGGACATGGCAATGAGACGAACGGCAACCATCACGACGATCTGTTTGACGCTGCTATTGGCGACGTCCGCAGGCCTGGGGCAACGGCCCGAGAGGCCCGCACGACCCGGGCGAGGTCAGGCCCCGGCGAGCCAGCGCGAAGGTATGGAACGATTGGCTCAGCGCCTCCAGCAACAGATCGACGAACTGAAAACGGCTCACGAAGGATTGATCTCGGAGCTGCGGGCGATTCACGAATCGGCGGTCAAGGAAAAGGCCACGGGAACGGCCGAGAAGATCGAGACGCTCATCAGCCGGCGTCAGGAAACCTTCCAGAGGCAGATGAGCCGGTTGCAGCAGCAACAGCAGCGGCTACGCCGGGCCGTCCGCGATCGCGCCGGCCAAACCGCGCGACCGCAACGCCGCGGTCGAAAGGCCCCGGAATTCCAATTGACCAGCTTCAACGGCCAGAAGGTCCGGCTCAGCGACTACAAAGGCAAAATCGTCGTCCTGGAATGGTTCAACTTCGAGTGTCCCTTCTCACGGTACCACTACGAGAAGACCAGCACGATGGCGGACCTGGCCAAGAAGTACAAGGACAAGGGCGTCGTCTGGTTCGCCGTCAACAGTACGAGCCACACGACCGCCGCGGCCAACCGGGAATTCGCCAAAAAGCACAAGGTGCCCTATCCGATCCTGGACGACACGTCCGGGAAAGTGGGCCGGGCCTATGGCGCCCGCACCACGCCGCACATCATCATCATCGACAAGGACGGGTACATCGCCTACAACGGAGCTATCGACACCGCCCCGCTCGGGCAGGTCAAGGGCGACGCGGGCAAAATCAACTACGTCGACAAGGCCCTCGCGGAATTGACCTCGGGCCAAAACGTCAGCACGCCCGCCACGCCTCCGTACGGCTGCTCCATCAAGTACGCCAGTCGATAGAAAAGCTCATTACAGTACCACCGAGTCAGGCCCTTTCATGCCGGCTGGCTTTGAATGCCTCAAAGCCGCTGGCGTGGGAGGGCCTTTCTCATTACAATACCTGCCTTGGCGGAGCACGGCTGCCGTGCCGTCTGCCTGATAGTGAATGTCCATGCAGAATGAAGGAGGCCCAGCATGAAGGACAACACTCACTGGTCCACGCGACCAACGATCTGTTTTCTCATCGGCTGCACCCTGGCATTGCTCCTGCCAGCGGTCCATCAGGCCGGCGCCGCGGCAGCCGAGAAACTGACCTATACCGACCTGGTCAATCGCCTGACCGACCTGGAGCATCTCGCGACCCTGCCGGCGCCCGGCGAGAAATGCGCCCAATGGTCGAGCTGGGATCGGCGCAGCAAGTACGACAAGGCCAACGACCGGTACATCGATTGGGCCGCCAACGGCGACGGGGGCGGGTTCATTCGCAAGGAAGGCGACCAGTTCGTCTTCGCCGAGATCGAC
Source organism: uncultured Pirellulales bacterium (assembly GCA_964415045.1). Taxonomy (GTDB): domain Bacteria; phylum Planctomycetota; class Phycisphaerae; order Sedimentisphaerales; family Anaerobacaceae; genus CAYPZL01. The sequence continues at coordinate 59,491 of CAYPZL010000007.1, read as the reverse complement.
GGGCCGGGTGTGATCTGGCGGACCTGGTCGGCGCTGCCCAAGCAAGGCCACGTGCGCATCTATCTCGACGGCGCCGAAGAGCCGGCCGTGGATTTGCCCTTCATCGGCTATTTCGACCGCAAGAACGAGCCGTTCACGTATCCTGCCCTCGTCCACGAAACCGCCCGCGGCCAGAACAACTATGTCCCCATCCCCTTCCAGAAGTCCTGCAAGATCACCGCCGACAAGGACTGGGGCGCCTACTACCACTTCACCTACACGACCTATCCCAAGGGCACGACGCTCCCCACGTTCACTCGCGACCTCTCGTCCGAGGCGAAGCAGGCACTCGCCAGTGCCGATCAGCTTCTGTCCGGAGATCGAAGTAGACGTCCGTCCCGGCGCAGCGATCGAGAAAGGGAGAGGACATCAGTGACGGTCAAGCCCGGAGAGACCGTCACCGTGCTGCAACTGGACGGCACCAGAGCCATAACCAGCCTTTCGGTCCGCACGGAATTGCCCGAGTCCCCGGACGACCGCGACATCCTGCGGGAGCTGACCCTGCACATGTACTGGGACGGCGAAACCGATCCGAGCGTTTGGACTCCTCTGGGCGACTTCTTTGGCACGGCGCCGGGCGCCAACCGGTACACGTCACTGCCTCTCGGCATCACCGAGCGAGGATTCTACAGCCGCTGGTATATGCCCTTCAAAAACGGCGCCGAGATCAAACTGACCAACGACGGTGACAAGGAGCGCACGCTCCAGTTTCGCATCAGCCACGCCCCGGTGACCAAACCGATCGAGACGCTCGGGCGGTTCCATGCCAAGTGGCATCGGGATGCGTTTCTGCCGCAAGACGCCGAACGTCGAGCCATCGACTGGACGATGCTCAAGACCGAGGGCCGGGGCCGGTTCTGCGGCGTGATGCTGCACGCGTGGAACCCGCGCGGCGGCTGGTGGGGTGAAGGCGACGAGAAATTCTTCGTCGACGGCGAGAAGTTCCCCTCCACCTTCGGCACCGGCTCGGAGGACTACTTCGGCTACGCCTGGTGCAATCCGACGCTCTTTGAGAACTGCTACCACAACCAGACGATCAGCATGAACAATCGCGGGCATATCTCCGTGAACCGCTGGCACATCACCGACAACGTCCCCTTCCAGGACTCGTTCGAGGCCGCCATCGAGAAATACTATCCCAACAAGAAGCCGACACTCTACGCCTCCATCGCCTACTGGTATCAGGCGGCAGGCCAGAGCGACCCCTACGAGCCCGTCCCCGTCAGCCAGCGCAAGGGCTACTGGGCCCCCATCGAAATCTTCAAGGTCAAGGGCGCCCTCGAAGGCGAAAAACTCAAGATCGCCCGTAAAAGCGGCGGCAACGCCCGGCCGCAGGATCTGTACGGCTTCGGAACCGACTGGAGCAACGAATCGCACCTGTGGTGGACCGACGCCAAGCCGGGTGACACGCTCGACTTCGTCGTTCCCGTAGCCAAAACGAGCACGTACCGCCTGAAGATGCAGCTCACCAAGGCTATCGACTACGGCATCGTGCAGCTCTACCTCGACGGCAAGAAGCTCGGCGAGCCCATCGACCTGTTCAACAACGGCGTCGTCGCCACCGGCGTTCTCGACATGGGCGTCCACCGGCTCTCCAAGGGCGATCACACGCTCCGCGTCGAGATCACCGGGGCCAACGACAAGGCCGTCAAGAGCTACATGTTCGGCCTGGACTATCTCAAGCTGGAAGACGTCGCGTCGGGGTTCTACCTGCCGGAGGACCCCGACTACACCATCCTGGATTCGGCCAGGGATTCCGTCCGCTTCACGATCGAGCGGACGCTCGTGGAATACAAGGGGAACCTGGCCTGCAAATCCAGCTTCGTGGACAAGGACGGCAACGTGATGGGCTGGCACGATTTCGGCAACCTGGAGGGCCCCGGCTGGGCGGCCAACGCCGTCGGCGGGGCCTATGAGCTCTACGCCTTCGGACGCCATATTCGCGATCCCGGCCTGCAAAAGAAAGCCCTGCGGCTGCTGGACCACGTCCTCGAGAACGGCTTCATCGACTACGACACCGGTTTCATCACCGGATACCGCGAGACCACCACCAATCAATTCTGCCTCAACTACCAGCACAAGAACAACTGGTTCTGCCCCGGCTCGATGGCCAAAATCGCCTATCAGCTTCTGATCTTCAGCGATCTTCTGGAGGAGCCGCGTAAAACGAAGATGCGGCAGGTCGCCGCCAGAACCGCAGAATGGATCGACAAGAATGTCGCGTCAACGCCCAACGGCTGGTACCCGCGCCGCTGCAAGCCCAACGGGCAGCACTACCCCCAGAACGCATACGGAGACGGTGACATCCTCTTTGAAAAAAGCGGCGACGGGCTCTTCATCATCCAGCTCAACACCGCTCTTACGCAGCGCGGCATCGCCGACTACACCGACAAGATCAGGCAGAAGGTCCGAACCTTCATGGACGCCGGCGGCTTCTTCGGGAGCATCAACCACGACACGTACGACGAACACGAGAACGTCGCCTATTCCGTGGCGTTCCGCACGCTCCGGCAGGCCGCCAGACTCCTCGACGACGAGACGATCCGCCGGTTTGCCTTCGACACGTGCTTAGCGGGTCTGGACGAATTCAAGATGCTCGAAGACCGCAACGGCGTGCAGACCAAGGGATTGCTCTACATGGAGAAAAGCTGGGACACCTCCTACCTCTGGGAGAACGCCGAGGCGGCCCTGGCCTATCTCGAAGCCTACCAGGACGCGCGCAACGAGCAATACAAGCGCGACGCCCTGACCATCCTCCGCGCCGCCGCCCGCCATCACCAGCGCGACACGGGCTTCCTGACCGAAGGCGTGGACTGGAACAACCACGTCGGAAAGCAGCACCACTTCGAAGAAGCCGAATATGGGGACATCAAATACACAGAACCGCTCCTGAACAACCTGCACATCGTCGAACCCACCCTGCTGGCCCTGAAGCTGGGCGTAGCCGGAAGCACTGATTGAGCAAATGCCATCATCCCGATCATACGAAAGCCGGTTGAAAGGGGATCAGACGATGAGAAAGCAGGCGATACTTCGAATAGTCGCGTTCGGCGTCTTTGTCTTCGGCGCCCGGGCCTTCGCAAACGAGAAGCATCTTGTGCCAGCCGACAAAGGGCTCTCGAAAGAGTATTTCCAGAAGCTCCGCGAGCGCGGCGAACGCGCCGTCTACTCCGGTGAGGAACTGGAAACGATCGGCATGCCCGTCGGCGGCATCGCGGCGGGCCAGTTGTACCTCCGCGGCGACGGCACGCTCGGACTCTGGCAGATCTTCAACAAGCACGTCTTCACCGGGTACGGCCGCGACTGCTACCGAACCTACCGGCCCGATTCCCCGGTCGATTCGGGATTCGCCGTGGCGGTTGAATCCGGGAGAAAACCCCTGATCAGGGTCCTGGACAAGGATTTCGGCGGCGTCGAGTTTGCCGGCGAATATCCCATCGGCCTGGTTCGCTACCAGGCGGAGGATTTTCCCGTCGCCGTCGAGATGGAGGCGTTTTCGCCTTTCATTCCACTGAACGCCAAGGACTCGGCGCTACCGGCGACATTGTTTCATCTGACCTTGAAGAACACCTCGAAAAGAACCGTGAGGACAAGCGTGTTAGGCTGGCTCGAGAACGCCGTCTGCTTCCATTCGGCGCGGGCGATCAACGCCAATCGCAGGACGCGCATCTTCGACGAACGCGGCCGAACCCTCATCGTGCACACCGCCGAGGAGGCCCCCCCGCCGAAAGAGACCGCGGCACCGCGCGAGAAGATCATCCTGATGGATTTCGAGGGCGACGATTACGGCCCATGGCAAGTCACCGGCGAAGCCTTCGGCCAGCGTCCGGCCCGCGGAACTCTGCCAACTCAACAGAAGGTCAGCGGCTTCCAGGGCCGGGGGCTCGTCAACACCTTCCTGGGCGGCGATGCCCCCCACGGCATCCTTACCTCTCCCGCCTTCCCAATAAACCGCAAATACATCAACTTCCTCATCGGCGGCGGCAACCAGGTCGAGAAAACCTGCATCAACCTGCTCATCGATGGCAAAGTCGTACGCAGCGCCGTCGGTAAGAACAACGAGAGGCTCGAGTGGCATTTCTGGTCCGTGAGCGACTTCGAGGGCAAGCAAGCCCGAATCCAGATCGTGGACAAAGCCAGCGGCGGCTGGGGGCACATCAACGTCGACCAGATCGAGCTTTCGGACATCGCGCGTTCCGCTTTGACGGGGCCGCTGGAGGAGCTGCCCGATTACGGCTCGATGGTTCTGGCCTCGGCCCGCAAAGGCAACGTCGCTGAAGACATGCGTCTGGTTCCGCCGCGTTTTGCTCCGAGTGACATTGACTTCCACGCCGAGGCCGACGCGGTCTACCCGGCGGTCCGAGAGAAAGCGGGCGTCGTCCTGGCGCCGGCCGTCGAGATCGAGCCGAACGCCCAACACACGTTCGTCTTCGTCCTCTCATGGTTCTTCCCGAACCACGAACAGGGGCGCGAATACGCCAACCGCTTCGCCGACGCAGCGGCGGTCGCTCACTACGTCCTGGACAACCACGACCGGCTCGCCGGCGAAACGAAGAAATGGCACCGCACGTTCTACGAAGACAGCACGCTGCCCCGGTGGCTGCTGTTTCGGCTCCACTCGACGGTGTGCAATCTCGCCACGGGGACGTGCCAGTGGTGGGGCAACGGCCGGTTCTGGGCCTGGGAAGGCGTGGGCTGCTGCGCCGAGACCTGCACGCACGTATGGAACTACGCCCACGCGCCGGGGCGGCTCTTCCCCGAGCTGGAACGCAGCGCCCGCGAAATGCAGGATTTCGGCGAGGGCTTCCACTCCGACAGCGGCCTGGTCGGCTTCCGCAGCAACCACGCCTACGCCGCCGACGGACAATGCGGCACCGTCCTCAAGGCCTACCGAGAGCACCAGTGCGCGCCGGACGATTCCTTCCTGCGGCGTACCTGGCCCCGCATCAAGAAGACCCTGGAGTTCTCGATCGGGCAGGACGGCAATGAGGACGGCCTGATCGAAGCCAGCCAGCACAACACGTTCGACATCAACTTTGAAGGTCCCAACACGTTCGTCGGCTCGTTGTATCTGGCCGCCCTTCGCGCCGGCGAAGTGATGGCCCGGGAAATGGGCGACGAGCCATTCGCCCAACGATGTCGCCGGATCTTCGAAAGCGGCAGGAAGCTCTCCATGGAACGGTTGTGGGACGACGAGTATTTCATCCAGATCGTCGATCTGGAGAAGCATCCCCGGTTCCAGTATGGCAAGGGATGCCTCTCCGACCAGCTCTTCGGCCAGGGCTGGGCCCACCAGCTCGGCTTGGGATACATCTACCCTCAGCAAAACGTGCTGGAGGCGCTCGGCTCGGTGTGGAAATACAACTGGACGCCGGACGTCGGTCCCTACAACGACGTGCATAAGCCCGAGCGCTGGTTCGCCCTGCCGGGAGAGCCCGGACTCTTCACCTGCACGTGGCCCAAGAGCGAATTTATGGCCCAGGGAGTACGCTACAAGAGCGAGATCTGGACGGGAATCGAGTATCAGGTCGCCGGGCACATGGTCTGGGAAGGCATGCTCGACGAGGGCCTGGCGATCTGCCACGGGATCGAGCAGCGTTACCATCCGGCCGCCCACAATCCGTTCAACGAAGTCGAGTGCGGCGACCACTACGCCCGCGCCATGGCCAGTTGGGGCGTCTATACCGCCCTGGCCGGATTTGAATATCACGGCCCCAAAGGACACATCGGCTTCGCTCCACGGATGCAGCCGAGGGACTTCCAGGCCGCTTTCACCGGCGCCGAAGGATGGGGCACGTTCATTCAGAAACGAACGAGAAATGCACAACGCGAGCGAATCGAGCTGCGTTGGGGACACTTGAATGCAAAGACGCTGGCTTTCTCCGTCCCCAAACGGTGGAAATCCGCCAGCGCAAGCGTTCGCTGCGGCGACGATACTATCGAAAGCACCTCCGCCCTTCGGGACGGACGCATCGAAATCACGCTGACCGACAAGATACGCCTGTCGGCGGGACAGGAGTTGGAGGTGGAGATTCGGCGGACGCAAAGATAGACGCTGAGGATGCGGCTCTTCGAATGGAGTGACAGACCATGATACGCGACCTGATCGTGCGAAACCGAAGCTGTCGCCGGTTCGACGAGGAATTCACCATCGAGCGTGGCACGCTGGAGAATCTCGTGGACCTGGCGCGGCTGTCGCCCTCGGCGGCGAATTTGCAGCCTCTCAAATACATTCTCTCCTGCACGCCCGAGAAGAACGCGCGAATCTTCCCTCACCTCGCCTGGGCGGGATATCTGAAGGATTGGCCGGGCCCCGCCGAGGGCGAGCGCCCCGCCGCCTACATCGTCATCCTCTGCGATACCGAAATCGGCGACGCATTCGGCTGCGACCACGGGATCGCGGGCCAGAGTATTCTGTTGGGAGCCGTCGAGAAAAACCTGGCCGGCTGCATGATAGGCTCAATCGACAGAAAAGCCCTTCGCGCCGCCCTGGACGTACCGGACCGGTACAAGATTCTACTCGTGGTAGCCCTCGGCAAGGCGGGCGAAACCGTCGTGATCGAGGAGGCCGGGCCGCAAGGGAACATCAAGTATTGGCGCGACGAGGATGGCGTCCACCACGTCCCCAAGCGACCGCTCGAGGAGTTGATTCTCGACTGATTGATGTCATGTCCGGCGGCGATACCACTGATGGTTGTCTCCAGAGGCACAGTGCTGCCGACGATAACACGTCCTTCGTGGAAGCGCAGCTTGACGCGGGCGGCGACCTCGATAAAACCGGTGAATCCGCCGCCTGCCGGCCTCGAAACGCCCTGATGCCGAACAAGCCCCATCGGATGGATCACCTGAAAGTCCGCTCGATTCATGTGCGTAAAAACATCCTGGCATGGATGTGTCATCCGAATCCCCGCAGGGACAGGCCCCCGTGCCTGCCCATCCCGGCGAAAGCGGCTACGTGTTGGACATGGCAAACCCGGCCCCCCCATAGTTGCCACTACCCCGACTTTCCCTATTCGGCACGAAAACGGTCATAAGTGACCGCATTATATGGGGCCCGACCGTTGCTGGCAACGGCGGCTCCAGCGTCTGTCGCGGCGTTCCCGCGCGGACCGGCCGGCTCCGGCGGTGCTATTTGACGTAGGCCGCGGCCCCCTGGCTGAGGATGGGACCGGCGTCTTCGCCCGCCGGCAGGAGAATGGTTTCGACAGCGGGGAGTGTTTCGATGAGGGCCAGCCCCTTTTGGGGGCCGAGGACGCTGACGGCGGTGGCCAGGGCGTCGGCCGTGGTGGCGTTGGGAGCGATGACCGTGACGCTGACGAGCTGGTTGGCTCCCCTGCCGGTTTGGGCGTCCATGATGTGGCTCTGCTTCCGGCCGGCGACGGTCGTGTAGCGGCGGTAGTCGCCGCTGGTGGTCACAGCCGCGTCCGACAGTTGCAGGATCAACAGAGGTTCGCCCGTGATCAGGTCTTCGGTGGCCTCGGTCGGGTCCTGCAGACCGATGCGCCAATGCTCCTGCCCTTCGGGCGGGCGGCCGAAGCAGCGGATGTCGCCACCGATATCGACCATGCCGCCCAGGGCGCCGCCCTTCCGGACTGCCTCGACCGACTTGTCGATGGCGAAGCCTTTCGCGATCCCGCCGAGGTCGATCCTCATGCCTTCGGTGGCGAACTGGACCGTCATTTCCTTCGGTTCGAGGATCAGCTTCTCGTAGCCGACCCTGAGGCGGGCCTCGGTCAGGGCCGCCTCGCTCGGAGGCTCGTTGGCGTCGCCGGCGGCGCGCCACAAATCGACCAGGGGCCCTACCGTCACATCAAACGCCCCGCCGGAAAGCTCGCTGAAATAAACCGCCTGCTGCAATACCTCGAACGTCAGCGGGTTGACGGGGACCGGTCTTTCTGCCGCATGGCGGTTGACCCTGTTCAACTCGGAATCCGGGCGATGATAGCTCATCAGCGATTCGATGCGGCGCTGGACCTTGAACGCCGCGGCAATGCAGGCCCGGCCGGCCTTCTCGCTGCGGGCCACGACCACCACGCGCGAGAACGTCCCCATGATCACGCGGTACCCGCTGTCAACCTTGACCGGAGCGCGCGTCGCGGCATCAACGTACAGCAGAACCAGGAGGAAGCCGACGACGGCTGCTATCACAATGAAGCCAATCCTGTTTTTCACCTGTTCCTCATCACTTTTGCGGCTGCGACTGCAACCACTTCAATATTCGGCATCGAACGGTATAATAGCTCCATGAGTGACGAAAGAATAGAATTATTGGCCGAACGTATCGAGCGGGAGTTCCTGCCCTTCGTGCGCCGGCCCGCGCGCTACATCGGAGGCGAAATCAACCAGGTTAGGAAGGACCTCGGCGCCTGCGAGCTGACCGTAGCCCTATGCTTCCCCGACGTCTACGAGGTCGGCATGTCCAACACGGGCCTGGCGATCCTCTATCACATCCTCAACGGACTGGATCGCGTGGCCGCCGAGCGCGTGTTCGCCCCGTGGACCGACGCCGAAGACGTTCTGCGCAGCAAGCGTATCCCTCTGTTCAGCCTGGAATCGAAAGCGGCCCTGCGCAGTTTCGATGTGGTGGCTTTCAGCCTGACGAACGAGCTTTGCTATACGAACGTCCTGAATATGCTCGACATGGGCGGGATCGCGGTCCGGCGGGACCGGCGCGACGAGAGCGCCCCTCTGATCGTGGCCGGCGGCGGCATGGCCAACTGCTGCGAGCCGATGGCGCCGTTCGTCGACCTGTTCGTCCTGGGTGAAGGCGAGCAGGCCGTGGGAGAACTGGCCCAACTGCTCTGCGAGGCGAAAAAGGCGGGCCAGAACAGGGAACAAACCTTGCTTCAGGCCGCCCGGCAATTCGAATGGGCCTACGTGCCCCGGTTCTATGAATTCGACTACGACGGCCCGCGCGTAACGTCCTTTCGGGCGACCCGGCCCGAGCTGCCGACGAAGTTCAGCAACGCCGTGGTGCAGGATTTCGAAAACGCGCCGGTGCCCACCCAACCGATCGTGCCCTTCGTTCAGGCGGTCCACGAACGCGTCAGCATTGAGATCATGCGGGGCTGCCCGGGACGGTGCCGCTTCTGCCAGGCCAGCTTCTGCCGGCGGCCCATCCGTGCTCGCAGCGCCGAAAAGGTGCTCGATCTGGCCAGGGACTCGTACCACGCGACCGGGTTCGACACGGTCAGCCTGCTGAGTCTCTCCAGCGCCGACTATCCCTACCTGGAAGACCTCATCGCCAGGCTGCAGGGCTACTTCGAAGACAAGCACGTCGGCCTCTCCGTCCCCAGTCTGCGGGTGGACCAGCAGTTGAAGCTGCTGCCCCGTCTGCTGACCTCGGTGCGAAAAGGCGGGCTCACCATCGCGGTGGAGGCGGCCAGCGAGCGATTGCGGCAGATCATCAACAAACCGCTCAAGGACAGCGACCTCTTCGCGGCCGTCGAAGCGGCCTACCGGGCGGGCTGGCAGAAGATCAAGCTGTATTTCATGGTCGGTCTGCCGGGCGAAACGCTCGACGACGTCAGGGCCATCGTCGATCTCTCACAGCGGCTGGCGAAGCGGCGCAAAGACGTGGACGGCCAAACGGCCCAGATCAACGTCGCGGTAAGCTGGCTCGTCCCGAAAGCCCACACGCCGTTCGGCTGGATGCCGCAGCGAACCGAGGAGTACTTCGAGCAGGCGAAACAGTTGATCCTCGAAGAAAAACAGCGGCGGCGCGCCCGGTACCTGCAGTTCAAATTTCACAACATCCGGCGCAGCATTCTCGAATCGGCCATCGGCCGGGGCGACCGACGCTGCGCCGATGCGATCGAGGCCGCCTGGCGAGCGGGCGCCCGCTTCGATCTGTGGGACGAGTGCTTCCATTATGAGACGTGGCGCGACGCGTTCGCCGCCTGCGGACTCGATCTCAAAGGTCGCGCCCGACAAGGCTTCGATCCCGACCAGATCCTCCCCTGGGAGCACCTTGGAGGTCCCGATAAAGACTACCTCCTGACCCACCTGGCAAACACACAAGAAAACCTCCGGCGGCAATAGCGAGATCGTAGCCGATGAAGGTGTCCAGGCCGTCCCCGCACGGCCAGGCGCGAATCGTCGAACCGCGCACTGGCCGACGAGCTGCGGAGGCTCTCGGCCATGCTCTCGACGTCGGCTTGACGCGACGGGACGTCCGAAAAGAACCCGCGAAAGAGGCCTGCCTGCCTTCTGAATGAGACAGTCCGGCACCCGAGGACCATGAGCTTCCCCACCACCGTCGGTCGCGGGGCCGTTGCTGCAATGCAAGGCAGTGATGTCAACGAAGACTCTCGCGACGGTCCGGCAGTCCGCTCAACCAGGCCCGCAACGGGCCTTATGAAACCCCAAACCCCGATTCCCCGCGACACAGTGTGGAATGGGCTTGCCCATCTGCCGATACATCCCGTGACGCGCCTGGGGCCGACACGAACATCTATGAATGACGTCGGGGCGGCCCCCAGCCGATGGAATCCACAGGACACATGCAACACGAAGATGGAGGACCGCAGTTGCCAAGCTGGCGATGGACAAAACTGAGCACCGTGCAAAGGGCCGTTCTCGGCCTGACCGCGCTGGTTGTGGTTCTGCAATTGAGCCTGGGGCTGAGCCTGCTGGCCCATGAGAAACAGACCCTCTACAGGCAATCTGATGAGCGGGCGCGAACGATGGCTCAAATCGCCACTGCCGGAACGGCTTGCCAAAAAGGCGACGTAGCGCAGACGGCCAACAGAATCGGCAAATCCCTGCGGATGCAGAAGGACGTTCTCCTCTGCGAGATCAAGGACAGCAAGGGCAACGTGAAGTTCCGGGAAGAAAGCCCACATCCAGGCCCGGCAAGACAATACACGTTTCGTTTGCCCCTGGACGAATCCCGCGCCGGCTCGCATGCCGGGGCAGTCCCATCCGACCGGCTCGCCGAGGGCACTCTGACAATTGCTCTTTCTCTCGATCCCGCCCGGCGTACCCTGGCGGCGAGCCGAGCGACCGTAGCAACCAGTGTGCTGGCAAGCCTCGGCCTCACGTGGTTGTTCGCCGGACTGCTCCTGCGGCAAACGTTTCGGCTGCCGATGCGGCGCCTGCTGCAAAAGGCACGCGGCGCTTGTGCGCCTTGCATGTTCGAGAACACACCTGCCGACAGTGATAACGAAATAGCCTGTTTGGAGGAAACGCTGGATGCACTGGATGCCGCGTACCGACAACTCGCCACCCGAGAGAGGAGGCTGGCGGCACAGGCCGTCTCCGGACAAATTGAACACAAGCGGGTGACCGAACTCAGGGCTGCGTATGCCAGGCTCGAACAGGTCAACAAGGAACTGGACGATTTCGCCTACGTTGTGTCGCATGACCTGAAGGCGCCCCTGCGCCACATCAAGTCGCTCGTGGAATGGATCACGTCCGACTGCAGCGAAAAGCTGGCGGCGGAGCAATCAGAGAATTTTCATCTCCTTGTCTCGCAGGTGGACCGGATGCACGCGCTGATCGAGGGCATCCTGCAATACTCCCGCGCCGGCCGCAGCAAAGAGGAGACAGTCACCTTCGACGCAACCGACGCGGTCGCGGAAGCCATCGAACTGACCGCCCCCCCGGACACGATTCGGATCGAAGTGCGTGACGCCCTGCCCACGCTGACACTGGAGCGCACCCGCATTGTGCAGGTTTTCCAGAACCTGCTGAGCAACGCCGTCAAATTCATGGACAAGCCGGACGGACGAATCGTCATCGGTTGTCACTCCCGGCAGGGGTATTGGACGTTCAGCGTCGCCGACAACGGGCCGGGCATCGACGAAAAGCATCACCAGAGAATCTTCCGCATGTTCCAAACGCTCCAGCCGTCCGACTCCTACGAGAGTACCGGGATCGGGCTTACCCTGGTCAAAAAAATCGTCGAAATCTACGGCGGGAAGATCTGGGTCGAGTCGCGACCCGGCGCCGGAAGCACGTTCTTCTTCACCCTTCCCCAAGAACAAAAGGAAACACAGCATGAGAAACTCCAAACCGGTACTGCTTGTTGAAGACGACACGATCGATGCCATGACGGTGCAGAGAGCGTTCCGGGACCTGAAGATCGGAAACCGGCTGATCCACGTGCAAAACGGGGAGGAGGCACTGGACTACCTGACCGGGCCGGACAGCGAGATGCCCTGTGTCATTCTGCTCGATCTGAACATGCCCAAGATGAACGGCACGGAGTTCCTTGAAGTCGTCAAGGAAAACCGGACCCTCAAGCGGATCCCGGTTGTCGTGCTTACCACCTCGAACGAAGAGCGTGACGTGACGGAAAGTTTTCGCCGCAGCGTTGCCGGGTACATCGTCAAGCCGGTGGACTATCTCAAGTTCGTGGCGGCCATCCAGACCATCGACCTCTACTGGACCCTCAGCGAGCTGCCCAGCCCATGCGAAGCCGACAAAAGGGCGGAACGGGAAACCGCCGCGGTTCCGTAAGGCGAGAATTTCAGGCAACGACACCTGCGCCACAACGGTGGGTCCGACAACACCAGGATCGGCCGAGCCAACGTACAGGCCCAACACTTTGGGCAGCGCAGGAAAAGTAGATCGACGCGATTTGCGCGTAACGGGCAAAATGGAACACAACAAGACATGTCCAGCAGCTTCCCCTCTGCAAATGTCACAACATGCGCCGGCGCGCCAGAGCCACCACGGCACGGCAGGACGACCGGTGAACACCCCACACCCCGGCCCTCCTGCGCCTCTGTCCGGGATCGGCCCAATGACAATTCTCTCCTGATTTCTTGACGACACTTGGGCTGCACGTATAATGCGTACAGTTTCTTGCTGTAATGGATGACTGAAGATGCAAGCAGGCTCCCATCCGGGACAGACTCCGCAGGAAGCCCCTGACAACGAGAATATGCCATGCAATGACCCTCGTTTGTTTTGCACCCGAGGGAGAGCCAATACCGAAGTCATGCGAACGTTCACGCAATAGGTTAATGGAAGTTGTAATGGAGATTGGTATGACAAGAATGAAGGTGTGGGCAGTTTTTGTAGTCCTGACGGCAATCGGCAGTTCCTGCTGGGCTCAGAGCAACGCCGATTTAGCGCGGGAAAACGCCGCTCTGCAAGACCGTGTCGAGAATCTGGAGAAACAGGTCCAGGACCTCTCGGCCCGCGTGGGGCAGGAGGATCAACCGTCCGGCACAGCCCCGGGCAAAACGCCGCTGTGGTCGAGCCTCGACATCCAATTCTACGGGTATATCAAGGCCGACGCCGCGTACGACGACTCGCGGACGAACAATGGCAATTTCGTCGTCTGGGCCGAAAACGAAGCGGCCAAGGACGATGACGACGAGTTCAGCTTGACGGCAAATGAGACACGGCTCGGCTTTCTCATCAACGGCCCCACGGACGGAGGCATGGAAGCGAGCGGCCGCGTGGAATTTGACTTCTATGGCAGCCCTGCGGACGAGAACAAAGCCAAGATTCAAATGCGCCATGCATATATGCAAATGGTCTGGCCCGATTCCAACTGGAGCCTGCTGGCCGGACAGACGTGCGATGTCGTCTCCCCCCTGAATCCGTCCACCATCAATTACACTGTGCTATGGGACGCAGGTAACATCGGTTATCGACGGCCTCAGATTCGTTTGACGAAGGACCTGACCCTGTCCTCAGGCAGTGAATTGAAGCTCCAGGGAGCCATCGCCCGGACCATCGGCGATGACGATCTCGCCGACGAGCCTGGCGAAGACGCCGGGTTCCCCACGTTGCAGGGTCGTGCCGGCCTGACCTTCTCCTGGTTCGGCCCCGCACCCACCACGGTGGGTCTCTCCGGGCACTGGGGAGAAGAAGATTACGACAACCTGCCCGCCGACGAGGCGGACACATGGTCGTTGAACCTCGACGTTCTCCAGCCCCTCTGCGAGAAGATGACTTTGAAGGCGGAACTCTTCACCGGCGAGAATCTCAATGCCTACCTGGGCGGTATAGCGCAGGGAGTCAACCCGACTACGGGCAAAGAAATCGCCAGTAAAGGCGGTTGGGTCGCACTGGCATTGGGTCCGTGGGACAAATGGAGTTTCAACACGGGCATCGGTATTGACGATGTCGATGCCGGCGATGTCAATGTCGGCCAGCGGACGCTGAATCGGTCGATCTTCGGAAACGCCATTTATGCCGTAAACAAGCATGCGGACGTGGGTCTGGAGCTTTCCCATTGGCGGACGGACTACCGCGGCGACGGCGATGCCGATGATTTCCGCGTGCAAGCAGCGTTCAAATACAAGTTCTGATCTCTTGCGAAGATTTTTCCTTTGACAGAGGATTGCCCGGCTTCTATAAAATCGCTTTTACATTAACTCGGCTTTGCCCACTGCCTTGGGGCCGGTTGTCGGCTTTTGTTTACAACCGCCCGAGACAGGTGGGGAGCGAATTGAAAAGCCGTTTAGGGGAACCGGGTTATCACACAAAAGGAGAAAAGTATGGCGCAAGAAAAAGCAATTGACTCTCTGATGACCGAAAATCGGACGTTTCCACCGCCCGATTCAATCAAGAGCAACGCCTACGTGTCCAGCATGGAACAGTACCAGCAGATGTGGGAGCAGTCCATCAAGGCCCCCGATGCGTTCTGGCTGGAGCAGGCCAAACGTCTGTCGTGGTTCAAGGAGCCCACGAAAAGCCTGGAGTTCACCTGGGACACGAAGGCCCGTAAAATCGAGCACACGTGGTTCGCCGACGGCGAGCTGAACGTCTCGTACAACTGCCTCGACCGTCATTTAGGCACACCGACCGCCCAGAAGACGGCCATTATCTGGCAGGGCGACGCCGACGAGGACGTGAAAAAGTACACCTACGAAGAGCTGTACAAAGAGGTGTGCAAGTTCGCCAACGTCCTGAAAGCCAAGGGCATCGGCAAGGGTGACCGCGTCGCCATCTACATGGGCATGGTTCCCGAGCTGGCCATCGTGATGCTGGCCTGCACGCGGGTCGGAGCGATCCACTCCATCATCTTCGGCGGTTTCAGCTCCGATGCCATCTCCGGTCGTGTCAACGACTCGGACTGCAAGATGCTCATCACGTGCAACACGTCGCGCCGGGGATCGAAAGTGATCCCGCTCAAGGGGATCGCGGATGAAGCCCTGACGAGCTGTCCGACCATTGAGAGCTGCGTGGTCGTCAAGGTCACCGACGACGACTGCAACATGCAGGACGGCCGCGACTTCTGGTACCACGAGGAGATGGGCGGCGCCGGTGAAGAGTGCGAGGCCGTGCCGATGAACGCCGAGGATCCGCTGTTCATTCTGTATACCTCCGGCTCGACCGGCAAGCCCAAGGGCGTGGTCCACACCACCGGCGGCTATCTCATGCACACCACGCTGACGCACGAGGTCGTCTTCAATATCCACGAGGACGACGTCTACTGGTGTACCGCCGACATCGGCTGGGTCACGGGTCACAGCTACATCGTGTACGGCCCGCTGGCCAATGGCTCGACCTCGATGATGTTTGAGGGCGTCCCCACCTATCCCGACGCCGGGCGTTTCTGGCAGATCTGCGACAAGTTCGGGGTTACCGTGTTCTACACCGCCCCCACCGCGATTCGCGCGTTGATGCGTCAAGGCGACCAGTGGCCCGCCAAGTACAAGCTGGACACCATGAGAATCCTCGGCACCGTGGGCGAGCCCATCAATCCCGAGGCGTGGATGTGGTACTACGAGAAGATCGGCCGCAAGCGCTGCCCCATCGTCGATACGTGGTGGCAAACGGAGACCGGTGGCTTCATGATCACTCCGCTGCCGGGTGCGCATACGCTCAAGCCGGGTAGTGCCGGCCGTCCGTTCTTCGGCGTGGATCCGGTCGTTCTACGTGACGACGGATCGGAATGCGACGCCAACGAAGGCGGCAAGCTGTGCATCCGCCGGCCCTGGCCCGGCATGATGCGCACCATGTGGGGCGACCACGACCGCTTCATCGACACGTACTTCACCATGTACGATGACATCTACTTCGCCGGCGACGGCTGCCGCATCGACCAGGACGGCGACTACTGGCTCATGGGTCGCATCGACGACGTCGTGAACGTCTCCGGCCACCGCATCGGCACCGCCGAGGTCGAGAGCGCGTTGGTCAGCCATGACAAGGTCGCCGAGGCCGCCGTGACCCCCATGCCTCACGAGGTCAAGGGCCAGGCTCTCTATGCCTTCGTCACCCTCCGCGACGGCGTGGAAGAAAACGACGAACTCAAGAAAGAGCTGGTCATGCACGTCCGCAAGGAGATCGGCCCCATCGCCGCACCGGAGGCCATCCAGTTCGCCCCGGCCCTGCCCAAGACCCGCTCGGGCAAGATCATGCGACGCATCCTCCGCAAGATTGCCGAGAAGAGCACGGACAACCTCGGTGACATCACCACCCTGGCCGATCCCAGCGTGGTCGAGAATCTGATCAAAGGCCGAGGCTGATTCGCTGACATACAGAGAAAGGACCGCCGGGTGCATACCGTCGTGTGCACCCGGCTCACTTCTAACAGGAAGGGATCGTTATGCCTGAGGAAAAAGTCATGAACCGCTGGCTCGTCGTGGTCGGCGGCATCCTCATCCAACTCTGTCTCGGCGCCATCTACGCCTGGTCTGTTTTCACGCCCTCACTGGCGGACGCCGGATGGACCAAAGCACAGACCCAATTTGTGTTCTCGGCAGGCCTTGTCTCCTTTGCGGTAGTTATGGTCTTGGCCGGGTATTACCTCATGCCCAAGCTGGGTCCGCGAAAGCTCGCAATTACCGGCGGTGTCGTGCTGGGCCTCGGTTACCTTCTGGGCGGCTTGATCGGCGGCACCAATGTCGCCATGCTGGTGTTCTTTATAGGAATCATTGGCGGAGCCGGCATTGGATTGGGGTACGTTGTGCCCATCGCGGTAGGTATGCGCTGGTTTCCTGACAAGAAAGGTCTGATCACCGGCCTGGCAGTCGCCGGCTTTGGTTTTGGAGCGATGCTCTGGGTCAAGCTGGCCGGGGCATGGGGGCATCTCATCGAAACCGCTGGACTGAGCAACACTTTTGCAATTTATGGAGTGGCGTTCTTCGCCCTGGTGGCGATTGGCGGCATTTGGATGGTCTTTCCGCCGGAAGGCTGGAAGCCGGCCGGTTGGACCGCCCCGCCTCCCAAGGCGGGCCAGGTGTCGGAGGGGGTCAACTATGTGGCTGGCCAGATGCTGCGAACCCCTCAGTTCTACATGATTTTTATAACATTCGTCTTCAGTGCCGGCGCCGGATTGATGACCATCGGCTTGATGAAACTGTTCCCCAAAGAGGCATTACAAGCTGGCGGAATGGATGAAGCAGCCGCCAGCGCAGTGGCCGGTACGGCGATGGCGGTATTCTTCTCTTTGGCCAACGGATTCGGGCGGATCGCCTGGGGAACCCTTTCCGACAAACTGGGCCGGAAAATATCCGTCATCGTCATGTGTGCCACGCAAGGCATTTTTGTCATCGCCTTTACAAAGATGGCGGGCACACCCGGCTTGCTCTACCTGGGCGCGGTTCTGATCGGATTCAACTTCGGAGGCAATTTCGCCCTGTTCCCTACCATCACGGCCGATACGTTCGGGGCCAAGAACATAGCACAGCTTTATCCGCTGGTTTTCCTTGCTTATGGCGTGGGCGGCATCGGCGGGCCCATCCTCGGCGGTCGCCTGGGCGATCTGGGGAACTTCCCGCTGGCATTCACGATTTGCGGCGTCCTCTGCCTCGTCGCCGCCGGTGTCACTGCGTGCGTCAAGCCGGCCAGCAGTACCACTACCTGAGACAAACCACTATCGAAATAACGTCACTCCCAGCGCGGCCTCGCTGCGCTCGGCCGCAACCAAAAACTCCGTTTCTAAGCCTTATCGTAACTACTGCAACGACAGGAGGTTACATTGATTTACGTCGAATCTTTGTCAAAAACTTAACGATGTTTGAGGTTAGTAGTACAGTGTTAGTGGCCGAGCGGTCGTCCGCTCGGCCATTTTTTTGGCGCCGACGAACCGTCACAACCCGTGGATCGGGAAGACTTTGGCCTTGAGCGTTTCGATGGACGCTTCCAGAGCGGGCAAGACGGTTTCCTTCTGCTGATCGCTGACGGCCAGCTCCCGGTCGCGCAAACCGCCCTGCCAATCGGTGCTCTCCAGCATGACGCCCCCAATAGCGACGCTCATGCCGTCGTCTTGATCCTGATCGCTGAGAACCGTCCAGGCCAGCGACCAGGCGCGAACCGTGTTCTCCACATGGTAGCCGCCTCCGCCCGTGGCCAGGATCGGCTTGCCGGTCCGCAGCAGGTGATTGATGACCTCGACGTACGTGTTGTTCGTCAGGTGCAGATGAGCCAGCGGGTCGCCGGCCAGGGTGTCGGCGCCCAGCTCGAAAACGATCACGTCAGGATTGTACGCCTTGACCAGCGGCGGAACGACGGACTCGAACGCGTGCAGGTAGGCCCTGTCATACGTCCCCACGGGCAGCGGCAGGTTGACGCAGTAGCCCCGGCCCTGGCCTTCGCCGATCTCGTCCTCGAAACCGGTCCCGGGAAACAGCACCTTCGGGTTTTCGTGCAGTGAGATAGTCATGACGTCGGAGCGGCTGTAGAAGGCGTGCGCCACGCCGTCCCCGTTGTGGACGTCCACATCCAAATAGAGGACCCGTTTGCCGGCTTCGGCCAAGACCATACACGCCAGCGCGACGTCGTTGATGTAGCAGAAGCCCGCGGCCTTCTCCTCGAAGGCGTGATGATATCCGCCCGAAGGATTGAAGGCGATGTCGGCCTCACCGGACAAGATCAGATTCGCGCCGACCAGCGTCGCGCCGGCGGCCAATATGGCATAGTCGTACATCCCCGGAAAGACCGGGCAATCGCCGGCGGCGCCAATCCCCATGCGCATTGCTTCGGCATCCCACTTGCCGCCCTGCGACCTCTTGAGCGCTTGAAGGTAGCGAGCCGTATGGAACTTCTTCAGCGTGGTTCTGTCGGCCGCTACCGGAACCACTTCTCGCACGCCCGTCCCGGAGAGCAATCCCATCGTGTAAAGCGTCCGTCGGACCCGACCGGCCCGCTCGGCCTTGAAGGGACAATTCAGGGGATAGCTGTACCGCTCGATCTCCCGGGAGTGTATGAACGCTGCTTTTCGACCAGGCAAGTTGACTCCTATGCTTCCTCTTTGGTCAGGTCGTAAGAGACGTTGTACACGTCGCCGTCAAACTCGATGTTCACCTTGTACCCGGAGTTCTGGAAGATCGCGAGCATCGGACGATTGTCGGGCAACACCTTCGCGTAGAAACGTTTCACGCCGCGCTGCTTGGCAACCTGCGTGATATAGTCGAGAAGGAACGTGCCCATCCCCTTCTGCTGCCACTCGTCCTGGACCAGAAAGGCCACTTCGGCCGCCTGGGTCTTGGGATCGAGGAAGTACTGCGTGATCGCCACGATCTCTTCGCCCACCACGCCCGGAACGACGCCGACGATCGCCAGATCGTTCTTGTAATCGATGTTCGTAAGCTGCTGTACGTCCTTGTGCGGAAACGCCACGGTCCGCGTCATATAGCGCGTCCGCACCGATTCCTCGCTGAGAGAGTACAGCATCTCGGCCAGAGCCGGCTCGTCCACGGGCTTGATCGGCCGGAAGAAAATCTCCGTCCCATCCCGCAACGTGGCGTAATGTTCCAGGTCTTCCGGGTAGTTGACCTGATCCCAGGCCAGCTCGATCTGATCCTGGTAAATGAAATTCTTCGCCTTCGCCGCCTGGATCAGCCCCTTGCGGAACTTCGGATGCGCGATGTTGATCAGGTCGAGCACCCTCTGCCGAATGCTCTTGCCATGCAGATACGCGATGCCGTATTCGGTCACAACGTAATGCACGTCGCCGCGGGTGGTGACGACGCCGGCGCCTTCGGTGAGATGCGGAACGATTCGCGAGACCTGTCCGTTCTTGGCGGTCGAGGGCATGGCAATGATGGCCTTGCCTCCCCGGCTGCGCGCCGAGCCGCGGATGAAGTCCACCTGCCCGCCGATACCGCTGTAGAACTTGTGCCCGAGGGAATCGGCACATACCTGTCCCGTCAGATCGATCTCCAGCGCGACGTTGATGCCGACCATCTTGTCGTGCTGGGCGATGATACTCACGTCGTTAACGTACTCAGTCGGATAGAACTCGAAGAACGGGTTGTTGTCGATGTAGTCGTAGAGCTTCTTCGAGCCCATGCAGAAGCTGGCGACGATCTTCCCGCGATTGATGGATTTCTTGGCGCAGGTGATCGCGCCGCATTCGATCAGGTCGATGATCCAGTCGCTGAACATCTCGGTGTGCACGCCGAGATCTTTCTTGTAGACGAGATACTCGGCGAGGGCCTGGGGCAGGCTTCCGATGCCGCACTCGATGGTGCTACCGTCCTCGACGAGGCGGGCGACGTTCTGCCCGATCCGCCGCAGCGTTTCATCCGGCTCATCCACCGGAATCTCGATGATCGGCTCGTCACAGGGAACGAGCACGTCGATGGTGTTGACGTGGAGAAAGCTGTTGCCGTGTGTCCGCGGCATGTTGGCGTTCACCTGCGCAATGACGTAACGGGCGTTGGCGGCCGCCGAGTGCACAATGTCCACGGAAACACCCAGACTGCACAGACCGTTGGCGGCCGGCGGCGTCACGGAAACCAGCGCCACGTCGATCGGTATGCGACCGGTCTCAAACTCCATGGGAATCTCGGACAGGAAGATCGGCGTGTAATCCCCGATCCCCTTCTCCAGGGCGTCCCGCACGTTTTCCGCGATGAAGAAACTGTTCATCTTGAACTTCTCGCGGAACTTCTCGTGCACGTAGGGCGCTTCTCCCATCGTCAGCAGATGCACGATGTGCGCATCGTAGATGTGGTCGGAATGTTCAACCAAAGCGCGGACCAGGTGCTGGGGCTGCCCGCATCCCGTGCCGATGAAAATGCTGTGGCCCGACTTGATGAGTTTCATCGCCGCCGCAGCGGTTTTGACTTTGTCCTTGTACTTGGTCTTCCAATCGAATTCTTCCATCTTACTTCTCTAAACCAATTCTGGCATCCACGGCGATCGGGGTCGTGCCGGGACGACCAACAACGTACGGGTTGATGTCCATTTCCTTGATTTGCGGAAACTCGGTGACCAACTGCGACAACCGCTGGAGCCCCTCGGCAATTGCCTCGATATCCACGCCTTCCTGACCGCGCACCCCCTTGAGGATCTGATAGGTCTTCGTGCTCATCAGCATCTGCTTGGCCTCCTGGCCCGTCAGCGGCGCCAGGTAGAACGACACGTCCTTGAGCACCTCGACCATGATGCCGCCCATACCGAACATCATCATAGGACCGAACTGCGGGTCCCGGTTCATACCCAGGATGACTTCGCGCCCGCTGGCGCACATCTCCTGGACCAGAACGCCCAGAATGTCGGCGTCGGGCTTCTTCTTCGGGATGCGGTACATCATCAGATCGAAAGCGTCCTTCACTTCCTGGTCGGTCTTGAGACCCACCTTCACGCCCCCGACGTCGGATTTGTGCAGAATGTCGGGCGACCAGATCTTCAGCACCACCGGATAGCCGAGCTGCTGGGCGATGTTGGCCGCCTGGTCGGCGGTCGTGGCAATCGATCCCTTGGGGGTGGCGAAACCGTAGGCCTCCAGGATTTCCTTCGACTCGGCCTCGCCAATCTCCATGAGATCGCGACGCAGATGCCGCTCGATGATGCTCTCGACCTTACGCCGGTTGACGGGGAAAAGCTTGACCACGCGTTCGGGCCGGGCCCGCCAGCGAACGTAATCGGCCATCGCCCTGATCGTGGCGACGGCGCTTTCGGGCGATTCATATTGAGGAATGTTGGCCTCGCGGAAGACCTTGACGCCGTCGGCCACTTTTTCAGCCCCCATGAAACAGGCCAGGATCGGCTTGTCCGGTTTCTCGCGCGCCTTTCTGACAATCGCCTCGGCCGTCGGGCCGGCTTCGGTCATCGCCTGCGGCGTCAACAACACCAGAACGGCGTCCACATTGGGGTCGTCCAGGATCACGTCCAGGGCATACTCGTAACGGTCCGCCAACGCGTCGCCCAGGACGTCGAAGGGGTTGTGGAAATTCGCCGCCGGCGGCAGATTCGCGGCGAGTTTGTCGATGGTTTGCTGGGAGGGATTGGCGAAGGTCAGTCCCAACCTCTCGACGGCATCGGCCGCCATGATGCCGGCGCCCCCGGCGTTGGTAAGGATGGCCACGCTGGGCCCCTTGGGAAGAGGCTGATTGGCAAACGCCTGGGCAAAATCAAACTGCTGCGTGATCGACTCGCAGCGAATGATACCGGCCCGGGCGAACATACACTCGTACGCCGTCTCGCTGCCTGCCAGGCTCCCGGTATGGGAGGAGGCCGCTTTGGCCCCGGCCGCCGTGCCGCCGGACTTCATCAGGAGAATCGGTTTTTCGTGGGAGATCTGCTCGGCCGCACGCACGAAGGCATTCCCGTCACCGATGCTCTCCAAATATCCGGCGATGACCTTCGTATTCGGATCTTTCGCCAGGGCCTCGATGAGATCCAGCTCGTCCACGTCCGCCTTGTTGCCGATGCTGAACAAGCTGCTGAACCCGATGCCGTTGGCCTTGGCCATATCGAGGATCGCCGCCAGCAACGCGCCCGACTGCGAGAGGTAGCCGGTACTGCCGGCTGCGGGCAAATCGCCGCCAAAGCTCGCGTTGAGCTTCGTCGCGGTCACGATGACACCGAGACAGTTCGGGCCGATGACGCGAATCTGTCCCCGCCGGGCCACGCGGACCACCTCTTCTTCCAGCTTCTTGCCCTCGGCGCCCACCTCCTTGAAACCGGCGGTAATGATGATGACCGCCTTCGTCCCCACCTTGACGCATTGCTCCATGACGTCCAGGACGAATTTGGCCGGTACGATGACGATCACCAGCTCGGGCGTCTCGCCAATCGCTTCCAGATCAGGATAGCATTTCAGGCCCTCGATGGTGTCGGCACTGCGGTTGACGGGGAAAATCCTGCCTTCATAGCCGGAGTTGACCATGTTGACCAGGACCTCGTACCCCACTTTCCCCTTCTCGCGTGACGCGCCCACGATGGCCACGGACTGGGGATTGAAGAAACTCTGCAAACTCATGTGACTCTATGTCCTTTCTTTTGCACGATCCCTCCGAAAAGTGGGCGATTGTATGCCATCCGAACCGGGAGTTCAACTCTATTCTTGCCAAGAGAGCAAAAGTGCAACATTTGCCGGGTTTCCGCCGCAACCGGGCCCGGGGCCAAATCGCCGGCAGCCAGTCCGGTGGCAATGACAACCTCACTTTCGAAATGTAGGCAAATCCGGCTCTATGTGCACGGTGATGTTTACCGGTCGGACAATCTCCTCATCGAGCGTTTTTTCGAGCTTTTCCGAGATCTCATGGGCGGCCGCCACGTCAAGCGTCGGATCGACCAGAATATGCACGTCCAGAAAAACCTCACGGCCCACGGTCCGCGTTCGGAGCCGATGCCACTGACGGATCGCCGCGTTGGAGTTGATCACTTCCTTGATGTGCTCGATGGTGTCCGGATCCACGGCCCCTTCGGTCAACTCTTTCAAGCAATCGCCGATGATTTTGACACCTACGAACATAACCATCAAGCCGACGGCGACGGCCGCCAACTGGTCGCCATGGTCAAAGCCGAACTTCAGCAGAAAGTAGCCCGCCAACACGGCCACGGAACTCAGCGCATCGCTGCGGTGGTGCCACGCGTTGGCATAAAGTGCCGTACTATGCGACTTTACGGCCACTTGGCGCGTGATCCGGTACAAGGCTTCCTTTCCCACAATCGAAGCCACAGCCGCCGCGAAAATGCCCCAGTGGGGCACGCTCGTTTCGTTCAGGGCGATCGATACGGTGGCTTTGTACACCATCGTCCCTCCGACCGCCATCAGCACGCCAGCAATCAGGACTGCAGAAAAGGTTTCAATCCGACCGTGGCCGTAGGGATGGGTCGCGTCAGGCTCCTTGGCGGCAAAATGCGAACCGAGCAGCACTGCCACGTCCGTCGCCAGATCGCTCAGTGAGTGTATGCCATCGGCCACCAGGGCCAACGAAGAAACCAGCAAGCCGATTGCCAGCTTAATCGCCGAGAGAAACAGGTTGACCACGATGCCGAGGCAGGTAACGGATCGGATCTGACGTGCGGCTCTGTCGTTCTTGTTACGTTGGGCCACGGTTGTGTTCCAGCACCGACGTGCGTATTTCCATAACACTGTCAGTATATCGCCGCGCGACGGACTCGTCTCGGGCCTCGATGATCATCCGCATGACGGGCTCCGTATTGCTCGTGCGCAAGTGGATCCACCCGTCTTCAAAGTCGAATCGGCAGCCGTCGGCGGTATTGAGTTTCGCGTCTGCGAACTTCATTTTCGCCGACTCCATGATCAAGCGGGCCAGGTCGGCGTCGGCGGCGAATTTGTCTTTCTGCATACAATAACCCCCGATCTCTCGTCGCAGTTGGCTGATACTCTGACCCGTCTCGGCCATCAACTGCAAGACGAGAGCGATTCCGACCAGGCTGTCGCGCACCGGGCCGACGCGCAAATCGATGACGCCGCCGTTGCCTTCGCCGCCGATGATGCAGTCATGTTCGAGCATGGCCCGGGCGACGTTGGCCTCTCCGACGGGCGTGCGAATGACGCGTCCGCCGGCCCGTTCGGCAACGTCGTCGATCATCCGCGACGTGGACAGGTTGGCCGCGGCCGTGCCGCTGCGATGGGCAAACGCATGCCGGGCCGCCAACGCAAGAGTGTACTCTTCACCGATATACGTCCCCTGCTCATCCACAATCGCCAGGCGATCGGCGTCAGGGTCCTGGGCAAATCCCAGATCTGCGCTTTCCCCCTTGACGCGTTCGCACAGCTCGGTCAGATTTGCGGCCGTGGGCTCGGGCTCGTGTGCAAACAACCCGGTAGGCTCGTCGTTGAAAGCAACCACGGTGCAGCCAAGTCGGCTCAGCAGTTTTTTTGTGATCCCCGCGCCGGCGCCGTTCACACTATCCAGCACGATTTTGTACCGCTTGCCGGCGATCTGTTGTGCATCCACAATCGCCAGAACCTTCTCAACGTGGATGCGATCGGTTTCCACGTTGGGAACGATCCTCCCGCAGGCGGGCGAATCAACGAGCCGAAAACGTTTCTCCAGGTACAACTGCTTCAGCGCCGCCGCAGTGGCCGGCGGCGGGGCCATGCCGTTACCGAGCAGCAGCTTGATCCCATTGTAGGGAATCGGGTTGTGCGAGGCCGTGATAACCACACCGCCCTCGCAGCCCAGTTCTCGAACCATGACGCCGACGCTCGGGGTGGTCACGAGGCCCAGGTCCACAACGTCAACACCGGTCGCACACAGACCGGCGGCCATGGCCGACATGAGCATCGGCCCGCTCACGCGCGAATCCCGCCCCATGCAGACACGGAGACGTTTCTTTTCGCTCCCGGTCTGGGCGCGGAGGAAGGTACCGAAGGCGCAGCCGTACTCGGCCGCGATGGCAGGCGTGAGGTTGTCCCCCACGATGCCACGCATCCCGCTGACGCTGATGATCAGATACTGGTCCATGGTGCTCACTTTCCCAAACGACCGTACGCCCCCGTCCCCGGAAGCGCCCGAACGAGCTGCCGCCTGCCCGTCAATCCAGCATGCACACGTACATCTCGTTGATAAAATCGAGCTGACCGAGTTCCTGAACGGTTTCGTCGTCGGGCGCCCTGTTCAGGCTCACCGCCAGGACAGCCTTCTGCTCCTCCAGCTTCTGACCGACACCCATCGTGCAGATGTTAATGCCGTGCTTGCCGCACACAGATCCCACGGAGCCGATGACGCCGGGCTTGTCGTCGTTGAAAATCACCAGCGCCGCTCCCTGGGGCGTCATCTCGATGTTGAATCCGTCGATCTCGATGATGCGCAGCAGCGTCTCGCCGAAGACCGAACCTCTGACCGTTCTCCTGACCTTGTTCGTGACAACCGTCGCAGCGAAGCTGGAGGCCACGTCTTTGGGCTCCGTGTTCTTCGTCTCGTCGATGCTGATGCCGCGCTCCTTGGCGAGAACCGGCGTGTTGACCAGATTCAGGGGCATGTCGAAGTGCTTTTGCAGCAACCCCATCGCGAAATTCAACGTGACCGGCTCGACCGCCATGCCGGCGATCGAACCGCGATACTGGACCTGAATTTCTTTGATGTTGCCCGGGGCGATGGTGCTGAGCAACACGCCGACGCGACGCGCCAGGTCGGCGTAGCGGCTGACCAACGGCGGCATGGCGCCGGCGGCCGCCGGAGCGTTCAGCGCATTTCGCCACGGTCCGCCCTTGATCGCATCGAGCAGAATCTCCGCCGCCTCGACGGCCACCTCCACCTGGGCCTCCTCCGTGCTGGCTCCCAGATGCGGCGTGACCAGGCAATTGCCGAGCTCGGCGAAGCGCCGGTTCTCTGGCGGCTCCTGGGAAAACACGTCCAGGGCCGCCCCGGCAATGCGCTCGTTCGCCAGCGCGTCGTACAGGGCGTCCTCGTTGACGATCCCGCCCCGAGCGCAGTTGACCAGCCGCACGGTCGGTTTCATCATGGCGATCTGGTCGGCGCCGATCATGTTCAGCGTCTGCTCGTTTCGCGGCACGTGAACCGTGATGTAGTCGGCTTCGCGAAAGATCCGCTCGAGATCGTCGGTCACCTCCACGCCCGCTTGCTCGGCGTCGGTGGGGGCCGCCAGCGGATCGTAGCCGAGGATCTTCATATTGAACCCGCGGGCCATTTTCACCACCGCCATACCGATGCGACCGAGACCGATGACACCGAGGACCTTGTTGTTGAGCTGATTGCCCATGTACTTCTTGCGATCCCAGGCTCCGGCCTTGAGGCTGTTGCAGGCGGGCACCACGTTGCGGCTCATGGACAGCATCAGCGCCATGGTGTGCTCGGCGGCGCTGAGCGTGTTGCCCCCGGGAGTGTTCATCACGATGATCCCTTTGCGCGTGGCCGCGGGGATATCGATGTTGTCCACACCGACGCCGGCGCGGGCGACACCCTTGAGCCGGCCGGGATTTTCCAGCACCTTGGCCGTCACCTTCGTCCCGCTGCGAATGATCAGGCCGTCATATTCGCCAATGATCCCGGCCAGCTCATCGGCGCTGATGCCGGTCTTGACGACGGCTTCCGCCCCCTCGGCAGCGTTAATCAGATCGATCCCTTCCTGGGCCAGTTTGTCTGTGATCAGGACTTTGATCATGGCAGCCTTCCAAGAATTTTCGTATCCATTGGTTGATTACATCAGGTCTGGGCGGCCAGCGCCCGAACCAGGGTCACGGCCCAGCCCGCCGCCAGCACAACGAGCAAACCCACCATCACATCTCTGATTCGGACCGTAGCCAGCACCCGATCGAAGACGCTGAAATATACGCCGAAAACACCGGCCAGAAAAGCGAAAAATGCCCCAGCCACCAGTAGCGAGCACAAAAAAGCCGCCGCCGGCTGAACGTAAAACGCCAAAAATATTTCTCCGCGGGCAAAAGCCAGCACGGACGTCGTCATGCCACAGGTCGGACACGGCAGGCCCGTCCGCTGCTTCATCCCGCAAGGGCCGAAGAGCAGCCCGAAGTCGAAGTGAAGCTTCTGCAACAACGCCAAGGTGCCAAAGCAAAGCACCGTCCCCAGAACGATCAGGGCCGACACCTGCCGCTCCCGCGCCGAGGCCCTGCGGGTCACACCGCTCGCATTTGTCTGTTGGCGTTCGCACATGACAACGGTAGAATAGGACACCCGGGTAATCGTGTCAACCAATGCTGAAGGTAGCCCTTATGCCACTGGAACAGAAAGACTTGAGCCAGCTCCTGGAAACGGCCGTCGTCGCGGCGCGTCTCGGCGGGCAGCACGCCATGGAAGAGATCCGCTACGTCAAGGCGGTCCGGAAGAGCGAGAACGAGCTGGTCACGCAGGCCGACGCACAGTGTCAGCAGATCATCGTGCGGCGGATCAAAGAGACCTACCCCGATCACGGCATCATCGGCGAGGAAGGCGAGCAGGGCAGGATTTTCAAGCAGGCGCCCCGAACCGAACCGGCTTTGTGGTGGGCCATCGACCCCATCGACGGGACCAACAACTTCGCCCACGGAATCCCGATCTTCACCGTGAGCATCGCGGCGATGTTTGCGGGCGAGCCGGTTGTGGGCGTGGTGTTCGACCCCGCGACCGATTCCATGTTCACGGCGGTCAAGGGAGGCGAGGCCCAGCTCAACGGCCGGCGCATCGTTGTCAGCGAAGAAGACGTCACGAAGTTCGCCAGCGTGGGACTGGACAGCCATTTCGACGATCCCCTGCCCGCCTGGGTCGCCCAGATCATGAAGCAATCGCGTTTCCGCAACCTGGGCACCACGGCGCTGCAATTGGCCTACGTCGGCACGGGAGGGCTCGTGGCCACCGTCGTCTGCGCGCCGAAGCTGTGGGATATCGCCGGCGGCGCCGCCGTCGTCGAGGCGGCCGGCGGCGTGGTCACCAACTGGCTGGGCGAGAAGATCTTCCCGATCGACCTGGAGCACTATGAAGCCCAGGCCTCGCACGTCCTGGCGGGCAACAAAAAGGTGCATGCCAAATTGCTGGAACTCATCAAGACCCAGTGGCCCCACTACCGCGGGTCGGGCACCTGATACACGACCATCACCTCGACGTCGTCGTCGGATGCAAGCACGTCGCTGCGGTCGAAGATCGCCATCATCCGCCGCTGTGGGCCGTCCGTGCCGATGCGGACCAGGATGTACGCGGTGAACACGTCGCTGCGAACGGTAATCAGGTCGCTGATGCGCGTGAAGATCAGGTCGCGTTCTTCGAAATCGTCGAGGGCGGTGTCGGGGGGTTCGATCACGTCAGGCCCGGGCAGAAAATTCCCAGAGGACGGCTCCACACGAGGCTGATTGTCGTCTCCGTCGAAAGCCAGGCTGTGCAGGGCCGTGACCTGCATCAGCTCGGCAATCGTCTCGAATGCACCTCTGTCGCTGCGGTAGTCCACGACGGCACGCGCCCTCTCGAAGAGAG
Organism: uncultured Pirellulales bacterium; assembly: GCA_964415045.1. Classification (GTDB taxonomy): domain Bacteria; phylum Planctomycetota; class Phycisphaerae; order Sedimentisphaerales; family Anaerobacaceae; genus CAYPZL01. Next base: position 30,410 of record CAYPZL010000007.1, on the reverse strand, counting down.
AGCCATCCTTGTATTGCATCCAGGGAAGCTGGGCCAGCACGAAGGCCGGAGCCGTATTGATGTTAACGCGGCCCTTGACACGGGTCTCTCGGGAGCTGCCGCCCCGGATGTGCTCGGTCGGGTCCATGACCGTAAGATACTTGAACAGATGCACATACTTCGGCGCGCGCAAATCGAGAAGCAGATCGGCGGCCGTGCTGCGCTTGGCCACGTCATACGCGCTCTTGGCGAAGACCATGCCCAACTGCCCGATGTTGGTCAGAGGCGCGTCGGCGGGGTGAGCCTGAACGAGCCCGGTGTCCTCGTCCACGAAGCTGTTCATTTGTCCGAGCGTCGGCGGGCTCTTCGCGGCCGTGGCCCACAGAGCGCGAATGCACTTGTGCGGCGAGATGTCCCGTTCGACGCTGCGGGGCACACCATCGTCTCTGATCCAGCCGGCAGGGACCTTCAGGTAATCAACCGTTTGCCAATTGTCGGCACGCTTACCCATCTTCCGCTGCAATTCAATGGTGGACTGCGTGTCGAATTTGATGTCATTGGCGTCCTGGACGGCCTTCTGGTAGCCGCTCGGATCGTATCCATACTGAGACATGGTATCCGTCGGTTCCAGCGGATCACCGAAGTTGACCGTCAGAGGGGCAGCCACATCTTCCAGTCGAAGCACATGGAAGCGCCGCGTCCCCGACCAGGTTATGGTCTGAAACTGATCATCACCCAAGGGGCTGGAGATCTTGAGCTGCCATTCGCTCGATAACGGATCGTCATCCTCGAAGTACGGCTTGTGCAGTTCAATCGCATAGGATTTGTGCGAGGTGCCCGAACTGTCTTTTACCTCGCGATAGGCCAACTCGGAGATATAGACGCACGGCCGCTCGAATCCATAGATGGCGGAGCTCCACTCGTCGATCTCGGTGATCTGCGAATCGTCGTCGATGAAGTCCACCAGGTTCGCCACGATCTGCGCGGCGACTCGCTCATCGGTCAAATTCGGATCCGCCTCCAACAAGGCGGCCTTGACCACCTGACGCAAACGGTCCTGGTCGGCGGTATTGACATTGACCATCTTGCGAAACTCGACGCCCGACGAGGTCCGCAGCGGCCTGGGCATGATGATCCGGTCCATGCTGTGAATGGTGGCGACATGGCGATACGCGTAATTCGGGTCGGCCTCTCCCGCCGGCCCCCGCCCGGTGGCCCGAATGTACCACTGGTCCAGCTCGCCCGTTCCACCATCCACCGGCGTGGAGATCGTATTCTGTCGAAATCGGCCCCACTGTTCCAGGCGCATATCGAGATCGGTGTGGTTCAGCAGGTATCGATAGCGCAGCTCCAGCTCGTCCGACAAATCGAACGGTGAATAGCGATCAAGATCGGGCTCTCCGTACGTCCAGATGACGCCGGCTTCGTAGCCGGCCAGGCCGGTCATCGTGCCGTCGTCGGCGCCGTTGGTGCGGGCCCGCTGCAGCGCCCTGGCGGCGTCCTCCTCCTTCGACGTCCAGAAGTCGGCCGGATCGACGCCGAGCGCCGCCGCATTGATCTGGAGCTGGCTGGTTCCGTCCACCTGGTTGGGATCGGGATGATTGTGGACGAACTTCCAATGGGTGTTCACGTTGAGCATGCCGCCGTTGTCGACGATACGCACGGCCGCGTAGATCGGCCGGCCCTTGCTCGAGACGATTCCAGGCACCTCGAACCAGCGGGAATCCCCCACTCCGTCGCCGTCGGCATCCGCGTTGGTTCCCGTGTCGCTGAGGTCGATCGCCTCGTGCTCGCCGACGATCCGGATCTCCACGTCCGTCTCCTCACCGGTCAGGGCGCCGGCCAGATCGCTGATCCGCCGCCAGTAGTAGTCGGACCCGGACTTATACGGCTCCAATTCCGCCAGCCACGGGTTGTTGGCATCGGGAAAATCGTAGTATTCCTGCCGGTCGTCCACACCGGGCACATCTTCGACGAGCGTTTCGATGATCTGTGCGACCAGCGTATCGACGGCAAAATTGAGCTCCCGACTCTCGGCCGCGGCCGCGCTGCCCATCTTGTCGATGCGTACGGCCATCACGAAGAGAACGCCCACGATCGCCAGGAGACTCGTCAGAACCACCGTCAGAATAAGGGCCGAGCCTCTCAAACCCGCCTCCCTGCACCGTCTGCTTTTGGGCCGTCCTGCCATCATAACTCAATGATCCAAATAAACGATATGCGTGAAAGTTCTGCCCTTCTCGATGATGCCCCGGGAATCGTGGAGCGTAAACGTGAACTTCAGCGCCCGGCCCAGGCCGGGGATATTGCTGAGGGACCGCCCGGACAGCGGGACACTGACGTTGCGAAACGTCGCCTCCCCGTCCGGGTACCACAAGCCGGGGTTCTGCGTCGGGTGAATATCCGCTCCGTCCAGGAAGAAATCGGAATCATCCTCCAGGCTGCCGTCCCCATCGGGATTGACCTGCGGCATCCACCGCTGCTGCGCCTCGCTCCAGCCCTGGACCATAAACTGACTCACGCCTTCGCAGAAAACCGCGTGCACGGAATCCGCCTGCGACAGATCGATGATCACGCCGCGTGCCGCCTCGCCGACGGTGCTGGCCACGTCGCCGCCGTCCTTTTCGATGTCGATGTCCCCGATCACCGATAATGCGTTGAGCTTCTCCTCCACCGGCATCGTCCGCCAGCCCGCCAGCGAGATATAGTCGTACTCGCGCTTGCTGTTCCAGTCGACCCAGTCGCTATCACTGAACGAGCTGGTGTCGAGCGTATCATCCGGGTCGTCGGGCGGGACGAGAATGTGCAGCGTCCGAGCCAGGATGCGTTTCTCGGGCTTTTGCTCCTCGGGCCGGCACGGATCGCCCGAGGCGCTTCGCGACGGCCGGTTCGCCAGAGTGTAGCAGATGCGCGCCAGATTGCCGTGGATCACCGGATTGGCGCCGTAGGTCTGGAAGTCCCCCGTCGCGAAGAACATGATCCGGTCGAATCGCTCGAAGGCGGCCGGATCGTTCAGATTGGCGCCGGTGTAATTGCGCTTGCGCTCGGCGTCCCAGATGATGAAGATCTCCCCGTCTTTATTGAGACCGCTCAGATCCGCCTCCAACTGCTCGGTGATGACACGCAGCTTCTGCATGATCTCGGCGTTGGCCAGGGCCATGCGATGCGAATCGATGCTCACCTGAAAGATGACCCCGGCGAAGGACAGAACCAGCACCAGAATCCCCAGGGCAACGACCATCTCGATAAGAGTAAACGCCTTTCGCATGCTGCTACTCTGCTTCAAATCTGAGGACCCTTTGATAGACCGCCACGAACGGATTTCGCCCCCCGGACACGGGCGGCGGAATCACCCACACAGCCGCAGGGTCCGGTTCTTCCCAGGGACGGTCAAGCCTGATCACGTCCGGACGATCCGCATACCGTTCCAGGACGCGATAGATGTGTCCCGTCCCGTCGCAGACGAGGGTGCTGCCGTCGTCGATGAAGCCGTTCTCGTCCACATTGTCGCCCGGGACGGCGTCGACGATCCGGAGCTCGTCCGTCCCCTGCGCGGCGGCGTCCTGCTCGACCTGGACCCGCACCGGACGAGGCAGGTCGGATTCTTCAAGCGCCTGGGCGGCATCCGCCTGGCGCACCCAGTATCTCCCATGGGTTCCCACCCGGCGGCTGACAAATACCGTGATCTCCGCCAGACGGCTCGTGTCCGATACGCGTTTGCACAGCGCCGACCACGAGTACTGGCTCGCGCACGGATCCACGATCGAGGGATACAGATACTCCTGCGCTGCCATGGACACATCCGGCTGGTACGGCAGAAATCCGGTCGTCGTCAGATTGGGGTCACCCAGATCGAGGCCGAACAACCGGACTTTGGCGAACGCCTCATCCGCCGCAACCGCCGCGATCGTCCGCTCGGTCGAGACCGTTGCAAGAAAGATGCCGGTCATGAACGTCCCGGCGATGAACAACAACCCCACCGCCAGCGTGCCGACCGCCATCAACGTCTCCGTCAGGGAAAATCCAGATTGTCGCGACATCCGTTCCATGCTCCCGCGTCACTCCGACGAGATCAGCTTGCCCGTGTAGGGGCTCACAAAAATGGTTTCGTCGACGGCGAGGCGCTGGAGGTACTCCGACCAGACGCCGGGCGGATCCCTCTCAAACACCTCGGCCAGGCGTTCTCGGTGGTACAACACGAAGCTCGTGACGCTCGGCTCCTTCTCCAGACCCAGGGCCGGATAGTCGTCCTGCACGAACCGGCCGGTGCCGTCAGTGCAAATGTTTTTCGGCGAATTGAAGACCTGATCGCGAGACGCCCCCCCGGAGCCTCCGCTGCCGTTGTCCGGGTCGGCCACCCCGTCGCGATTGCGAACCTGCACGTCGTGCACGATCAGCTTGCCCGCCGGGGAAAAAACGACCGAGAACGTCATCACGTCATTCAACTCCTCCGTCGTGTCGAAATCTTCATCGCCCGTGGCTGCATCCTCGGCCATCGCGCCAAGAGCCATGACCCCCATCGTCTCGGGCAGCCTGACGGGCTGGAGCCCCTCGACGGCTCGAAAGCCCGATCCCAACCCCGTCGCTTCTTTGTCGTGCATGATGAAGATCATGTACTGCGGCGCCTCCACAAGGCGGTCGAGCGGCCGGCTCGCATCCTTCGCGATGCACCCCTTCTGGAAACGAACGCCCACGTACCGCTGATGGCTCACCGCCATGGCCCGGGCCGAACTCAACGTCGCTTCGATCATGCTCCTGGCTCCCCCTTCCGAATGAAAGGAGCCCAGCAGCGAGCGCACGGCCGGGACGGCAAAGCCCACCAGCAGGGCGATCGTGGCGACGACCAGAGTCATCTCAATGAGTGTCAAACCGGTTGTCCTGCGTGCACTGCCACGCATTCTTGATTCTCTCTACAGGTCCTGGTTGCTGATATCATCGCCCGTGTCAAACTTTCGGTCCGGGCCGGCCGAAATCAATTCCGGGAAGTTGTCCCCCGGGACATAGATATAGTCGAGCGCGGTGCCCCACACGTCGCACATCTGCCATTTGTCGCCGGAACCGCCTTTGATCAGAACGCCGTTGATCTTCGTGAGGACCGCGCGCGAGTCGGGCACCGACCGCAGCGCCTCGTACATCAACTCCACGTGGTCGGCCGCAAAATTGGCATCGCGCACCGGCTGCACGGGAAATTCGCCCTTGTAGTCGTGGTATTCCTGCAAAGCCGTCTCCACCAGGGCATAGGCGTTGGCCAACGCGTTTTCCTTCGACTGGTTCTCCACGCGCAGCGTCAACGTGATCACGAACGTGGCCAGCACCGCAATGATGCTCACCACGACCAGTATCTCCACGAGCGTCAGGGCCCGGTTGTGTCTCAAATCAATCATACGCTGCACGTAGAAAAAGGGCCGCGCGAGGCCGACCTACCGCTTGAAGTTGCAGATATCGTCCACGGTTCCGTAGAGGCCGTCGGCTCCCGCCGAAATCAAAATGTATGAGTCCGGTTTGAAGGGCACGCGCAAATCTGAGTTGGGTGCCGGCGGCACGCGGGGATCTGCGATATAATCATGGAGACTCCCTGCGGTGCGAATCAAGGGATTCCACCAGGTGTCCGGAGGTGTTCCTCTGCGAGCCTGGTCCGCATCCTCCTTGACGGCAATCAGTTCGTAGTTGTCCGTATAGTGATAAATGTCCTGAATCCGCTTCTCCGAAGCATGGGCGCGATAGTACAAGATCGGATGCCCCGCCTTGGCACGACTGCCATCGCTCTGAACCACGTCTTTTCCCTTGCCAAAGACGTCGCAGAGCACAAACGTGTCGGCGGCAGAGTCGAGACTCCCTAAATTGGAGAAGAGCCCATCGTGGCCGCCGGTCTGGCCCAGGTGAAAGGCGTCGGCCGTGTCCAGATCAATGTAGCGTCCTTTTCTTTTCTCCAAATCCGTGTTGCTGGTCCGGTCGTACAGGAAATACGTCCCTTCCGCATATTGCGTCCCGTCGACCTCGTATGGCCATCGGTTCGCCCCGTCGGCGCGGAAACCCGAGTCCGGGTGAAAGCCGAGCAGGTCCCATCCCAGCAGCGCTTCGGCCAGTTTCTGGGCGCCGGAGGAATTCTGCACGTCGGTCACGTTACGGAGCCACGAGTAGGGATCCGAAGGAGGATAGTCACCGTAATCGTTCTTGAAAGCGGCCAGGCCGAGCTCGATCGCGGTCAACTGGGCCCGCTGCTTCACCTCCTTGGCCATCTTCCTCACCGTACTGGCCGCCGGGATGAGCATGCCCGCCAGCAGCGCGATAATCCCCACGACAACCAGGATCTCGATAACTGTCAAACCTGACCTTTTGCGATTCACGATGAACCTCTTTCAATACGACGATTCCGTTCGATTATTCTTCTTGCACCAGACTGCTGTGGAGCCAGTTCGCGCCAAAGACCGCAAAGTCAAAACCGTTGACCGTGGCGTCGGCTCCCTCGTCCTCATCGAGGAGGTTGTAGGGGCTGTCGGCCGCCACATCGGCCAGCCACATGACACCCATCCACGTCAGGTCGTTGGCGTCAACGACGCAGTCGCCGTTGAAATCCCCGGGCAAGAGACCGCCGCCGCCGCAGAGCAGCGTCAATTCCACCCGGTCCCAGTCGGTGTAGTAGCGTTCCCAGAACATGCCGTCGGCGTTCATGCGCAGCCCCAACGACAGCGTGTGCAGGCCGGCGGTTCGGTACTTGTCCGCCACGGGGCAGCGCTGGTCGATCAGCTCGGCTACGCCTTCGACGACCTGCCCATCCGACGTCCAGACCACGTCGCCATCGATCAGGACCACGGCGCTACCTACGTTCGGGTCCCACGCCGACAAGTCGCTGTCCAGCTTCACATCGAAGATGATCTCATCCACCTGGGACAACTCCAGCTCCTGAGAAACGCTCACCATGTCGCCGGCTTCGAACGTCGCGCGCAGAGAATGGAGCGTCAGATTGTAAATCCCGTCCGTCGCCCAATCCGTGTACACGTAACCGGCGAACTTGTCGGTCGACACGTCCGCACGCCACCCGTTCGGGTCCGTTTCATTGACGTCCGCGATGTACCCGTCGTCTTCAAAGCTCCCGTTTACGATCTCGCAAACGGCAACGCCAGCCGGACCGGCCGCCACGAACAACAGTGCTACAAAAACACGTTGTAGTACAGACCTCATCATATTCCCCTCCTGCCATGTCTTCGTCGGGATGTCATCATCTGCCAACCTCGACTCGACGCCGCGCATCTGCTAAAGGAACGTCAATTCTGCTGCGTATCCACCTCCGTGTACTTCCAGTCGTAGTTGCAGATGTCGTCGGCCGTACCGTATTCGTTGTCGTGCCCCGCCGAAATCAGGATAAACCTGTCGGCCATGTACGGCCGCCAGGGGGTTTCGATCTTGTGGCTGCGGGTGTTCTGGTAAAACACACGGTAGTCGGCGAGCCGGTGACTCTTGCCCTCGGAACCTGCGCCGCCTTTGACCCACGGCTTACCCAGCTCGAGCACCTGCTGATTGTCCCAGTAGTTGTAGATGTTGCCGGCAGCGTCCCGCGGATTCGGAGGCACAAACTCCTGCCCGTTGATGTCCCGTAGATGCAGGGAATTCGCCGTGTTGGCTTTGTAATAGAGAATCGGCATGCCTGCCTTGACATTGTGACGTTGCTTGGCGAAGACATCGCACAACACGAAATTCCTGCCGTTGAACTGACCGAGGCCCGGACTGTCAGGCGGGTACAGGTCCTCCAGCCGATAGGCGTTGGCGCTCTCCAGCGGCAGAAAGGGGCCGCGCCGCGCCGACAGGTCCGTAGGGTCATAAAGCATCTGGTCGTTCACCCCCAACCCGTCCCTTCGGAACATTGAATTCGTGTGGAAGCCCAGCAGGTCCCACCCCATCATCGCCTCGCACAGTTTCATGGCGCCCGGGTAAGGCTGGTCTCTCGGATCGAGAGCCCCGGACTCCGGGTACCCTTCGAACTCGCTGTTGAAAAGCTCCAGGGCCGCCTCGATACTGTGGAACTGGGCGTTCTGCTTGACCTTCATCGCGTAGATCTTCACCTTGTTCAGCGCCGGGACCAGCAAGCCGATCAGGATGACGATGATGCTCATGACCGTCAGCAGCTCCACGATGGTAAAAGCTGACCTCTGTCCGCCTTGTTTCATAACTGGTTTCATTTTGCTCTCCTTCTACAGATATACGATAACGAGATTTCCCAGGGGTCGAATTACTATCCCGCCGAACTCAAGCTGGTGATGACCTGAATCATCGGCAGGAACACCGCCAGCACAATGGTCATCACAATCCCTCCGAGCACCAGAATCATGATCGGCTCCAGCATGGACATCAGCGAACCGACCAGGACCTCCACCTGCTCGTCGTAGTTGTCCGCCACGCGTATCAACATCTTGTCCAGATCACCGGTCTCCTCGCCGACCGCCACCATGTTGCTCACGAGCAGGTCCACCGTTTTGGACTGGCGCAGCGGCCCGGCGAAGGTATCACCCTGGCGAATGGAGTTGTGCACCTTGCCCAGGGTGCTGGCGTAGACCTCGTTGCCGGCCGTCTCTCGCGTCACGTTCAGCGCGTCCAGAATGGGCACACCGGCGCTGATCAGCGTTCCCAGCGTTCGGGTCCACCGCGCGATCGAGGTCTTGGCGATAAGTTGGCCCATAACCGGCAAACGGAGATTGATTGTATCGAGAACGTGCCGCCCGGGGCGGAACTGACGCACTGTTCGAATCAAAACGACAAGCCCAAACGGCACGCCCAGCAGCACGGCCCAACCGTAGCGATAGGCGATCCACTGGCTGATTCCCAGCACCGTCTGGGTAAACGCGTTGAGGTCTCCGCCCACCATCTCCTCGAGGACCTCCTTAAACTGCGGGATAACGAACGTCATCAAGCCCAGCAGGATCAGGAACGCCGCCGTCAACACCACGACCGGATACACCATAGCACTCTTGACGCGGCCTTTGAGCTTCTCCGATCTTTCTTTGAAGTCCGCGATACGGGCCAGAATCAGGTCAAGCACACCGCCGGCCTCGCCGGCCGCCACCATGTTGACGAAAAGGCGGTCGAAGGCGCGAGGATACTTGCCAAAGGCTTCCGAGAGTGTGGAGCCGCCCTCGATGTCGTCGCCGACGTACCCGATGATGCGTTTGAAACTGCCCGACCTCTGCTGCTCCTGCAGGATCCTCAGCGACCGCAAGATCGGCAGGCCCGCATCTTGAAGCGTTGAAAGCTGCCGGGCGAACTGCGTGGTATGTTTGACTTTGACTCTGGCGCCGGCGCCGCGCCGCCGCCTGGGCTTGGCCGCCGCCTTGCCGCCCGCCTTGGTTGCGGCCTTCGACCGCACCTTCGTGGGGAAATACCCCATGTTGCGAATTTTACTGATGGCCTCCTTCTCGCTGAGCGCCTCGATCTCGTCCTTGATCTCAACACCCTGCGAATCCAGAGCAATGTAGTGAAAAACCGGCATTGTAGCTACCTCACTTTCAGCCCGTGCGTGCCGCAGCAGCACTCACAAAGACTACCCTTCCGTAATCGTTTCCTTCACAACCTCGTCGATCGTTGTAATTCCGTCGTAGATAACGGCCAGACCGTTGTCGCGCAACGTTCTCATGCCCTTCTTCTGGGCTGCCACGCGTAACACATTCGTCGAGGCCCGATTCATAATCAAATCGCGTATCTCGTCGTCAAAGATCATGATCTCGAAAATCCCGATCCGACCCCGGTAGCCGGTCCCGTTACACCGGTTGCAGCCTTTGCCGTAATAGAACTTCTTGCCTTTGACGTCCTCTTCGGTCAGCCCCAGTTCCTTCAGTTGCGCCTCGTCCGGCTCGTAGGCCGTCTTGCAGTTGGCGCAGATCCGCCGGGCCAAACGCTGGGCACAAATCCCCTCAACCGTCGCGGTGATAAGAAACGGCTCGACCCCCAGGTCCAGCAAACGAGCCACGGAGCTGGGTGCGTCGTTGGTGTGCAGAGTGGTAAACACCAGGTGGCCCGTCAGCGAGGCCTGAGCAGCGATCTCAGCGGTCTCAAGGTCACGAACCTCACCCACGAGCACAACATCCGGGTCCTGACGCAGAATCGAACGCAGGCATCGGGCAAACGTCAATCCGATCTCCGGTTTCATCTGCACCTGGATCAAACCGTCGAGGTCGTATTCCACGGGGTCCTCGATGGTGATGATCTTCCGGTCGATGGTGTTGAGCTCGCTCAGCGCCGAGTACAGCGTCGTGGTCTTCCCGCATCCGGTCGGCCCCGTCACGATCACGATTCCGTTTGGCTTGCGAATGAGCTGCCCCATCGTTTTGATGTCGTCGGGCCGCAAACCCAGCTTCGCCAGATCGAAGCTCACCTGGCTGCGGTCCAGGACACGAAGCACGACGCTCTCGCCGAACATCGTCGGCAGAACGCTCACACGCAAATCGACCGGGTTGCCCTGAACCGTCAGCGAGATGCGGCCGTCCTGCGGCAGCCGCCGTTCGGCAATGTCCAGGTCCGCCATGACCTTGATACGCGAGCTCAGAGCCGCCGCAATGTACTTCGGAGGCGGGATCATCTCGTACAACACGCCATCGATGCGATAGCGCATTTTGTACTCATTCTCGAACGGCTCGAAGTGGATATCGGAAGCCTTGTCCCGAATCGCCTGAAGAAGAACCAGGTTCAGCAGTTTCTTCACCGGATTCGACTCGGACAGCTCCTTCAGCTCGTCCAGGTCGATACTCTGGTTTCTCCCGTCGAACTCGGCCAGGAATGCATCCGACTGAATCTCGTCGATCAGTTCCGTGATATTTTCGTCCTCGGCCTCGTAATACTTCTTCAGTGCCGCCTCCAGCGCATTACGGTCCGTCATCTTCGCCGTCACGTTAAAGCCCATCAACGTGCGAAGATCGTCCGTGGCCCGGAAGTTCTCCACGTTATCCAGAGCCACCGTAAGCTCGTTTTTCTCCTTGTCGTAGTCAATGGGCACGATGTGATACGTCTGGGCCATCTGCGCCGGCACTTTCTCCACCACATCCTGCGGAATATCCACGCCGTCGATGCTCACATACTCCATGCCGCGCTTGGCCGCCAGCGCCACCTGAAGCTGGGTCTCGTCCACCAGCCCCAATTCCATGAAGATCTCGCCGATACGAACATCCCCGCCTCGCTGCTTCTGGATGTTCAGGCACTCGTGCACCTTATCCCGGCTGAGCACCCCCATCTTCATCAGGATTCTGCCCAGCGGACGACCCCGAAGCTGCTCAATGGGAGGAAGCTTTTCTGCCGTCTTCATCTTACCCATATGCCGAAATCCTCAAAGACCCTATAACTTTCTACGTCCGTATTATATCAAAGTAAACAGTTATTTTACAAAAAATTAGCTATTGGACACTTAGTTAACGGGACACGTTTAAGGGCCCAAGGAACAACACTTCCGCCCGAAACGACACAAAAGATGTGATGCCGCCTCCTCCGAGGCGTCCGAAAAGACGCGTCCCGACCCATGCCCCCCGGCCGGATGCTTAGGTCTTGAGGATGGGCCCGAGATCTTCCATCTCTTTGGCCGCCTGCACGGCCTTCTTCTTCGATTTCCCTTTCGCGCCGGCGATCTTGGCCATCGCCTTTTCCTGAAGCGCGCCCGGCTGACGACCCTTGTCGAGCATCTCTTCCAGGGTAATTTTGCCGGTATCGTAGAGCTCCCAGAGGTGCTCGTCGAGCAGTTGCATGCCGAGCTTCTTACCAGTCTGGATGCTCGAATCAATACGGTAGGTCTTGTTTTCGCGAATCAGGTTGGCGATAGCCGGCGTTACCACCATAAACTCATAGGCAGCGACCCGGCCGCGACCGGTGGCCAACGGGCATAACGCCTGGCTCAGCACTGCGATGAGGTTGCCGCTGAGCTGGATTCGAATCTGTTCCTGCTGATCCGTCGGGAACACGTCGATGATACGGTTCACCGTGCCGGCGGCACTGGTGGTGTGGACCGTGCTGAAAACAAGGTGGCCCGTTTCGGCGGCACGCACCGCGGACTCGATCGTCTCGAGGTCACGAAGCTCACCGACGAGAATGATATCCGGGTCCTGACGGAGAACGCGCCTCAGTGCCTCGCCAAAGCTGGGCACATCGACCCCCACTTCACGCTGATTCATAATGGATTTCTTGTGGGGATGGTAGTATTCGATGGGGTCTTCAACGGTAACGATATGGCGATCGAAGTTCTCGTTGATGTAGTTGAGCATACAGGCCAGCGTGGTCGTTTTGCCACTTCCGGTAGGCCCGGTCACGAGAAACATGCCACGCGGCCGTCGGCACAGGGCGGCCGTGATCTTGGGCAGACCGATTTCCTCAAAGGTCATGATCTTGTTGGGAATCAGACGCAGAACGATGGAAATATTGCCCTTTTGCTTGAACACCGCCACACGAAAACGCCCCTGGTCGCCGAAGGCAAAGCCAAAGTCCGTTCCACCTTCCTCCTGAAGCTCCTGCTGGCAGCGTTCCGGCGTGATGCTCTTCATCAGAGCGGCCGTGTCGTCGGGCTCGAGCACCTTCGTTTCCAGCGACCTCAGACGTCCGTCCATGCGCAAAACAGGCGGTCGGCCAACCACGATATGGATATCCGAGGCGCCTTGCGAGACGCACGCCTGCAGTATCCTGTCCATGTTCAGTGTTGCCATGTAGTCATCCTCTGCCAGAACCTGGCGTTACTCTTCCACGACGCCCTCCGCCTGCGCGATGCGCGAGACCTCCTCAGGCGTCGTAATGCCCTTGAAAATCTTCAATTTTCCGTCTTCGGCCAGCGTCCGCATGCCGGCGGCCTTCGCCGCCACCCGCAAATCGCCCGTAGGGGCGCGCTTGAAAGCCAGCTCCCGTATTTCCGAGTTCAACTCGATCATTTCGAAAATGCCAAGCCGGCCCTTATATCCCGTATTCTGACACGCGCTGCAGCCGGCGCCTTTGTACACCGGCCGTTTCTTTATCTCTTCAGGAGAAATGCCCAACAGCTTGAGATGGTGCGGGTTGGGATTCTCGTCCACCATCTTGCACTTCTTGCAGATAACTCGTATAAGTCGTTGCGCCATAATGGCTTGGATCGAGCTTGCCACCAGGAAGGGCTTGACCCCCATATCGATCAGACGCGTGATGGCGCTGCAGGCATCGTTGGTGTGGAGCGTACTGAAGACCAGGTGTCCCGTAAGAGCGGCCTGAATGGCGATGTCGGCGACCTCGCTGTCACGAATCTCACCGACGAGGATGATGTTCGGCGCCTGTCGCAGCATGGCGCGCAGAATCTTGTCGAACGTCAGGCCGATTTCCTCCCGGACCTGACATTGGTTCATACCGGCAAAGTTGTACTCCACCGGGTCCTCGGCAGTGATAATCTTCTTGTCCGGCTTGTTCAGCTCCTGCAGGGCCGCGTACAGCGTCGTCGTCTTGCCGCTACCGGTCGGGCCCGTCACCAGAAAGATGCCGTTGGGCCTCTTGATGATGCGCTGGAACACCTCATAATTGTCCTGTTCGAAGCCGAGCGACTCGATACCGATGTTCACGGCATCGGGTCGCAGAATACGCAGCACGACGCTGGGGCCGTGGTTGCCCGGCAGCGACGAGACACGGAAGTCAATGTCCTGGCCGCCAATCTCGCGTTTGATACGCCCATCCTGGGGCAGCCGCTTTTCGGCAATGTCCATTCCGGAGAGGATTTTGAAACGCGTCACCAGCGGCGCCTGCATGTTCTTGGGGATGTTGTCTTTCTCCAGGCAAACGCCGTCAACACGATAGCGGATGCGAACGCGATCCTCCATGGGCTCGATATGAATATCGCTGGCGCGCATGTGATAGGCCGTATCGATGATCAGGTTCACCAGCCGAATGATCGGCCCATCGTCCCCATCGTCGCCCTCCTGGGCCCGCATCGCCGCAGCCTGAAGCTCGCTCCCCACTTCCGCTAATTCCTGCGCCGTCGCGTCGATACTGTGCCGGAGCCGGTCATCTTCCTCCGAGCCGCCCTGCTCGCTCAGCACCTCTTCAATGTAGGAGCGGATTTTCGTCGGATTCGCCAGATAGCACTCGAGTTCGGAGTTCAACCGCAACCGAACCGAGTCCATCATGTCGAGGTCCATGGGGTCGCTGATGATGAGCTTCACCCTCCCGTTGGTCACACTCAGCGGCAGGATGGTATACCGCTTGATGAGATCTTCCGGGATGATCTTGGTGGCATCGGCCGGGACCGTGATCTGGTCCAGATCGACGTACTTGAGGCCGAACTGCTTGGCGATCGCCTTGGTCAGCGTTTCCCGATCGATTAGACCCTGATCGACCAAGACTTCGCCCACTCGCTTGTTGCTCGACTTGGACGTCTTGATGGCTTCAATCAGGGCCTCTTTCTTAACGAGGCCGGCCTTATAAAGGATTTCCCCTAAGTGCCTGCGCTTTTTGGTCATACAAACCTCACCTGTCGATACCACCGGTCATGCCTGATTATATCACTTTCGACCGGACAAGTCAAACCTCCAATCGCAGGCGAAGGGTATCCAGCGCCGTCTGCGCCGCCCGCAGCCGCACGGAGCTTCGATCTTGAGGGAAAACGTACTTGGGTGTGTCAGTACCTTCCTGACCACTCACAGCAATATATACAAGCCCCACGGGTTTTTGTTCGCTCCCGCCTGTCGGCCCGGCGATGCCGGTGATCGCCACGGCCAGATCGGCCCCGGCTTTGCGTCGCGCCCCTTGCGCCATGGCCGCGGCCACCGGCTCGCTCACGGCGCCGTGCGCGTCGAGGAGTTCCTGAGGCACGCCCAATTCGCGGGTCTTGATCTCGTTGCTGTAGGCGATCCAGCCTCCCGCGAAGTACCGGCTCGCCCCTGGTACATCCGTAATGAGCTTCGCCAGGAGCCCGCCCGTGCACGACTCCGCCACCGCCAGCGTCCTGCCCGACTGCGTCAGGCGCTGCCCGACCACCTCGGCGAGACTCTGGTCACCGGTCCCGTACACCAGCGAGCCCAGAATCTCACGTAGGGCGGCCTCCTCGGCGGAGGCCATCTCTTCCGCCTGGCCTCGGTCAGGGCCGGTTGCAACGATTTCGAGGGTGATGATGCCGGCGCTGGCGGTGCAGTTGACCAACGGATTCCGTCCGCGCCGCATCGCCTGGCCGAGCATCTCGGCAATATTCGATTCGCCGGCCCCGTAACAGCGGAGCCTGCGAACCACGACGCTCTGGCCCGACGCCATCGCTCTCAGGCGAGACACAACGACGGTATCGAGCATGTGCCGCATTTCCCTGGGGACGCCGGGAAGGGCCAGAAGCAACCGCCCCTCTCTTTCGACCATGAGGCCCGGCGCGGTCCCCATTTCGTTCTCGATGGCCGTTGCGCCCGTCGGAAGGCAGGCCTGAATCGTATTCTTCTCGGCCATCGCCCGGCCGCGACGCTCGAAGAACTCTCGCAGCCTGGCGAGCAGATCTTCCTGGAGCACCAAGTCGACACCGAGATACGCGGCGAAGGCCTGGCGGGTCAGATCGTCGTCGGTCGGCCCGAGCCCCCCGGTGGTGATAACCACGTCCGCGTCCTGGCCGGCCAACTGGAGGGCTCGCTGGATCGCCGCCTCCTCGTCGGGCACCGTATAGGAACTGATGACCGGAACACCGACGGTCCTCAACTGCCGGGCAATATAAGCAGCGTTCGTATCAACCGTCCGACCGCTCAATACCTCGTTGCCAATACTGATGATACTGGCCTTCTTGAGATGGTGATTCATCCTCTACTCACAACTTGCTGTGACAACAAACGCGACGGTCCGCCCCGCATGGCATGATGCTACCGCGGCCACAACCATTTTGCCCGGCACGCGTTTCACATCTCGATCATCGCCTTGACTGCGCCGTCCCGATACCCTGCGACCAGGTCGAAGGCCTCCTTGGCGCGTTCGAGTCCGAAGCGATGGGTCACCATGAAATCCACGTGCACCTTGCCCGCCGCGATCCAGTCGATTGCCTCCTGCGTACAGCCGTTCTGCCGACGCACGTTGACGATCGTTATCTCCTTCCGGCGTATCTTGTCGATGGAGAATGCCACGCGGTCCTCGCGTGGGATGCCAATGAGCATGAGCGTTCCGCCGGGCTTGAGCAATTCCACGGCCTGATCGATCGTCTCCTGCTGCCCCGCACATTCATAGACCACGTCCATACCGAGCGGCTGCTGCGCCAGGATCGCCGCGACCACGTCTTCCTCGAGCGGATTGCCCACCCAGGTGGCCCCGCCGGTGCGCGCGACCGCGACCCGCTCGGGAATCTTCTCGGTCATGTAGCAACTGCGCACCGCCCGGGCCCGGGCACAGACCATGCAGCTCAGGCCGATCGGGCCGGCCCCCAGGACCGCCACGTCCGCCCCTTCGCGAACGCCGGACTGCTTCACCGCGTACACCGCGATGGCCAGCGGCTCGCACAGAACCCCCTGCTCGATCGTGATCGCGCCGTGCGTGGGAAAGCAACACTCATCGGGCATCACGAGCAGCTCGCTCAAGCACCCGTCGCCCTGCCCCGGCGTGCCCAGGAAACGCAGATTGAAACAGGTGTTCTCCCGCCCCTGCCGACACTGGTCGCACTGATGGCACGACACCGCCGGCTCGACGACGATCTGGTCCCCGGTTTTCACGCGCTTCACCGCGTCTCCGACCTCGACCACGGTCGCGGCACATTCGTGTCCCACGATGTAGGGAAACTCGACGACCTGGGACCCGATCCTCCCCGTTTCATAGTAGTGTACGTCCGATCCACAGACGCCTACCTTCTCGATCTTCAGCAATACGTCCGTGTCCTTCTCGATCCGGGGATCGGGAACGTCCCTGACCTCCATCTGGCCGATGCCTGTCAATACGGCGGCTTTCATAGGCTGCGCTACTCCTCTTCTTCATTCTATATATTGAAGCGAAAATTGATGATGTCGCCGTCCTGGACGACGTATTCCTTGCCCTCGAGCCTCGTCTTGCCCGCCGCCTTCACCGCCTTCTCATCGCCCAATTCCTTCAGATCGGCGAAGGCCATCGTCTCGGCCCGGATGAAGCCCCGCTTGATGTCGGTGTGCACCTTGCCGGCGGCGTCGACCGCGATCGTGCCCTTGTGGATGGGCCAGGCCCGCACCTCGTCCTTGCCCACCGTCAGAAAGCTGATGAGCCCGAGAGCCGAGTAGCACACTTGCACGAACTTCTCAGCGGCCGACTCCTCGATCCCCAAATCCGCCTTGAATGCCTCACGGCTCTCATCGTCCAACTGCGCCAGCTCGTTTTCGAGCTTCGCACACATCGCCACCACGGGAACGGAACCGTCCACCACCTCACCAAGATCGGGCGCCCTGCCAAGATCGTCCTCGCCCACGTTTACCACCACGGCGACGGGCTTCTGCGTGAGAAAACCCAACGATTTGATCATGGCCTGCTCCTGATCCGTCTCAATGGCCGAGCTGATCGGGCGCTCGGCCTCGATGGCCTCCTGGAGCCTCTTCTGCAAAGCCAGTTCCGCCTTATCCTTGGCCTGGGTCTTCGTCGGCCTGTGCACCTGTTTTTCGAGCCTCTCGATCCGCGTCGTCACCAGTTCCAGATCGGCCAGCAGCAACTCCGTCCGCAGATCGGCCAGGTCCCGCCCGGCATTGACGCCGCCGGGGGCCGGCACCGCGGAGTTCTCGAAGGCCCGGATCGTCAGAACGAGCATATCCGTCGTGCGGATCTGGTTGATCAGCCGTCGCGCGGCGGCCCGGCCGTGGTCGTCGCTGAAATTGAAGCCGGGCAAATCGAGCACGTCGATTGTCGCCCGGGTGGTTTTCTTGGGCTGATACAGGCCCGTCAGCCAATTCAGGCGTTCGTCGGGCACCGGCACAATCG
Source organism: uncultured Pirellulales bacterium (assembly GCA_964415045.1). GTDB lineage: Bacteria > Planctomycetota > Phycisphaerae > Sedimentisphaerales > Anaerobacaceae > CAYPZL01. The sequence goes on along the minus strand of CAYPZL010000007.1, from coordinate 12,566 downwards.
CCTCCTCGATCGCGGTGGCGCCCATCGGCGGTATGGCCTTGCCGCTGATCGCCGAGAAGATCGTGCTCTTGCCTGACTGCATGAGGCCGAGCAATGCTGCCTGCATTTTCTATTCTCCAGAGATTTTCGCATTCATCGCATACACATCCCCTCCGGCGGCATCATAGGCCACGACGGCGGGGAAATCAACTACCTCCAGGCGACGGATGGCCTCGGTTCCGAGGTCCTCATACGCGACCACCTCGGCCGCGACGATATGACGGCTCAGCAGCGCCCCGGCGCCTCCGAGGGTGGCCAAATGCACCGCGCCATGCTCCTGCAAAGCCCGTCGGACCGAATCGCCTCGATAGCCTTTGCCGATCATCGCCCGCAGACCGTGAGCGATCAGCGTCGGACTGAACGGATCCATGCGCGACGAGGTCGTAGGCCCGGCCGCACCGATCACCGCGCCCGCCCGCGCCGGAGTGGGCCCCACGAAGTAGATCATCGCGCCCTCCAGGTCTATCGGAAGCGACTCGCCCCGCGCCAGAGCCGCGCAAAGACGCTTGTGAGCCATGTCGCGGGCCGTGTACACCGTCCCGCTCACCGAAACCTCATCACCCGCCTTCAACGGGCGGATATCCGCTTCACTCAACGGTGGTCGCAATTCTTTCATCCTGTCAAACTCCCGGACGCGTGGGCATATCGCCACGCAACAAGTTGGCACGCGACGAAACTCACATCATAGCCAAGCGATCTCCCTTTGCAAAGCCCGGAATCGCTCTTTGCACCCGGAAGACCCGTCATTTGCGAAAAGTTGAAGATTTGTTCGTATTCTGCCCAAAAGCGCTTGAATCCTGTATCGAACGGGTATGGGCGTTGTTATAATGCGCGGCGATGGCAAAGTATCCGATATTTCTGGAATTGAGCGGGCGCCGAGTGGTACTGGTGGGCGGAGGCGCCGTGGCGGTGCGCAAGGCCGAGGCCCTCCTGGAGGCCGGCGCGCGTCTGGTCGTCGTGACCCCGCAGGCCAGTGACACGCTCACGAGCCTCTGCGCGCGAACCGGCGCGGAACTGATTCGCTCGAAGTATTCCCGGGAGTACATCAGCCAGGCGGTGCTGGTCATCGCGGCCACCAACGACGCGAAAACAAACGAGCAGGTCTATCGGGACTGCCAGGCGCTGGAGATTCTGTGCAACGTCGTGGACTGTCCGGAGTTGTGCGACTTCTTCGTCCCGGCCGTGGTCAAAAGGGGAGACCTGCAAATCGCCATCGGGACCGCCGGATATTGTCCCGCTTACGCCGGTCACATCCGCAAACAAATCGAAGCGGCCTTCGGGGAAGAGCACGGCCGGTTCCTGGCGGAATTGCAGGCGGTTCGCAAGCAGATCATCGAGACTCTGCCGAGCCCGGCCGACCGCAAGAGCCTGCTGGGCCGATTGGTGGATAACGAATCCTTCGAGTACTTCAAAACGAACGGCCCGAACGCATGGCGCGAACGGGCCGGGAATCTCCTGCGAGAAGAGGCGGCGAAAAGCGAGGGCTAAGCCTCGATCTTGTCAATCGTCACCTGTAAATACTTCTGCCGGTGTCCGATCCGACTGCGGCTGTTCTTGCGGCGGCGGAAATGCGTCACGTAGAGCTTTTGGCCCTTCACCACGGCCTCTTCCGCCTTCCCGTTGAAGGACGCCACGACCTTGGCCCCCTCGACGTACGGCTTGCCCACCTTGCTCGTTTCGCCGTCGCCGACGAACAGGACCTTGTCCAGCTCGATCGTCTCGGCGTCCGGCGCCACGTCCGCCAGGTCAATGTTCAGCCGGTCGCCCTCGGCCACCTTGTATTGTTTTCCACCTTGCTCAACTACTGCGTACATCTGCAAACTCCAGGTTCAAAGCTTGGTATCTTGGGAAAATCCGTATAATACGGTCACCGGCCCTTTTTGTAAAGACATTTCTCCCGTATTTTTGTATCCTACGGGCTCGGCCTTGCTCGAATGCGAACGGACACCTTTTCGGGAGTGCCTGAATGAAGCTGGCGATGCTCAATGACAGAATCGTCCCCCTCGAAGAGCTGGACCCGGTCTATTTCGACCGCGGCATGTATTTCGGCGACGGGGTGTACGAGGTTTTGCGCAGCTATAACGGCAAGATCTTCGCTCTCCAGGAGCACCTGCAGCGGTTCGCCAACAGCCTGGCGGCGATCCGGATTACCAGCGTGGACATCTCTCTGGTCCGCGACCGGGTCGAGCGTGCGTTTCTTACGGTCGGCCTGCCCAACGTAAAGATCTACTTCCACGTAACGCGGGGATCGGCCCCCCGTAGCCACGTCTGGGAGACCGATCTGGAGCCGAATTTCTTCCTGACCGTCAGCGAATTAGTTGATGACCCGCAGGAGAAGGCCCGGGGCATCGCCGTCTCGACGCACCCGGACTGGCGGTGGAAACGGTGCGACATCAAGTCGCTCAACCTGCTGGCCAACGTACTGGCCCGCCAGGACGCCACCGACAAGGGCTGCGACGAGGCCATTCTGGTCGACGAGCAAGGCCGAATCACCGAGGGAGCCGGCTCGACGTTCTTCGCCGTCCAGGGCAAGACGCTCCAGACCGCCCCGCTCAGCGCCAACATTCTTCCCTCGATCACTCGCGAGTTCGTCATCCGCGCCGCCGGCAACGTCGGCCTGGAAGTGAGGCAAGAGTGCCTCACGCCGCAACAGGCCGTCTCGGCCGATGAGCTTTTCATCGCCGTGACGACCCGGGACATCGTCCCCGTCGTCAGCTTTGACAACGTCCCCATCAAAGACGGCGCCCCCGGCCCCTGCACGAAGGCCCTCGCCCAGGAGTTCCTCAAATTCACCCGCTAATGCCGGCGGGTTCTGTGCGCCTTTCATAAACCGTGCGGCTATAGATTGCCTCGCTGCGCTCGCAATGACGCAACGCACCGCTGATGTCATTGCGAGGAGTCCCGGCGCCGGGAAAGCAATCTCCTCCCGCATCGTCGCGGAACCTGCGAAAGGCGGTACGAGCCTCCGCGCCGACCAGACACCTACCGACGAGGCGCTCCCGAATACAACCTCACATGCACGGGTGCTGAGTCCGTGCCGGCGCCGTGATTGTCTATGGCCCGAGCGACGAGATCGTACTCACCGTCAGGGAGATCGCCCCACGGAGAAGCCGAAGCCCACCCATCGCTGCCGTCAACGTCTTCGCCGATCTTCTCGCCCTTGGCAAAGAAGTCCATTCTCACCACGAAACCGTCACTATCCCACGCTTCAGCCCTGATAGTCAAAGACCACCTCGATTCCCCATCGTTCGGTGAGGTTATCGCGACGTAGGAAGGCGGCTGATTGCGTGTCTGCCCTGCTTCGCTGAGACTGGCGTATGCGGTTCCGCCGTAGGCGCCGAGGTTGATGCGACCGCCGTTGGGGGCGCGCTCGCGCGAATAATCGGAGTCCGGATCGCCGGCGTCGAGGCAGGGGCTTGAAACTTTATCCAGAACCCAGAGGTCGTACTCAGGCCAGTATCGGCCCCGCTCGCTGCGCAGATGATAATCGCCTGCGTTGGGGTCTGCAAACAGCGGATCGTCGCTGAAGTTGCCGGTGCCTGGGGCCCCGCGTTCGATGCAACTGTACCGCGCGGGGGAACCGAACAGATCGTCGGCGGCGTTGTTCCAGAAGATGCAATTGCTGATGTCGGGCTCGGCCTGGGCATAGGCCTCGACGCCATACTTATGAGAAACTGCAAGAGTCGTTTGCCCGGCTTACGGAGAAGAAGTGAATGACCGCGGAACTCATTGACCTGTTTTCTCGCGCCCAACGGATTTGCCGGAATAGACAAGATCAGAAATGAAACCGGTGAAGGAAGACAATCCGTATGAGATGCCGACCGCCAGCGGTCTCGGGCCGCAGGGTCCCGGCCTCGGCGCCGTCCCGGAAGTCACGGGATATGAAATCCTCGGCGTTCTCGACGAGGGGGCCATGGGCGTGGTCTACTTGGCCCGCCAGATCTACTCGCTCGGCGCCGTGTTGTACGAGCTGTTGACCGGCGTGCTGCCCTTCGACAGCGAGACGCTGCGCGAAGGCGGCATCGAGCACATCCGCCACGTGATCCGGGAGGAGAATCCCAAGACGCCCAGCACCCGCCTGACGAGCCTCGGCGAGCGCGCCGCATCGGTCGCGCACAACCGCCACACCCAGGTCGGCACGCTGGCCCGCCGCCTGCACAAAGAGCTGGAGTGGATCCCGCTCAAGGCCATGCGCAAGGAACGGAGCCGCCGGTATCGATCGGCGGCCGAACTCGCCGACGACATCCAGAACTACCTCGACGGGGCCCCCCTTTCGGCGGGACCCGAGTCCACGCTGTACCTGGTCAGCAAATTCGTCGCGCGCAACCGGACTCGACGAGCAAGCTCGCGGCCGTGTATATCAATCAGGAACGCTACCGGGAGGCCGAGCCTCTTTGCCGAACGGCCCTGGAGACCTGTCGGGAGGTTCTGGGCGCCGACTCCTTACTGACCGTGGTGTTGATGAACAACCTGGGACGCATCTACAAGGAGCAGGAGCGCTACGACGAGGCCCTGGAACTCCTGCTCGAAGCGGCCGAGGGCCATGCTCACCTGGAGGGCGAACCGCATCACCGCACCGGCGAGCACCTGATCGACATCTACACGGCCCAGGGCCGGTTGGAAGAAGCCGAGAAGTGGAAGGCAAAACTGCCGGAAACGGCTGACCCGAATGAAAAAAAATAGGGGTGGTCGTCGCAACGGCCACCCCTTTCGATTTCGTTGGATTTCGTCAGACGGCGCCGCGGAAGAACAGCAGCAGGGCCAGCACACAAACCAACATGATCGCGCCCGGCACCGTCCAGACCTTGGACCACTGGAACTGCCCCTCCACGCGGCACTTGTCCATCACGATACCGGCAAGCTGCGTCCCCAAAAACAGCCCGATGCCGCTCTGGGCGGTAAAGATCAGCGCCTGCATGGAACCGCCGGCCCCTTCCGGCGCAACGCTGCCGGCGAACATCTGCCCGGCGATAATGAAGAACACATACGCCAGACCATGAAACGCCTGCGAGACGACAATCGCCCACCGCGGCCTCGGACTAACGTAGATGATATACATAATCAGCCAACTGGCCGCACCGATGGGCAGCACCCATCGGTAGCCCGCATTTTTCACCAGCCAGTTAAGCACGAACAGCGTGGCCAGCGCCTGACAGGCCTGGGCAATCGCCATCGAGGCAGGCACATTCTTCGCCGGAATCTTGTTGTCCTGCATGAACTGGGCGGTTCCCAGGAAATAGAACTGCATCATGCCCGCGCCCACCAGCGAAATCAGGAAGAAGACCAGGAAGCTGGGGCTACGCAACATCCCAAGGGCATCCTGCATGGGACTGCCACCGGTGTTCTCCGGCGGCGTGCTCGGCATGAGGGCCCCACACACCACCGCCATGACGACCGACAGAACCGCCGCCAGAATCAGACAGTCGCGACCTTCTTCGCCCGTCTTGAAGACCCAGCGCCAACCGGTCAAGAAGTAGCCGGCCAGAGCCCAGGCAATGGGAGCCCACATGAAGATGAAGGAAGACTGCGCGGCGTCGACGTCGTTCTTGGCCAGATGGTAGAACATCAGAGAATTCACCAGCGGCAGCGTCGCGGCGTAGCAGAGCGAATAAAGAAGGATCACCGTGAAGAGCGACTTGAAGTCCCTCCTCCAGCCGGCGATGAAAAGCAGAAGCACGCCGACGAGATGGGCGGCTGCCAGAATGAACTCCGTATTGACGTGCTTGTCCGCGAGGTTGCCGGCCAGCAGCGGCATGAAGATGCACGCCAACGGCAGCGCCGCATACACCCAGCCGGTCTGCTTGCCGCTGAACTTCAACGGTCCGAGCAGCCGGGCCGCCAGCACGGGGTACCACGCCCCCCAGACGGCAAACTCCAGAAACATCAACGCGCTCAACTTCCAATACAGGACCGAATCCATCCCGAACGTCATGTCATTCTCCTTGAATCGCGGATTTGTTGTCTATCAGCCTGCCGCGGCCAGTCTGTCGATGGCCTGCTTGATGTCACCGAGGCGGTTGTCGCCCGCCTCGCGCTCGATCGCCATGGCGCCGGTGAATCCCACCTCGTCCAGGACCGCCAGGAACCGGTCCACGCCGACCTCGCCGGTGCCCCAGGGCACCTCGGCCCCCCAGGTGCCCGGCTCTTTCGTCCGCGTGGCGTCCTTGACGTGCACGTGCCGAATCCACGGCGACAGGATGCGCACCGCCTCGACGGGATCGCCCTTGTCGTAGAGGATCATGTTGGCCGGGTCGAAATTGACGCCCACCGCCTCGTGGTCGAGCTTCTCCAGAAACGCCTTCAACTCCGGAGCCGTCTCCTGCCCCGTCTCTAACAGCAGAGTCAGGCCGTTGTCCTTCGCGGCGTCCGCGAGCGTACGGATGCGATCGTGGACCTTGGCCGCGTAGGCCGGGTCGCTCTCGTCCACGAAACCCGCGTGCATGGCCAGGTACTTCACACCCAGCTCGGCCGTCACCTTCGCGGCGCCGACGAACAGCTCGCGGTTTTGCTCCCAGTACTCATCCGGGACCACACCGCCCGTGACCTTGATGGCCTCGAGCGTGGAGTAATCCTCCTGCGGAAAATCGATCATCGTGCTCGTGATCGTCCAGCTCTGCGCCTTCATCGCCTCGAGCACCGCGCCGCTGCCGTCTTCCACCGCCGCCCGGACGCCCAGATTCACGTGTTCCAGATTCAGTTCCTGCATTGCCCTGGCCACGCCCGCGACGTCCGTCTGGAGCGACCAACTGCACACACCGACAGGTCGGTTTCTACATAGCATTTGAAATTCTCCAATCTCCTTCGCGGTCGCGGCGACTATTTCAGCGCGACCTTCTCATTCTTTTCGATGGATTCCTTCTCGGCGTCCACGACCCGGACCGAATCCCGCGACTGTTCCAGCGTCAGGACCTCGTCCACCGCTTCGCCCTGGACGCGTTTGGCGAAGTGGTCGATTTCGCGGGTGTACCCGTCGCCCGGCGCCACCTCGGGCGTAAACGGCTCGCCCTCGGCCGGACAGACCCGAAACGCCGGATCGCGCGTCAGGTCGTAGACGATCGTCGCCTTCTCCAGCACCAAGTTGAAGCTCATCTCGAAGCCGAACCCCGGCGCCATGCCCCAGCCGCCCTCGGCCGTGACGACCTTGTCGTCGCCGTAGTCGTACTGCGTGACGATATGGACCAGGTGCCCCGCCGCCGCTTTGCCGCCGTGACTGCACACCGCCTGCGGGACCCCGAAGAGGTACTGCACGAAATCCGTATCGTGAATGTGCAGATCCAGCGCGACCCCCCCGCTGCGGCTCTCGTCCACGAACCAGTTGTCGATGGCCCAGCCCGGAGGCGAACCCAGCCGCTGCAGCGTGGCCGCGACGACCTTTCCGTACTGGCCGCTGTCCACCAGCTCCTTGGCCTTGGCGTACTCCGGCCAGAACCGCACGCAGTGGCCGATCTGCAACACCTTCCCGCTCTGCTGCGCCGCCTCGACCATCGAATCGCAATCGGCCGCCGTCAGTGCCATCGGCTTCTCGCACAGCACGTGGACCCCGCGTGACAACGCCCGGGCGGTGAACTCGGGGTGGAGATACGTCGGAAGCGTCAGCGAAATCGCGTCCACCCCCGCCTTCTCCAGCATCTCATCGAAGTCCTGATACACCTCGATGCCGGTGAAGTCCATCCCGCTCTCGGCCCCGTCGATGTTGCCCACGTCCTTCTGGGCGTCCTCTTTGATGTTCGGGTTCGCGTCACAGATCGCGACCACCTGCGCATCCTCGCGCGCCTTCCAGCAGCGAAAATGCATCCGTCCCATGAATCCAAAACCGGCAATTCCCACTCTCAGCATCTACATGCACCTCCTTATCGCGCAGACCAACGGACGCAAGTCACCGTCCCCGGGTAACGCCTGAAATGACTCTTCTTCCTTGACCACAATTCCATACGCCAGCCTATCCAGGTCGCTCTAAAAAGCTCCCAAGGCCCGGAATTCTATCAGAACAGCAGCCCCCCCGCCAACACCTTTCCCAAGAATTTCCCATGCCGGCGCCCCCCGGACGCCAACCCCGCTCCCAAGCTCAGCCGCGCAACCCTCTCCCCCATCACACCCGACCCGTGCCCTCCTGGCGAGAAGCAGTCAATACCAAATGCCAAATCGCAAATCGTCAATCAAGAGCCTCCCACCACAACCGCGGATAGTCCTGCCCCTCGAGAATCCACCAGAAGTCCTCGGTGCCGTTTTCCGTCTCATCAACGAAGTCCCAGCCGGCTTCGAGGAATGTGGCGGCGGTTTGCAATTCTGCCGTGGTTCTGCCGGAAGTGTCGTCGCACCCGGTCGCAATATCACTCGTCACCCCGCACATCCGGATCGGGCTTCCGGCTTGCGTGTTCCAGAAGGACGATGTGACCGAACCGCCTTGACTGCCGATCAGTCCACCGACCGCTTCGTCGCCGGATACCCTGCCGGCCGAATAGCACTGTGCGACGACTCCCGGAAAACACTCGGTTTCTCCCGATCTGTTTTCGTAGCATACGCGATTGTTGCGTCCGACGAGCCCACCGACATTTTCACCACCGGTCACCTCACTGAGCGAATAGCAGTCGGCGATACGGCCCGCCCGGTTGGAACCGACCAGGCCCCCGACGTCGTTTCCATCGGCCGTCAGCATACCGCCGGAATAGGAATACAAAATCTCTGCCATATAGTTTGCTCCCACCAAGCCGCCGACGATCTCACGGGCAGTGACCGGACCGCTGCTGTACGACCGGACAACGTCACCGGAGTTATATCCTAACAGCCCCCCGACCGCTTCATCTCCGCATACCGCACCGCTGCTATTGCAGCCGATTATGTCGTTGCGATTGAGACCGACCAGGCCCCCAACGCTGGCGTGGCCGGTGACGGCAGCGGTGCTGGAGGAGCGGATGATATCCCCCGGGAAGTAAGACGGGAAGGGAGACCAGAAAACCCAGCTCAGCTCGCTGGATCCCGCCAGCCCACCCACACGATCAACACCGGTAACGGTGCCGGTCGCGAGGCAATCCATGACGCGTCCTTCGCATCTGTACCCCAGCAATCCGCCGACGTCATCAACGCCGCTGACCACGGCAGCACTGCGGCAATCGGTGACGGGCCCCAACATCTGGCTTCCCACCAGGCCGCCGATCCGGTCCTGGCCACTGACGACACCGGCGCTGTGGCAACCGGTCACCTTGCCCTCGTTCCACCCGATCAGTCCGCCAACGTCCTCGTCACCACGCACTGACGCACTGCTGTGACAAGAGGTCACGTCGCGCCACCCGCCGGCCCAACCAACGAGTCCGCCGACACGTTTCGTGCCCGTGACCTCCCCGGTGGTGTAGCAACGGGTCAGACGACCACCGAAGTTGTGTCCCACCAGTCCACCGACGTGTTCATCGGCGCCGGCGATATTGACGTCCACTACCCCCAGGTCCCTGACTTCGGCTTCGGGCGACAACTGGCCGAACAGACCGAGGTAGCCGCCGCCCGTAACCGCCAGATGCGAAATCGAAAGATCGTTGCCGTCGAACGTGCCCCCAAACAAAGAAATCAGCGGCGCCGCGTAGTGAATTCCGCCCAGGTCGATGGGGGCAACCAGCCTGAAGTGCGCATAGGGACTGTAGTATACCATGGCGCCCAGTTCCCGTGCGTCGGAGACAAGGTAGGGCTCCTCGGCGGTTCCGAGACCCCGCAACAAGGGCGGCACGTATCCGCTGAAGATTGCCAGAACCGGGTAGTCGCCCTCCGGCGCCAGCTGCCAGATTTCGGAGGTCCCGTTTTCGCTCTCACCGACCCAATCCCAGCCGGCATCCAGGTAGGTTTGCACGTCCTGCATCGGAGAGATCAGCCCCCCGGCAGCGATCAGGTCCCGCCGGACTGGCGGGCCGGCGTCCGCGGATTCCCAGAAACTGCCAATCACAATGCCGGCGTCATGGCCGACCAAACCTCTTGCATACACGTCGCCGCGAACCTCCTTGGCCTTGCTATGGCAATGAGTCACCGTGCCACGGTTCGACCCAATCAGCCCGCCGATGCCCCACGAAGTCCCGTCGGTCGCACAGGTACTGTAACAATTGGTCACCACTCCAAAATCGTTGGTCGCTATCAACCCACCGACATCCATAAGCTCGCCGTGAACGACACCGCTGCTGTAACAGCGCGTGACCGCTCCGTCACTGCGTGCCACCAGGGCCGAAACGTAGGAACCAGTCCCGGCCACATTGACGTCGGTAACGCCCAGGTCCCTTATCTCGCCTCCCAATGCCAGTTGGCCAACCAGCCCGAGATACTCCCCGCCCTGGATCGTCAGATGTGAGATCGTCAGGCCGTCACCGTCCAGCGTGCCGGCGAACCAGGGAATCACCGCTGTGCCCCAGCGGATGCCGGAGAGATCAATAGATGCAGTGAGGCGATAGTATGCGCACGGACTGTGACGGGCCATTGCCCCCAGTTCCAGCGCGTTGGAAACCAGGTAGGGGTCCGCCGGCGTGCCCCGGCCGCGAAGACACGGTGCGGCGTAGCCGCTCAGCGCCGCCAGGACCGGATACCCGCCTCCCTCGGGCATCTGCCACATCTCGCAGGTCCCGTTCTCGCTTTCGCCGACCCAATCCCAGCCTGCATCCACATACGTCTGCCTGTCCTGCAGTTGCGCCGTGGGCAGTCCAATGCCCACTTCGTATTCGTTCGGAAGCTGCCCCGAAGTCTGGGTATCCCAGAAACAGGCGGTCTCGGGCCCCATCGCGCCGCCTCCCACCAGACCGCCGGCGGTCTTGTCCGTTCCGTTTACCCGCGCGGTGCTGTAGGATTGAATCAGCGTCCCCCGATCATTACGGCCCACCAGACCGCCGATATTCCCATCGCCGTTAACCGTACCGGTGCTGTAGCAGTAAGCTACGGTGCCCTCGTTACGTCCTACCAGCCCGCCGCCCCTGAGACTGGTGACGGTTGCCTGGCTGTAGCAACCGATCACCGCCCCCATGTTCCAACCAACCAAACCGCCGTTGCCCCAGCAAGCACCTCGAACGACCCCGCTGCTGTAGCAGTGGATGACCACGCCCGTGCTCGACCCGACGAGGCCTCCGACGGACCACCCCTCGCCAACATCCAGGTTCACATTGACCACGCCGAGATTCCTGATCTCTCCGCGCGGACCGCCGAGAAAGCCGAAAAGCCCCGCAAATAGGCTTGGCGTGGTCGAGACATGGGTGAGATTCGAGATGACGTGGTGGTTGCCGTCGAAAACGCCGGTGAACCAACCGTGGTAAAGACCCAATTTCATCGTATCCGGGTGCGGGGCGATGATATTGAAGGAGGGCCTGCCGTCCTTCCCGTCAAAACCCGACAGATCGATATCGGCCATCAGCTTGAAGTGTCTGTCCCAGTCGTTCGGGTTGGCGCCGATGGCGTTCATCTGCTCGGCGGTATAGATCAGGTAGGGATCGTTGGACTCGCCGGAACCGCCGCCATACTGGGCCCGGGCGGGTGAACTGACGAGGCTGGTGGCGATCACGAAAGAGATTGTTCCCACGATGGACGACTGTATCGCTCTCATCTCTGGCTCTCCCGCCCCCCCAGCTTCGGTTCATCATGTCGCTGCCGGGTATCCATCCCGCCCGCGCGTACCAGCGCGGAGTCAATCAGTGGGCTTGTTTCTCCACTTTTTTACCTCATCCCCAATGTACCACAAGGACACGATTGGCGTCAATGGCGAAACGCAAACGAAAAAATGCGTTTCCCCCGCCAGAATTGGTCTTGACGCCGGCGGGGCCCTCGCATATGATGGATACAGAACGAATAGGACGGACTTGCGACGGGAAGCAGAGAACCGCTGATGACGGTCCGCCCGGCCGGGGCCGGGGAACTCCAAATCCGAGACCCTAAATCCTCAAGGCATCCAGCGATTGAAGGACGCGTACCGAAATGGCAAACGAACCCAATTCGCCTTCGATACAGGTTCACCATGGAGACACGGAGATCGCAGAGAAAGACGCAAATCCTTCTATTCAACAGCTTTATGTCCCATTCTCTGTGTCCTCGGTGTCTCGGTGGTGGATCAGTCCCGCGTGGACGCAGGCACCCGGAAGACTTGCCGTGGCAAACGAAGCCAATCTGAGCGATTGGGGATTGGAGATTGCGGATTGGGGATTGGCAGCGGTGGGGAGCCGGGAGCGTCAAACGAACCCAATCGGTCGAGGCCCGGGAGATTGCTTCGCTACGCTCGCAATGACAGTCGTCGAGCCGAAGGTGGCGTGGGGCGGGCGTGCCAAACGAAGCCAATTTGCCGGGCCGGTTGCGCCAAACGAAGCTAATTTCAGGGCTGGCGAGGCAAGAACGGGGGTATTTCATGCGAAACGAAGCCAATTTTGTGGTCGGCGGCGCTTTGGGGGCCGAGGCGGGGCGGGGTTGGAGAAAGTGCGTGAATCTCGTGCCGCTCTGGCGTATGATGCCGGTGTCGCCGTGCTGCTATATACTCAAGTTGACTGACTTTTTCGATTGGTCTGGGGCGTGGGGAACAGGAT
>CAYPZL010000006.1:0-69485 GCA_964415045.1 uncultured Pirellulales bacterium | reverse complement strand
CGAATAATTACCCTTGACGAAAGTCGTTCCATATCAGGGTGGGGCTTGCCCCACCATCCTTTCCGGCCATCGCAGACTACGGCCTGATACTCCGACTCGGTCACCCCTGTGCAGACAGGGGTCAGGAAGCGACCGAAGCATCCGGGATTCCCGCCCCCCCCCATCGGGTCGAAGAGCAGGCTCTTCGTGCGAATGACAGTCGGTCGGGCAAGCCGCCACCCTACGAATTGGAATTGATTACCGATGATCGACTTCTCCTTGACGCTCCGGCACGTGGGCATCGCTCATCCACTCTCTTACTCATCCACTCATTTACCCATCTACTCTTTTACTCGCCCACTCTTTTACCCATCCCCTGCCCCTTAAGAAAACGGCGTTTTTCCCTTGACGGCCGGCCGGGACCGGGTATGATATTTGAAGAACGAATGCGAGTCTTGTCGAGATAAGGAGGCCGTAACCGAATGTCGAATCAGGCGTCCCAATCCTGTGCTCGTCGCATCCAACGTCGCAGGTCTGCGATTGCCGATTGGGGATTGCGGATTGGGGATTCGCATCAAAGGGGTGAAGGATGTTGTGGCGCGAAATGACAAACAAAGCCAATTCGCCCGGGCCTTGCCAGCCCCGGGAAATCCGAAGCTCGAAACGCGAAATCCGAAACAAATCCGAAATGCAAATGCTCAAAACAAACCACAGCGCGTCAAACGAACCCAATTTGCAGTGTGAAAATAGGCCAAACCTACGCCGTTGGGGACCGTACATTTGCTGGACCGTCCGGAATGGCGCGGGCCTGGCTCCGGGCGGCAACGGGGCCGGCGGTGCGGTCCGGAACGAACCTAAGCCTCGGTGGCGCCTTGACTTGGCGGTACGGGCCTGTATACTGTCGGGACGATTCGGTCAGGGACGCTCAAAGAGAGGTCAGAATGCAGCTTGTATGCAGTAAATCCCGGCTCAAGGGCACGGTTTCGATCCCGGCGTCGAAATCGCACACGATCCGCGCCGTCGCGATCGCTTCGCTGGCCGACGGGGCGAGCCTCATCCACAACCCACTGTCCTCCGGCGATACGGAAGCCGCCGTGAGGTGCTACCGAGCCCTCGGCGCCGAGATCGACACCACCGACGGGGCCTGCTGGAAGGTCCAGGGCACCGGCGGTCGCATCGTCGCTCCCCGGCAGACGATCGACGTCGGCAATTCCGGCACGACCCTGCGGATCGCCATGGGCTCGGCGGCCCTGGCCGAACCGGACCAAGCGACCACCTTCACCGGGGACGAGCAGATTCGCAGCCGGCCCGTAGGCCCCCTTCTCGACGCCCTGGAGAGCCTGGGAGCCCAATGCAGGAGCCTTGAGAACAATGGCAAGGCCCCCCTCCGAATCGCCGGCAAGCTGGCGGGCGGACGCGTCAGCGTCGAGTGCAAGACGAGCCAGTACCTCTCCAGCCTGCTGCTCTGCACCCCGCTGGCAGCCCGGGATACGGAGATCGACGTAACGCTGCTCAACGAGCCGGGATACGTCCAGATGACCCTGGATTGGCTCGACAAGCAGGGAATCGCCTACGAAAACGACCATATGCAGCGATTCCGCGTCAAAGGCGGGCAGAACTACCAACCGTTCGATCTGCCCGTGCCGGCGGATTTCTCCAGCGCCACCTTCTTCCTGTGCGGCGCCGCCCTGTTCGGCGAGGAGGTTACCTTAGAGGGCCTGGATTTCGCCGACAGCCAGCCGGACAAGGCGGTCGTCGATTACCTGCGGGAAATGGGCGCCGACATCGCCGCCGGGGCGCACAGCATCACGATCAAGGCCGCCCCGCTCAAAGGCGCCACGTTGGACCTGAACCAGACGCCCGACGCTCTGCCAGCCATGGCGGTGACCGCGGCCTTCGCCGAGGGCACCACCCGCTTGGTCAACGTAGCCCAGGCCCGCATGAAGGAAACCGACCGCATCGCGTGCATGGCCGAGGAACTGAAGAAAATGGGTGCAAGTGTTGAAGAACAGCCGGACGGCCTTATAATACGCGGCAGTGCGCTCAGGGCCGCCCGCCTGGACGGGCGGAGCGACCACCGTATCGTCATGGCGCTGTCGCTGGCGGCGCTGGGGTTGGATGAAGCAAGCATCATCGACACGGCCGAGGCCATGGGCGTGACTTTCCCCGGCTACGTCGATCTCATGAATCGCCTCGGTGCAAACATCGAGTTGAGATAAGCTCGACTCGACCGAGTCCGTGAAACCGACCGGGACACACGAAGGTCGGCGAGCAGGAATCAAGGTATCACAGGAATGAGAACCGAAGATAGTGTGACCAGAAGGAGGAACGCATGTTAGGTTGCCATGTGGGACGACTATTCCAAGTGACCGTAGGCGGCGGCTCGTATCAGGAAGGGCTCACCAGCGTCGTTCAGGGGGTGCCGCCTGGAATGTTGATCACCGAGCAGGAAATCTACGGGGACCTGCTCTTGCGCAAGCCCGGGGCCGACGAGCTTTCGAGCCCGCGGAAGGAGCCGGACCTGCCGATCCTGTATTCGGGCTTCAACGTGGCCGACACGGTCGAGGGCGCCGGGAACAAGAACCAGACGAACGGCACACCGCTGGTCATTCTGATCCCGAACCTGGACCGGCATTTCATTCACATCAAGCAGTACCAGGACACCAACCGCACTCCGCGTCCGGGCCACGCGTCGTACGCGACGTTCATGAAGTACGGCCCGGCCGACGACGCCATCGGAGCGGGCATCTTCAGCGGCCGCTACACCTCGACCATCGTCGCCGCCGGATACGTGGCCAAGAAGGTCCTCCGCCAGCTCGGCATCAACGTCTTCTCTTACGTCAAGGAGATCGCCGGCGTGCGGTGCCCGGAGGTGGACCACGAGCAGGCCCTCAAGTACACCGACGACTACAAGACGATGCGTCACGACCTGGACCCGTTCTACCAGGAGGTCTACGTCAACGGGCGCATCAATGCGGATATGCGGTTCCTGGAGAAGGCCGCGATCCTGGCCCGGATCGAGAAGGAGATCGACGCGATTCGCGACAAGGCCCCCAGGCTCAGCGCCGAGGAGGTCCGCGAGAAATACGGGGTCCACGCGGTGGTCAACTGCCCGGACATCGACGCGGCCCAGGCGATGGTGGACGCATGCAACAAGATCTCGGCGACCGGCGATTCGGCCGGCGGCGTGGTCGAAGTGGTGGTGACCGGCGTGCCCGTGGGGCTGGGCGAGCCGGTGTTCTGCAAGCTCGACGGCGAGCTGGGCCGGATGCTCGGCATCGGCGCGGTCAAAGGCGTCGAGATCGGCGCGGGCTTCGCCGTCAAGGACATGACCGGCTCGCAAAACAACGATCAGATGGCCAACGTCGACGGCAAGGTGGTCTTCGAGACCAACAACGCCGGCGGCGTCACCGGCGGCGTCGCCACGGGACAGGCCATCGTCGCCAAGCTGGCCGTAAAGCCGACTCCGACAATCGACAAACCCCAGAAGACCATCGATAAGTACACGCTGGAGAACAAGCAACTGGCGGCCATCACCCGGCGCGACCCGACGATCGTGGCCCGCATCTGGCCGGTGGCCGAGAACTACACGGCGCTGGTGCTGCTCGACCATCTGATGATGCACTACGGCTACCAAACGCTCAAAGACAGCATCGCATAATACCGGCGTCACCGAGCCGGCCTTCCACAGCGCATAAACCAGGCCCCGGAACGTTCCGGGGCCTGGTTGCATCATCTTCACATTGCGGCGGACCCGGGGGTCTTAGCCACCACCCGCAGCGCCTCCGCCGGCAGGGGCGGCGGCACCACCGCCGCCGGCGACGGTGGCCGGCAGCGGGGCTTGGTCCGGACGCGCTATGGCCGGATACGTCTCTGACGCCCCGGTCATGTTTCCGAACTCATCCCGTGCCCAGACGCGGAAGCGCAGCGCCTGGTTCTGGCGGCCGACGTAGACCCTGTAGATCGGCTGATCGATCCATCCGCTGCTGAAGTCGGATCTGTCCCTGCACTCGAAGAAGTACTGGACCAGTCCGCCGCTGTCGTCTACCGCCGTGACGGCCATCATCTCGACCCAGTAATCACCGAAGGTCTCGGGATCTCCGTCGTCGGCCAAGTACTCGCGCGGCAAACCGTTCGGGTCGAACTCGGCCGGGTTCGGCAGCGGCGGGTTCAGCTCCGCCGGCGTCAGCGTCGTGGCGTAGACCCATGCGGACCACGGCGTCTCGTTGAAGTTGCCGGAGAGGTCCCTGGCCTTGACACGATAGCCGTACGTGGTGGCCGGCGCGAGGTTGACGTCGGTGTAGACGTTGGTGTCCAGCCAGCCGCTGTCGTGAGCACCCGGGAAGTTCGGATCCGGCTGGAACCGATACTGCACAAGGTTCTCATCGTCCGCGGACCTGGCGGTCAGAATAAGCGTCTGCGACGAGTTCGGATCGATCGAGAGAATGATCGGAGCCGGCGTCGGAGGCGTCGTATCCTGGGCCCCTGCGAATCGGGTCTCGGACCACTTGGTCTCGTTGCCGCGTGCGTCGCGTGCCTTGACGCGGTAGCCGTACGCCATCCCGGGCGCCACGCCGCGATCCCAGTAGGTCCGCTCGCTCTGCCAGCCACTGTCCTGGCAATCGCCATGCTGGCACTGGAAGTAGTACTCCACAGGCCCGCCCCAGGCGTCGAAGGCCTGTTTCGCGGTCATGCCGACGGTCGTCTCGTCGAGGAACGGCTCGATTTCCCAGAGGGACGGATCCGGCGCCGGCGGCGTTGTATCGCGGACGAGCCAGCAGTCGGCGAAGAAGGCCAGGTCGCGGACGTTCACTTGCGAGTCAAACGTGAAGTCGGCGCCGTCACACCAGCCGTCGGCCTCCGAACAGCCCTCGTCGAGCCAGTTGAGACTGAACACGGCGAAATCGTTGAACTGAATCACACCGTCGAAGACTAGGTCGCAGAACTTGCACGGCTCGAGGATCGGATAATGGAAACCGATATCGACGCGTCCGGTATCGGGCGTGCGGTCGGTGCGGGTGGTGTAGCGCGCCATGCCGAGGTTGCCGGCCAGGTCGCTTCCGGCATCGACGCACGGGCTGGTCAGCCCCTCGCCGAGGACGCTGCCGTTGCTCAGGTAGTAGGTCCCGAGCAGGCCGGTGGCAAACAGCGGCTCGGCGTGGATGATGCCCTCGCCGTAGACCACTTCGCACCCTTCTTCCACCCACACGTCGTTGGGCCCGACGAAGATGTCACTGTAGGACACGTTGATCTTCCCGCAGCGTCGATCGAGTTCGAAGCCGCTGCCGACGGCCAGTTCCGTACCGAGCCTGGCCCAGTTGTCCCAGAGGATACTGTCGACGATGGTACACTCACTTTCGTAGCCGCAGAAGACGGCGCCGCCCAGACCGGTCTTGTCGGGATCGCCGGCGCTACCGGGCGCGCTGTTGCCGACAAACGTACAGTTGCGAATGACCGGGGTGGCGTGCCAGTTGGTCGAGATCCCGCCGCCGTCGCGGGCCGCCCCGTTGTTCTGAATCATACAGTTGTTGATCAACGTGCTGTCTTCGCCACGGACGTAGATGCCGCCGCCCGACCCGGCCGACACGTTGCCGACAATGTTGCAGTCCTGAACCAGAGCGTCCATCGAACGGAGGAACATGCCTGCACCCAGCGGCAGAATGTCGCTGACGTCAATGTCGTTGACGTCACCGGCATCCAGGATCGCCTCATTGTTCTGGACGACGGAGGCCAGCACGTCAATCAGACCGCCGATGCCGGTCAAGCCGCCGCCCCGCAGAGCGGTGTTGGAGACGAAGTTACAATCGTTGACCTCGATGACCGCATCGGCCACGTAGAGCCCGCCGCCGGTATCGGCCACGTTGTCGACGAAGTTGCAGTCGGCGAACGACACGAGCGCCGTCATCTCGGCCGCGACACCGCCACCGTGACCCAGATAGGGATCGATGCGGAACGCAGCCTGTCCAGAGGCCACGTTATCGGCGAAGGTACAGCCCTTGAACTCCACGGTCGTATCGGCGGCACAGTACACGCCGCCGCCGTAGCTGGGAACCTCAAACGGCACCAGCGGCTCGACGTTGCGACCCAGGTCGCCTTGCGTACCGCCCTGACCGGTCAGACCGCCGATGGTCTCGTTGCGGCGAATCGTACAGTGAATGAACTTGACGTTGCTGCCGGTATCGACGAAGACACCACCGCCATAACCGGAGTACCAGCGGTAGTCGCCCACGTACGGGCCGCCGCCCAGAGGAATCTCTTCGACGGCCGTCGAGATACTCTCGGCAGAGAAGGCCGCCTCGAACCAACTGGCGTGATCCCACTGCCAGATATTCCAGAGCTCTTCGTCGACCGCCTCGGCGCCCAAGCGGTCGGGATCGATATCGATCGGGAACGGAGGCGTGTAGTTTCCACCGTAATTGGCCAGACCGCCTCCGTCGGACCAGGCGCCGCCGTTGCCACCGTTGCCGCCCTGGGCGAAGTTGTCTTCGATGATGCAGTTGACGAAGGTCGGACCGGACTGCGGGGCGCAGTAGATGGCTCCACCGCGGGCCCAGCCGCCCCAGCCGCCGCGACCGGCATTGTTGGTGGCATCGGCGGCGACGCCGGCGCCACCGTCACCGGCGGTGACGGAGTTGTTGCGGAAGACGCAATTCTTGACGATCGGGCTGGCGCCGGGCATGACAATCATGGCGCCGCCCTGGATGGGATAGCCGTCCTCGCCGTTGGGATGTCCGGCGGCGCGATCGCCGGCGCCGCCGCTCCGGGCCGTGCCGCCGCAATTCTCAATGGTGAATCCGTTGAGAACGGTGCGGCTGTCCGTAGTACTGAGGAAGAGAACTCCCATGTTGGGGAACGTGGCGTCAGCCGAACCGTCGATCACAGTGGCCGCTACCATGCACGGATCTTCCGGATTGCGAGACGTGATCGTCACGGCTTTGTCCACGATCAGGGCAAACTCGCTGTACCCGCTGTAATAGGTTCCCGGATCGACGACGATGGTGTCGCCGTCTTCGGCATAAGTCACGGCATCCTGAATGCGCGGATAGTCGCCGGGCACGGTCACCACGCGCGGCATTCGTTTCTCGAACGAGACCGTCACGTGGCGATCGCTCGTCAGCGTCACGTAGTTGATCGGGCTGGTGGACTCGTCGTCGTCGGTCCCGGTCCACTTGAGCACCTTCCAACCGTCCTCGGGCACCGCCTCCACAGTGATGACGTTGTCGGCGGCGCCTTCATAGATGACCGTCAGGGCCGGATCGACCGTACCGTGGGTGAGCCCATCGTTGGGATCGGGCAGCACCTCCGTCGTGAGGGTAAAGAGCGTCACGCCTTCGACGTAGTGATAGCCGAGATCCACGGCGCCCTCGTCGGGCAGGCCGTCGGTGCGGGTCGTTCGCGTGGCCAGGTCGACCCGGGGATCGCCGGCCAGAGAGCTGCCGGCGTCCACAGCCGGACTCTGCACCGTCTGCCCCGCCTCGACCTGACTGAGATAGTAGCCCGCGATGAAGAGCGGGTCCTCATCCATGTTGTCGGTGTTCGGATCCCACAGCTCTTCCTGGCCATCCCAACCGGGCAACCTCGATGTCTCGGAGACGTAGATCGACGGTGCGGGCAGTGTAATCATCCCGATGCTCTCGAATACGGTCTCCACCACGTCGTTGGCGTCCTCGGCCGTGAGCAGGGCTCCGCCGGCGGCTCCCGTGACACTGCCGAAGTACAGGGCCGTCTGGGGATCGTCACCCACCTGGATGGCGAAGACGCGCTTGCTCGGTGGCTGCATTGCGGCTCGGGCCACGTCTACGGCCGTGAAGCCGGTAATCGGCTCGGGATGGTGCGGCGGTTCGTCCCCGATCAACAGGATGATCCGGTCCACCTTGCCCGTACGCCATCCGCCGAGGTCGTTGCTGTCGATGGTCTCGGTCAGAGCGTAATAGACCGACTCGGGTGCCCCACCGCCGGAACCGGCCGGCGTGGTCAGCGAGTTGATGCTGGTGACCAGACGGTTGAGGTCCTCGGTGAACGGCAGAACGACCCGGAACGGATAATCCCCGGCCGCGCCGATGCCCGTAGCTTCATTGAAGTCTTTGAAATCAACCACCGCCATGCGGTAGTCGGGCCGGCTCGCCGCCACGGCCTCCACGATCTCCCGACCCGCGGCCTGGATCGCATCGATAGAATCCGTCATGCTGTCGGTCGTGTCGAAGACGAACACCAGATCCAGCGGGTCGCCGTTGGCCTCGTTGGGATCGAGCGTGGGCTGTACGTCACTGTGCGTCAGGTGCAGCGTGGACGGACTGGGCCCGTACTCATAGCTGTGCGCCACGGCGATCTGCGAGCCGAGATAGGTGCTCTCGTTGCCCCAGACGATGGAGTCCTGCATCCAGGCGTTCGAGCCGTAGCCGAGGAAGATACCGCCGCCAAAGGCCGCCTTTCTGGGACCGGCGACGACGTTGTCGGCAATGGTGCAGTTCGAGAGAACCGGCTCGGACAGCCAGGTGGAGATGCCGCCGCCGTCGCGACCGGAGCTGTTGCCCACGATCAGACAGTTGTGCAACGTCGGAGCGACATTGACGTCCTCGTCGGACCCGGCGAGATACAGACCGCCACCGGAGGACAGAGCCCGGTTGTCGGCGAACGTGCTGCCGACGATCTCGACCGGCGAAGTGATCGCGGCATAGCCACCGCCCCAGCCCATGACACCGGCGGACGGAGCATTCGGGTCGCCCAGCAGGTTCGGGTCGATGTTGGAGAGGAGCGCCAGGTTGCGCTGGACGATCGTGTCCTCGATAATGCCGGCGGAATTAACGGAGTAGAAACCGCCGCCGTGGTAGGCCATGTTGCCGGCGACGTTACAGTCGATGATGGTGGGCGCCGAATTCGACCACCACATGCCGCCGCCGATGGCCGCATTGCTGTCCTCGATCGTACAACCGATGAAGACCGGCGAACAGTCGTCCTCGAAGGCGATGGAGCCGCCGTAGCTGACGTAGATGTCGTCGGGCACGTCCACGGTATTCATATCGGCGGTGTTGTTCTGGAACAGGCAGCCGATGAACTCGGGATTGCTGCCGTTTCCGATGTACACGGCGCCGCCGAAGTTCTCGATGTTCAGGCTCCGGTCCGGAATCGTATCGGTGGTGCCGCCGACGCCGCAGACGCCACCGAACGTGTGGTTGTCCGTAAAGGTACAATCGATGAACCTGGGCGAGCTGTAGTACTCGCAGTAGACGGCGCCGCCGTAGCCACTGTATTTCCAGTAGTCATCGAAGTAGCCGCGGGTCGCCTGTCCGAGACCGCTCATCCAGTACTCGCGCAGGTTGCCTTCCTCATCGAAGGGACCCCATTCCCAGCCGTCCCACCAGATCAGGAGGCTCTGCTCGATAGCATCCGAGAGCATCCAGTTGCCGCCGCGACCGCCTTGCGCGGCGTTCTGGCCGTTGCCGCCGTTGCCGCCGTTGCCGCCAATGGCCCGGCAGTTGGTGAAGCTGCAGTTCTCAAAGGTCGGACTACTCTGGTATCCGCAGTACACGGCGCCGCCGTAGGCGTAGCCGGCCCAGCCGCCGTCGTATCCGACGGAATGCCCGTCGTGGCCGCCCGATCCATCGCCGCCGTCACCACCCTGGATGCTGCAATCCCGGAAGACGCAGTTTCGAATGGTCGGTGAGGCGTTGTAGATGACCATCGCCCCACCGGCGAGAGGCGAGCCGGGCTCGCCGTCGTGTTGGCCGTCGGGATCGATGTTGATGTCCGGGCCATCCAAGCCGTCGGCCCCCACCCAGTTCACATCGCCGATCGTCAGACCTTCGATCACCGTCTCAGGTCCGACATTCTCGATCTCGAAGATGTAGCGATGCAGGAACGTACTGGCGACCGCATTCGGATCGTCGGGCTTGCTGCCCATCAAGGTAATGTTCTTGTCGCGGATGCGAATGTAGTTCCACGGGTATTCGTACCAGGAGGCCGGCTCGTACGATCCGGGCTTGACGACGATCACGTCGCCTTCTTCGGCCTGGTCGATGGCATGCTGTATCGTCGTTGTACCGGGGTCGGCCGAGACGAAAATCGTGCGCGGTTGCTCGAACTCGACGGTGACGTGCCGGTCCGGCCCCATGATGACGAGATTCTTCGTCGATTTCGAGGCGTCGTCGGTGGTACCGGCCCATTGGGCAATGCGCCACCCGGAGTCGGGCGTGGCCACGACCGGTACGGCGGTCCCCGCATAGTACTGCCCGAGCGTCGGGCCCACCGTGCCGCGACCACCGACGACCTCGGTCGTCAGCGTATACTTCGGCAACCCGGTGTGATCCACATAATGGAATCCAAGGTCCACGACGCCGGAATCGTCAATCCCGTCGGTCCGCGTCGTCCGCAGGGCCAGGGAGAGATCCTCGGCGAAGCCGCTGCCGGCATCGAGCGCCGGACTGTTCTCCGGCTCGCCGGCCTCAGTCTGGCTCAGATAGAAGTCACCGAGCGTGCCTTTGACGAAGAGCGGATCGCCTTCGATATTGGTCACGTCCAGATCGGCCCCGGCCAAGGTGTTGATCTCCTGCGTTTCGGTGTCAGCCACGGCAAAATCGGCCGGTAAATTCTCGTGGAACAGGCAGTGCTCCACCGTGGAGTTGGCGAAGTTCTCCTCGCCGATAGCGTACTTCTCGTTCGCCTGGAAGATGCTGTCGGCGACCGTGACGTCGGAATCCCAGTCGCAGAAGATGGCCCCGCCGAGTCTTTCAGCGGTATTCTCGACGAAGGTGCTGTTGGTCACGACCGGCGTCGCGAACAAACCGCACGCAATGGCACCGCCCTCGCGCTCGGCCCAGTTGCCCTTGAACAGGCAGTTCTTGACGGTGTGACCGACGAAGCCGCCATAGAAACTCAACGCGCCGCCGGCGCCTTTGACCCCTTCGGCCCGGTTGTCCATGAAGGTACAGTTGGCAATATCGGCGTCGGTGGCCGCACAGACGATACCGCCGCCGACGTCGACGACCGCATCCGTATCGAGGGCCGCCCCGAGACCGGAGCCGCTGCGGAAGTAAATGTCGAAAATCGAGGTGTAGTCGTAGACATCGAAGATATCCTCGAAGAGGTCTTCTTGCGACTCGATGCGCGTGTCAAGACCGCTGCCGCCGAGAGCGGTGTTTCCAACGACTCCGCCACCCTTGAGGGTAAGGGTACCGGCGGTGAGGAACATGGCGCCGCCGTTCTTGGCCTTGTTGCCCAGGAAGTAACAGTCGGTCAGCACCGCGTTGAAGTCCACGAAGTGCAGAGCGCCGCCCTGGCCGTACTTGCCCTCGTGCGCCTGGTTGCCGCCGAAGGTGCAGGAATCCAGATGCAACTGGAGCTTCAGCGGGTTCTGCGGATCGCCGGTGGAGTAGTACGCCTCGATGGCGCCGCCGTCCTCCTCGGCCTTGTTGCCGGAGAAGGAGCAGCCCACCATGTTGGCGTCGCTCATCAGGCGAACGGCACCGCCCTGCATCGAAGCCTTGTTGCTGTAGAACTGGCTGTTGCGCAGAGTCACACTCGGACAGGACGGACCGACGTACAACGCGCCGCCCGAGTAATCGAACACCTCATTCGGATCGAAGGTATCGATGATTTCTCCGTCCAGGAAGATGAACTGGTTATACGAACGGAACTCGGAGTTTTCCGAACTGGTTTCGTTCTTGCTGAACGAGCACTCGTTGATGTCAATGACCGACTTGCCCGGGACGTAGATCGCACTGTTCATGTTGCCGGTGAAGGTGCATCGCTCGGGCGCGACGGTCGTGCCCTCTGCGGCGTAGAGCGCACCGCCGAGGGAGTAGATCACGATCTCCTCGGTCTCCAGGTCCTCGATGTAGAGTCCGCTGAAGAAGGAATAGGCGTACGACTCGTAGGCCTTGTTGTTGATGAACGTACAATCGACGAACGTCGGGCTGGCGCCTTCCTGGTACACGGCACCGCCCCAGACCGTTCCTTCGCTCAGGGTCGTTCCGCTGGAGCCGTTGAAAGCGGGCGGATCGAGTGCGGCACCGCCGCCGCGACGACCGCCCGTACCGGGCAATCCCGTCGTGGCGGAGTTGTTCACGAACCGGCAGCTCTCGAAGACCGCGTTGCTGTCTTCGGCGCAGTAGACGGCGCCGCCGCGTCCGTCGCCGATGGCGTTGCCGCCGTCGCCGCCCCAGCTTTCGTTGCCGCCGCCGTCGAGACGTTCGCTGCCGTTACCGCCGTTGCCGCCCATGCCGCCGCGGGCCGTGCAATTGCGGATGGTACATTTCGACACAAGAGGCTGGCTGCCGCCCAGACATGCGATGGCGCCGCCGTAGCCGGTTCCGCGGCCGTCGCCACCATCGCCGCCCCAATCGCCGTCGGTATCGCCGGCGACCATCATGCCGCTGAGACCGTCGCCGCCCTGGGCGCCGACGACCGTGCAGTCCTCGATCACGCACTTGCTGATGGTCGGCGAGCTGGCGTTTTCGCACAGGATCGCGCCGCCGTAACCGACGCCGTTGGCATCGGCGCCGTCGGCCATGTAGAAGAACGTATTAGCAAGGTCATTCGGGTCATCGGGGACCATCATACCCCAGACCGCGTTGGGCTCGATGCCGCCAATGGCGCCCGCCCAGTAGGCGTTGCGAATGGTCAGACCGGTAACGATGCAATCGCGCGGCTCGCCACTGTGGAAGTGGAACGCGCGCCGCGGCGTCAGGCGGTCGCCGCCGCAGTCGATAATCGTCTGCGCCACAATGTTGGGATCGTTCGGATCGGTCGACATGATCCGGATGCGCTTGCCCTGCAGGTCGATGCCCATGGGACTGGTCACGGTGTAGACACCTTCGCTGATAATGATGTTGGTGTCGCCGGGACTGGCGGCCGCCACGGCCTCTTCAATCGTCTCGTATTCCTTCGGCACCAGGATGTTTCGCGTCCGGGCTTCTTCGAATTCCACCGTGACCACGGCATCGACGGCGCCGATGGTGACCGTATTCGTATTCTGGTTCCACCCTGGAGCCACGTCGGCGCCGATCCAGCGTCTGACGCGATATCCTTCCTCGGGCGTGGCCACCAGCGTGACCACCTCGGCCTCGTTGTACATGCCTTGATTGGGCTCGACCACGCCGGGACCGATCGCGACCACGGTCAGTGCGTGCTTCGGGATCTCCTCGAACCGCACCGTGACGTACCGGTCGCCCGCCATCGTCACGGTGTTGTTCGGATCGACCCGATCATCGTCGTCCGTCCCGGACCACTCGGCGACGCGCCAGTTCGGATCGGGATGCGCGATCAGATCGATCACGGCCCCGTCCGTATAGAGCCCGCTGTTCGGGTCCACGTAGCCGTGGATCAGATTCGGGTCGGTCAGGACATCGCCTTCCACGTCAACGACCGCGACGGTCAGCTCGGAGAGGGACTCGATGGGATAGTGATAGCCCAGGTCCAGGATGTTGACGTCGCCGACACCGTCGGTGCGGGTCGTGTAGGTGTCCGGATCGAAGCCGTACACCGGATCGTTGGCGTCCACGCTGCCGGCGTCGAGCACTGGGCTGTCCACGTCCTGTCCGGCGGCAATCTGGCTGAGCAGATACCCCGAGACAAAGAGCGGGTCCACTTCCAGGACGTTGACGTCGGCGCCCCACCAGGCCGGCTGCCAAGCGTCGTAGTTGTCCGACTCGGGCGCGACCCAGCCGTTCAGGACGCTGTTCTGACTCAGGTAGATGGGCGGACCGAACGGACTCATCACCGCCGCACCGAGATTGACGCGCGGCTTGGTGAGATCCACCTTCGTATCGGTGATGGGATCACCCGTCCGGATCAGGAGTTCCTTGACTTCCGCCGGGCTCAGGAACCGGCCGATCCGCTGCCGGGCCGCATTCTGAATCGAAGCCACGCAGCCGGCCGCAAACGGACACGCCGACGAGGTCCCGTTGAAATACGGGAAGTAGTCGCCGGCCGTGTACCCGAAGAAACCGACGATGTCGGCGGTATAGACCGGGTCCGCCGGCGCCAGAATGTCCAGCAGATCACCGGCGTTGGAGTAGTTCGTCACGGCGCTCGTCGTGTCGTACAAAGCGCCGACGGAAATCACATCCGACATGGCAGCGGGCCACTCGATTCCCCATCCGGGGAATCCGTCGTTGCCCGAGGCCGCCAGGATCGTGATGCCCAGATCCGTCGCCATGCGCGCCACCGCGGTAGCGCCCGGCGAGAATTCGTCGGCCATCATCGTATCATCGAACGGGAAGCCGATGCCCCAACTGTTGCTGATGACCTTGATCGGATTCTGCAGGTCGTCGTTGCGATGCGTGATGCACCAGTCCCAGGCCCGCAGGCCCGCATCGGTCGGCCACATCTCGTCATCGGTCGTAAGCTTAAGGGCGTAGAGCTTGGAGCCGTAGGCCACGCCGCCGATGTAGTCGCCGACCGTCGCCAGACTGCCGCCGGCGATGCCCGCACAGGCGGTCCCGTGCGGATTCGTCGGCATGGGATCGAAGTCGCCACCGCCCACGTCGAAACCGCCAATCACCTTCGTGTTGGGGAAACCGCCCCCGCCGAGCATCGGATGCGTATAGTCGATGCCGGAGTCCACGATGGCGATGGAAACGCCCTGGCCGCTGTAGATGTGCCGGACCTCCTTGGCATTGCCGACGGACAACGCCTGGGCCAGCGCCGGCTGCACGTAGCGGACCGGCTCGATATGGCGGACGAGCGGGTGGCTCGCCATTTTCTCCAACCCGGCGCGAGTGACCTCGCCGGAGAAGGCCGCCACGTTTTCAAAGGTATAGCGCTCGACGAAGTCGCCCGGCTGCAGCGATTCGAGCACGGACGCCCGGCGGGCGGTGATGTTCTTGCGATACAGCTCGACCGAATCGGGGCTGTCCCAGTCGGTCGATGCCTTCAGGCTGGTCGGCTCGGCGAGCGTCACGATCACCTTGACCTTGTCCTGCCCCTCGGTGAAGCCCTTGAAGATCTCGGCGCGATCGGTGTACACGTCACCGTCGTCGGGGATCGGGCCCACCGGCGGCTCGTCGTCGACGCCTTCGGCCGCAATCAACCCGATGGGACCGAGCTGATTCGGATCGAAACGCGGCCCGATATCCGTGTTGCTGATCGTTATCGTCGAGGGCCGGGGCTGATACTCGTCCCACGTGCCCACGGCGATCTGGGAGCCGTCCACGCTGAGGTTGCCCCAGATGATCGAATCCCGCACGATGGCGTTGCTCTCGTAGGCCACGTAGAGACCGCCGCCATACCCGGCCCCGTCGCCCAGGGCGCCGGTGACCTTGTTGTCGGCAATCGTACAGCTCGAAATCGTCGGCTCGGCAAACCAGGTGGCCGAGATACCGCCGCCGTCCCGGGCCGAGACGTTCTTCGTCACCAGCGTGTTGTGCAGCGACGGCGCAAACGGGAGGTCCATATCGCTGCCGCTGTAGAAGATGCCGCCGCCGGAGCCGTTGGCCTCGTTCTGCGTGAACACACTGTCCTTGATATCGACCACCGAGGCGAAGCAGTAGTAGCCGCCGCCGTGGCTGAAGATCGTGCCGAGTTCCACTCCGGGCGGCACATCGTCTTCGGGCTCATCACCCGGACCCGGCGTCTGAGGTGCGTTGGGATCGGCGTTCGGATCGATTACCGGAGGCCGATCGATGAACGGGTAGATCGAGCCGTCCAGAGCGAGCGGCCCGTTCGGGTCGCTCGGGTCCACGAAGGCGAGGTTTCGCGCCACCGTGGTGTTGGTGATCGTACCGGTCGCCTCGACCGAATAGAGGCCCGCGCCGTTGTAGGCGTGGTTGTCCGTGATCGTGCTGTCGACGATCTCCAGCTTCGAGTCAGACCACCAGATGGCGCCACCGTTGGTGGCTTCGCAGTTGGTGATCTTGCAGTTGACCATCTTCGGGGAACAATCGTCCTCAAAGGCCAGGGCGCCGCCGTAGCTGAGGTAGATGTCGTCCGGCATCGTGAAGAAGCGCTGCGGGTTGTCCGGGTCGATCACTCCGTTCGGATCGGGCAGCGTGTTCGGATCGAGCTGCAGGTCCGCGAAGCAGTTGGTGAACGTACAGTCCACTAATTCGGGATTGCAACCGTAGGAAGCATACAGCGCGCCGCCGAAGTTCTCGATGTTGATTGGCAACGTCGGCTCCAGCGTCTCGAACGGGGTGCCGCCCACGCCGGTGATGCCCCCATGCGTACGGGTGTTGGTAAACGTACACCGCAGGAACTTCGGTGAGCTCTCATTCTCACAGTACACGGCGCCGCCGTACCCGCTGTACTTCCAGTAGTCCTTGTAGTGTCCGCCACCGAACATGGGCAGGCCGGCGCTGTCGTACCAGCCCCATTCCCAGCCGTCCCACCAATACCACTCGAACGCGGCCTCTTCGGACGGAGAGAACACAAAGTTGCCGGCACGTCCGCCATGTATGACGATTCCCGTCGCATCGCCGCCGTTTCCGCCGTTACCGCCACTGGCGACGCAGTCCAGGAACGCACAATCGGTGAAGGTGGGATTACTGTTGAAACCACAATAGACGGCGCCGCCGTAGGCGCCGCCGGCCCATCCACCGTCACGCCCAACGCCAGGGGCATTGGAACCGTTTCCGCCGTCCCCCCCCTCGGCCGAGCAGTTGTCAAACGTGCAGTTCTGAATCGTGGGAGAGCCATTGACAATCGTCATGGCGCCGCCCGGGACGCTCGCCCCATCCTCACCATCGTGCGGCGGCTGGGGAATCGCATCGCCGTCTCGACCATCGATGCCGAACCAATGGCACTCTTTGAAGACACAGTTGCGCACCGTCGGCGAGCAACCGGTGATGTGCATGCGACTGGCGTAGACCGTGAGTCCGTCAATGACGGCTTCCGAATCCAGCGTAGCGATGTCGAGAATCACATAATGGATAACGGTGCCCGCCACCACGTCGGGATCGTCGGGGTTCTCGCTGGTCAGCGTGATGGCCTTGTCGACGGTAATCACCGGATGCGGGAACGCATTGTAAGGCGGACTTATGACACCCGTGGGCAACATGACGACGTCGCCGTCGACCGCCTCGTCGATGGCGCGCATGATGGACGTATAGTTCGGGTCGGTGCCGACCTTGATGGTCCGGGGCTGCTCGAACTCTACCGTCACGTCGCGATCAGACCACATCACGACGAGGTTGTCCACCGCATGTGTGGCGTCATCATTGGTACCGGTCCACTGGCGTACCCGATACCCCTTGTCGGGCGTGGCCGTCAGGTCTACGGGCGTTCCGGCGTAGTAGATCCCGCTGTTGGGCGCCACCTCGCCGTGCTCGCCGAGCACCTCGGCGGTGAGTTGATACTGCGCCAAGGTGTTTGGATCGGGATAATGATAACCGAGATCCACACCGGCCTCGTCCAGGCCGTTGTCCGTACGCGTGGTGTAGGTGTCGAGGCCGTAGTCGGCCGCCGCACCCAAACCGGCATCCAGCGCGGGGCTGTCGGCCGGCTGGCCCGCGGCGGTCTGACCGAGATAGTAGGCACCGAACGGTCCGGTCGCAAACTGCGCACTGCCGCTGAGATTCGTCGCATCGACCTCCGGGCCGGCGAGCTGACTGATTTCATCGGTCGCGCTGTCAAGCACGCCGTAGTCCCCCTGGGCATTGCCGTCAAACAGGCAGTGCGTGATGGCGGTCTGCGCGTCGCTGTCGACCAGACCGATAGCGCGATTGCTGTTGTTCTGGAAGATGGAGTTCAGGATCGTGATGTCCGAGCTCCAATCGCAGTACGTGGCGCCGCCCAGGGCGCCGGCCGTGTTGGCCACGAACGTACAGTTCTGGAGCGTCGGCGTCGCGTGGGCGTCGCAGGAGACGGCGCCGCCGTACTTGCTGGCGGAGTTGCCGGTGATCAAACAGTTCCTGACCACGTGCGGCACGAAACCGCCGTGGAAAGCGATGGCGCCGCCGGCGCCGTTGACACCTTCGATCGCATTATCGCTCAGCGTACAATCGGCGATGGTCACCGCCGAGTCGGCACAGAACAAAGCACCGCCGGCGTCGGTGCCGGTACCCAAATCCATACTGTGGCTCACACCGAACCGGCCCACCGTATCGAAGCCCGCGGCCGTGTCGATCTGGCTGGCCCCGGTGCCCCGGTTGCCGCTGATCAGCGAGCCCGTCAGGGACAGGGTGCTGGCCGAGGTGAACAAAGCCCCGCCGTTCTTGGCGGTGTTGTGCGTGAAATCGCAATCCGTCAGTACGGCGTTGACATCCTGAGCGCGTATCGCACCGCCCCAGCCGTCCAAGCCGACGTTGGCCCGGTTGCCTCGGAAGCTGCAATAGGCAAACCGCAAGTCCAGGACGTCTCGAGTCGCGGAATCGCCGGTGTCGTGATAGACATCCAGGGCGCCGCCGTTGTTGCCCGACGAGTTGCCGCCAAACACACAGTGGACAAAGTCCGCACTGCTGCGCAAACGGACCGCGCCACCGGCGTCGTCGGTCGAGTTGCCGAAGAAACGGGTATGCGCGAAGTTGACCTGCGCACAGTTGGGTCCCACGTGGATCGCACCGCCCCCGGACTCTCTCGGCGTGACAAAGCCGCCGGGACCGAAGCCGGGACGGAAGAAGAAACTCCCGGCTGACACGCCGCTAAGCGAGTTGTCAGTGAACCGGCAATCGTTGACATCAACCGTCGAGCTCCCCTCAACGTAGATCGCGCCGCCTCTCTGGTCATCGAAGAGACAGCCGGTCAACGAGATCGTATTGCCCGTTTCCGAGTAGAGCGCACCGCCGCGTGCATCCGTTTCAACTTCGACCGTCGTGAAGCCAGCGCCGCCAAAGTCGAAGCCGGCGGAGACTTGGAGGGCCGCGTTTCCGCTGAAGATCGAATCGATGTAGTCGGCCGTGGTGCCGCTGGCATAGTAGACCGCGCCGCCCGCCTCGGTCCCGGTGGATACGGCCGAGCCGTCGGAACCGTCGGCAGCGGGTCCTCGCGGTGCAGCCAGATCAGTGCCCTCGCCGGTCAGGCCGCCCGTGCCGCCCATACCCGTCCGCGCCACGTTGTTGATGAAGCGACAGTTCCTAACCACCGGCGCACTGGATTGGTCGACGTAAATCGCGCCACCGCGACCGTCGCCGACGCCGTTGCCGCCGTCGCCGCCATGGCCCTGGACGCCGCCAGGATGACTGCCGGCGTCGCCGCCTTCGCCACCGACACCGCCCATAGCCGTGTTGTTCTCGAACGTGCAGCCGATCAACACGGGCCGGCTGCCGTCTCGAGCCGCCAGGCCGCCGCCAAAGCCGGTACCGGTGCCGGTTTCACCGTGGCCGCCCCACTGGTTCTCGTTGGTCGTCTGGACGTTGTCTTCGCCCGGAATCTGGTAACTCCAGGGGTTGGGCGCCCCAGTTTGACCGTCGGCACCGTCGCCACCGTGGGCGCCGGTCACCGTACAGTCGGCGATCACACAGTTGCGGAAAGTCGGCGAACTGCCGTTCTCGCAAAGGATACCACCGCCGTAGGCGTCGCCGGTCGCCGGTTGGCCGCGCTCGGCGCGCGGCGGGTCGTTGTCCTGCGGACCGGTTCGCTCGTACGGATCGGGCGTGAGGACGCCATACCGACCGGCCTGGCCCTTCTGAGCCCGCATGTACCCGCCCCGAATCGTCAGGCCGGTCACCACCACGTTGGGATCCTCGCCACTGTGGAAATGGAAGGCCCGACGCGGCGTAAAGCGGTCGGCATTACACTCGATGATCGTATTGGCCACCACGTTGGGATCGTTCGGATCCATAGAGGTGAGCGTAATGATCTTGCCCTGGAAATCGATGCCGCTCGAGGCACTCACGGAGTGAACGCCCTGACGGACGACGATGTTGTTTCCACCGGGACCGGCGGCCGCGACCGCCGCTTCGATCGTCGGATACTGATCCGGCACCATCAGGTTGTTCGTGATGTCCCGCTCGAACTCCACCGTGACTGTCGCCGAGCCGTCGAACGCGACGGTTACCCGGTTCTTGTTCCACGAGGGATCGTCGTCATCGGTCCCGATCCACTGCCTGACGCGATAGCCCTCGGCGGGCTGCGCCACCAGCGTGACGGGCTGGAACTCGTAGAACCACACGTCGCTGGGTGTGACCGTACCGTTGCCGATGGTGTTGACGGTCAGGTGGAACCGGCCCAGGCCGATGTAGTGGAAGCCCATGTCCACGGTGCCGGCGTCGGGGACGTCGTCCGTGCGGGTCGTGTACGTATCCAGACCGAGCGTCAGGGCCGACGCACTGCCGGCGTCGACGCAGGGGCTGTCCGCCGGCTGGCCGGCGGCGATCTGACTGAGGAAGTACGACTCGGTAAAGAGCGGGTCGTCCTGAATGTTGCCGTTGAGCCAGTTGAGGACGCGTCCGGGCTCGACGTGGATGCCGCCCTGGCCGCCTTCAATGGCGCTGTACGAGACCGTCAGGGTCGACGGGTACTGGGCGTAGCGAATGTCGCTTTCGCTGCCGATGGCGATCTGGCTGCCCTGCTGGCCCTGGTTGTTTCCAACGATACTGTTGATCAGCGTCGTTTTGCTGTCGTCGGTGCAGGAGAGCCCCCCACCCTTGCCGCGATTGGGCTCGTTGGGATCGTAGGCCTGGTTGTCCACGATCGTACAGTTCGTGATGGTGGGCACGGCGTCCCAGTAGGTGGCGATACCGCCGCCGTCGATGAAGGCCGTGTTGTCCTTGACCAGACAGTTCTTCAGAACCGGGTAGGACGTGCCGCCGAGGTAGACGCCACCGCCACCGCCGAAAGAGGTATTGCCGCCGATGATACAATCCTGGATGAGGGAATCCGCATCCCAGGAGAGCAGACCGCCGCCGCTGCCGCATATCGTGCTCTCTTGCACCTGTAGCGCCGGGGGCGTCCACGCGTTGTTCGGGTCGAACATGGAATTCGGATCGTTGGGATCGGGCCACGTGCTCGAATCGGGCCACGTGTTCGGATCGTTCGGATCCGGCATCGGGGCCGGGACATCCACCGTGGTGGCGGGCCCGGTGGCGATATTGTCGCGGATGCTGCACTGGACGACCTCGGCGTCGCCACCGCTCCAGTAGAGTCCGCCGCCGTGTTCGGCCTGGTTGTTGCGAATGACGCAGTCGAAGATGCTGACGTCGGCGTCCAGGCCGTACCAGTACATGCTGCCGCCAAAGGCCGCGCGGTTATTCAGCAGGTCGGTTCCGCGCACGTGCAGTGAGCCGCCGTTGTACCAGTCTCCCAGGGTGTCGCTCCAGACGCCGCCGCCATAGATCGCGCCGCCGGAACTGATCCGGGCCGTGAGAGCCTGGTTGTCCTGGAACGTCGAGTCATTGATATCGACGACGCAATTGAACGGGACGTAGAGACCGCCGCCGTCGAGCGTCGCGACGTTGCTCAGATAGGAGCACTGCGTGGCCGTCAGCGAGCAGGAAGGCTCGAAGGACTGGCCGCCGCCGTTCATGGCGGACGTATTGTTGGAGATCGTGCAACGCAACAGCGTGGCCTTGCAGCCTTCGGCGTAATGTTCGCCGCCGCCGCTCTCGCCGTCGATGCTGCTCGAGCCGATGGAGCAATCGGTCAGCTCCACGACGCAGCCGCGGTCGTAGTAGATCGCGCCGCCGAAGCCGGTGGTGATGCTGCTGTCGGTGCCGCCGGCCTCGCCCGGGTTGCCGTCGCCGCCGTCGGTGCCGGCCGCACCGGGGTTGCCCGCCGGACCGACCGGGTTACCGTCGCCGCCGGCACCGCCATCGCCGCCGATTCCACCAGGACTGCCACCGGCGCCGCCGTTACCGCCGGCACCGCCTTCGTACGCAACCGCATTCACGTCTTCCGACACCGCCGAGCTGTAGCTGATGACCGTATCGGACATTTTGACCTGGCACCCTTCGCCGAAGTAGATGGCGCCACCCCAGGCGCGATCGCCGTTTCTGCCCATGCTGCCGCCGGCACCGCCCGGACCGCCGTTGCCACCGACGCCCTCGGCGCCGTCCGCCCCGGCTTCGCCGGCCGGCTCACCCTCGCCGCCTTCGCCGCCGACTCCACCGACACCGGCGTTGCCACCGCTGCCGCCGGCGCCGCCGGCGCCGCCGGGCGCACCGATACCCTGCTTCACGGACGAATCGACGATTCGGCAGAACCGGATGATCGGCTTACAGCCCGGTCCGAAGTACATGGCGCCACCGAGGGCTTCGCCGGCATCGCCGCCGTCACCGCCGCGACCACCGGCACCACCGGCGCCGCCATTACCGCCATCGCCGCCGGCGCCGCCGTTTCCACCGGCGCCCTGCGGGCCATCATCGATTCCCTCACCGCCATCCTGACCGGCCTGGCCGTCCTGACCGTTCTGCCCGTCGGCACCGTCGCCGCCGTCCTGGCCGGTGCCGCCAAAACCGCCGTTGCCGCCCAGGGCGCGGGAGTTTTCAATCACAACGTTCCAGATAATCGGCGCACTGTTGGCGTCGAAGTAGAGGGCGCCTCCATAACCGTGGCCCCCTCGACCGCCGTTGTAGCCATCGGCCCCGGGCGCACCGTCGGCGCCGTCGGCACCGGCCGCTCCGTCCTCACCGGCCTCGCCGGCGACACCGGCATTCGGGTCCGCCGGCGCGTTCGGATCGTTCGGGTCAGGCGGCCTGGGAGGATCCAACGGATCGAGCGGAGGATCGGGGTCGGCAGGCGCCGGCGGGGCCGGGAACGGATCGTACACGAAGCTGCCGTCCTCACCAACCTTGCCCTGAGCGCGGCAGTTCTGGATAATCAAATGCGACAACGTCGGGCTGCTGCCGTTGAAACAGGCGATGGCGCCACCGAAGGCATCGGTGCCCGGGGCACCGGTGCCGCCCCCATCCTCGGGTGTGTTCGGATCGGCCACGGCCCAGCCGTTGCGGATCGTAAAGCCGTCGATCACGGAATCCTGGCCTTCGCCACTTTGGAGGATAAAGGCGCGTCCGTCGCCTTCGTCGTCGCCGTCAATGTCACAGTCAATGATCGTTTCCGCCACGCAGCAGGGATCGTCCGGACGCTCGCTGGCCACGGTCAGCGCCTTGCCGTCAAAATCGAGACCGGTGGTTCTGTACACACCGGCGCCGACGATGACCTTGTCGCCATGATCGGCGGCCGCCGCCATCGCCTCTGCGATGGTGGGATACTGTCCCGGCACACGGAATTCCTGTGGCATGCGGAAGCTCACGGTGACCACCTTGTTGGAATCGATCGTCACCGTGTTGGTGTTGGCCCAGGAACCGTCGTCGTCGGTCCCCTCCCACTTGTCCACGATGTACCCCTCGGGCGGCAGAGCCACCAACTGCACGACCGTCCCGTCCGGGTACAAGGCCCCTCTGGGATGATACGGTGTCAGCGTCGGGATTTCCTCCTCGTCGGTGCTGCGGTGGGCGCCCTTGACGCTCGTTTCGAGGGTGTAGCTCGGGATCTTCTCAAACTCGATCATGATGTCGGTCGGGCCAAACATCGTGAAGCTGACGTTGGGATCGAGGCTCGAGTCGTCCGGCGTGCCGATCCAGCGCTTGATGCGGTAGCCTTCCTTCGGATAGGCCGTCAGGTGCACGACCTCGAACTCGCGGAAGGACCCGCCGTTCGGATCGACGTACCCGCCCGCCTCGTTCGGATCGATGGGCTGCATCCTGGCGTTCACGACGGCCACGTTGAGCGGGAACATCTGCGCCGGCGCGGCACCGAAATGGGCTCCCAGATCCACGACGCCCAGATCCACGACGCCGTCGGTGCGCGTGGTCATGTTGCCCAGGAACGCGACGAAATTGGGGTCGGTATTGGGATCGCCGGCATCGACGCACGGGCTGCCACTCAACTGCCCCGCTTCGATCTGGCTGAGGTAGTATACGCCGCGAGGCCCGCGCGTGAACTGCGGATCGTCGTGCGTAACGCCCTCGCCGGCGTCGTCGATATCTTCGATGCAGGAGTACGTCGCCGAGCAGTTGTACAGGTCGTCGCCGTTGCCCCAGAGAATACAGTTGGTGATCGTCGGCTCGGCGCCGCCGAAGCAGGCGATGCCGCCGTCCCGGGCGGGATTGCTCGGCGAAACGACAATCGTGCAGTTAGTGATCGTGGGCGAAGAAGCGTCCACGTCGATTTGCCCGCTGCCGGCCACCGCCGCGTTGTTCGTGATGAAACAGTTGAACAGCTTCGGGGCCGCCTGGTTGTAGCAGGCCAGACCCCCGCCGATATTCGTGGATGAATTATTGCGAATAATGCAGTTGGTAATGACCGGCGAACCGTCCTCGATATTGATGCCGCCACCGGCGGCGTCGGCCCCGAAGGCACGGTTGTCGCTGATGACGCAATTCGTGATTTCCGGCGAGCCTCCGAAGCAGTCGATGCCGCCTCCGAACTTGCTGGCCTGGTTGTTGCTGATGATGCAATAGCTGATCGTGGGCGAGGCGTTTTCGCAGCGAATGCCGGCGCCGTACCGGGCCACGCCCCAGCCGATGGTGAAGCCTTTCAGGACCGTATCGGGACCTTCGGCGTTGACAAATGTCACGAGCGACCCTTCCTCGGCCAGCCCCAAAATGAAGGTGGTGTCCGGGTAGACGGTCTCATCGTTCGGATCGGTGACACTGCCGCTGCGCAGGGTGATGGCCTTGCCCTTGAAATCGATGCGTTCCAGGTAGATCGTGTTGTTCTCGGGTCCGCCCTCGACAATGATGACGTCGCCGTCGTTGGCGTCATCGATCGCCGCCTGGATGGAGAAGTAGAAGCTGGCCGAATCGGCTGGGTCGTCGCGCGTGTTCAGCACCCGCCCCGGCTGTCCCTGCGGTATCGCCTGCAGGGCCCGGGCCATGTTCAGGCGTCCCTGCGACAGGCACAGGCCGCCCAGCACCTTGTCCGTCGTCTGCATCAGGGCGTGCTTGACGTGGTAGTACGAAAGGGGCGGAAATTCCGACCACAGCAACGCAGCGGCGCCGGCCACGTGAGGCCCGGCCACCGAAGTCCCGCTGATCGTACCGTATTCCGTCGGCAGGCCCGCTTCGGTCATGGGGCCCGTCGCCTCCATCGGCAACGTGCTGAGCACCTCTTCGCCCGGCTCGCCCAGGTCCACCGAAGCTCGCCCGTAATTCGATGACCAGGAGAGCCGGTCCTCGCTGTCGGTCGCCAGGACAGAAATGATGTTGTAGGCGTCGTAGCAGGCCGGATACACGCGGGAATTGTCGATGTTGCCCGAGCCGTTGCCGGCCGCTGCCACGAACAGGACGCCCTGCTCGCCGGCCGCCTCGATTGCGTTTTTCAAACTCTCGCTGTATTCCTCGCTGGCCCACGAGGCGTTGATG
Source organism: uncultured Pirellulales bacterium (assembly GCA_964415045.1). Classification (GTDB taxonomy): domain Bacteria; phylum Planctomycetota; class Phycisphaerae; order Sedimentisphaerales; family Anaerobacaceae; genus CAYPZL01. Next base: position 44,271 of record CAYPZL010000006.1, on the reverse strand, counting down.
ATCTTGGCGCCGGACTTGACGGCGTACTCGATGGCCGCCACGGCCGCATCCAGATTCACGCCGTCGGCGTCGGCCACCTTCAACGGCATCAGCGTGACGTTCCAGCAAACACCGGCGATACCCATCATGTTGTTGGTAAAAGCGCCGATGATGCCGGCCACGTGCGTCCCGTGATAAACGTCGTCCACCGGGTCCGGAACGTCGTTGACGAAATCGTAGCCGTAAAAATCGTCGGCGTAACCGTTGCCGTCGTCATCGACGTCCGGCTCGCCGAACATCTCGGCGTTGTTCATCCAGAGATTGATCACCAGTTCCGGGTGGGTCGTGTCGATACCGGTGTCCAGGATGGCGACGATGATGCTCCGGTCGCCGGTCTGGATGTCCCAGGCCTCGGGCGCGTCGATGTCCGCGTCTTCGCGGCCCCCCGTCTGGCCCGTGTTGTTCAGCGCCCACTGATCGACGTACTGCGGGTCGTTGGGCGTGCGGCACAGCGAGTATTTGTAGTTGGGTTCCGCATACAGGACGTCTTCGCAGGCGCCGAACTCGGCCAGGGCGTCCACCACCGACCGCCCTTTCGGCAGCCGCACGCGGGTCAGGCCTTGCACCAGGCCGTCGTATTCCTGCTCGATCGACGCCCCCTCCATGATGGTCCCGGCGATCCGCTCGCGCACCGAGCGCGCAGTCCGGGGGCCAACCAGGTCGGGACACGTTGCGGGCGGACCGTCTGTGTCTACGAAACGAACGAGCAACGTCCCTTGCTCCTCCGGGCTCGTGCCGTCGTAGCCGATCGCGTCCGACAGTGAAAACGACAGGTCATTGGCTGTCACCAGGCCGACTGAGGCGCAGAGAATCAACGCCGAGCTTATTAGTAACCGCCAGGTGCCAGGTCGCTCCTGAATGTGCTCTTTCATGTGTCCACTTCCGTTTCCAGATGTCTGAATCCGTACCATGTCTGTCTAAGGGAACCCCTCGCGTGTCACATCACCGCAATCGCAAGGAAAAAACCGGTCAGTACTGCAGGCGATAGTCGTCCGTGCTCTCTTCCATCGCAGCGATTGCTTCCTGCTCCTTCTCGTTCTGGAGAATGATCGTTGGCTTGACCAGGATCAGCAGGACCTTCTCATCGCGAACCTTGCTGCGATTCGTGAACAGAGCGCCCAGGACCGGGATCTTGCTCAGTACCGGGACCCCCGCCTCTTTCTCCGCTTGCGCGGCAATCTTATGACCGCCCAGCAGCAACGTCCCGCCATCGGGAACACTGACGCGCGTCATCACGTTGGCGCTTTCCGTTTCCGGGACCTGCACCTGGTAGGTATTGGGCTCACCACCATCGCCGTCCGTACCGTCGGTCGTGCCCGTGTCGGCCACTTCATGCGTGGCGAAGCCCAGCAAGTCGGTCTGTGTCGTGATGATATTCAACAAGACGTACTTCTTGTCCTTCGAGATCGTCGGGCTGATGCTCAGTATGCTGCCGACGTTCAGGTAACTCACGTTTTGGAACGTCCCCGTTTGCCCCACGGTGCCCTGGCCGCCGCCGGTCTGAAAGAGGCCCTGCGTCTGCGTGGGCGGCAAGGCGTAGGAAACCATGTCTGTCAGGGAGAACGTCGCCGACTCGCCGCTCATCACGGTCAACCGCGGCGCCGCCACGGAGCGTGAATCGGTTCGCGCCTGGGTGGCCCGCAAGATGAAGCTCACCTGTAGATCGTCCAGGACCGACCCGTACCCGCCGATGATGCCCATGCTGGGATTCTCGGTGGTGATGTTACCCAGATTGCCCGCGATACCCGTGCCGATGGTCGGGGCCGCCACGACGGAGGAGCCCTGGCTGAAGGTCATCAGGCCCCACTTGCCGCCGATGTTGTAGCTGAAATCCAGGTCCAGTCCGATGTCTTCGAGGAAGTTCTCGCTGACCACCAGGTATCTGGCCTCGATGGAAACTTGCTCGCCGAGGGCCTTGCGAAGCTGGTCCAGCAACTCCTCAATCTTCTTGTGCACTTCAGCGGTCTGGTACACAGCCAGCTTCTTGGGCTGCGTCGTGGGATAGGTCATGATCGTGCCCTCGCCCAGATCGCTGAGCTCGAACCAGCTATCCGGGTCGATGCTCTCCTGGATCAGTTGGCGCAGACTCTGGGCCATGAAGCGGCCCATGTATCCGCCGCCGCCCATCATGCCGCCCATCATGCCCATACCGCCCATGCCGCCCATCATGCCGCCGCCATAGCCGCCCATGCCGCCCATGCCCATGCCGCCCATGCCGCCCATCATGCCGCCGCCATAGCCGCCCATGCCGCCCATGCCGCCGCCGTAGCCGCCCATGCCGCCCATGCCCATGCCGCCACCGTAGCCACCCATCATGCCGCCCATGCCGCCCATGCCCATGCCGCCCATGGCGCCGCCCATCATGCCGCCGCCATAGCTGCCCATGCCGCCCATGCCCATGCCGCCCATACCGCCGCCATAGCTGCCGCCCATCATGCCGCCCATCATGCCGCCCATCATACCCATCATGCCCATGCCGCGGTAGTTGGCCGGCTCGGCGACGAGATCGCTGACGTCGTACACGCGCGTTTCCATTCTGCGCTCGGGAAGCCCTTCCACCGTTGCGACCGTGATGACCCCCCGGTCAACGACGTAGTCCAGCTCCGCAAAGCCACCGGCTACGGCGTTGAGGAGGTTCTTTAGCGCCGTGTCTAGCTCCACGTTGACCAGAGGGTCCATATCGATGGGATCGCTCGGCTCGATATCGGCGTTGTCCAGCAGGTCACGCCAGAGCACCACGATATTCAGCGGAGGCTGCACCGAATTCTTCAGCACTTCAATGGCTTCGCTGAAGGGCATCTCGGGAGACAAGCCCGACAGATCCACCGTCTGTGAAAGTTGCTCGTAGACGCGCATGTTCTCCGGGTCCAGGCCGATCGGCTCCTCGGGCTTGCGCTTCTCCACGATCTCCCGCCAGTTCCGCGGATAGGTAATCTCTCTGGAGTAGGGAACCTGCGACTTCTCCGTATCGACCATCAACTCGGCACGTTCGCGGCGAAACTCCTTGCGAACGTTCAATTGGTTGCGTAAGAAAACCATGTCTTCGAGCGTTTGCTTGAGGGTCAGAGCCTCATCGTGAAGCGGGTCGATCGCCAGGAGGCTGTCGACCTGGCCGAGGGCCGCTTCATATCTCTGCTGTTTCTGGTACGCCTCGGCGCGTTCGAGCAGCTCGTCGATCTTCTGCTGCCGCTCGGTCTCGGCCTGGCTGCGGTAATCGCGGGCCGCCTCAGCCGAGGCCACGCGTTTCTCCTGCGCCAATTGCTTGGCGCGGGCCTCGCGGGCGCGCGCGACGCGATCCCGGACGGCCGCCAGTTGTCCGGCGTAGCGCCTGTACAACTCGTCTCCGAGGTGAAGCTGCTGGTCGTCCACGACGACCTGGGCACTGCTGACCGCCTCGTCGGCTTCGTCGAACTGGCCCTGGGCCATCCGTTCCTGGGCGCGGTTGACCGCGTCGCTGACGACGGCCTCGACGTGGCCGCGGATGATGTTTCGGCGCCTGTTGATCACCTCGATGAAACTGCTCGGCTCGGCCCCCGCCTCGCTGCCACTGGTCTGGGCGGGCTCCACAGCCGCAGGCTGGACCGGAGCCGGCTGCATTGGCACAGGCTGCGGCCGGACCACCTCGACCGGCTTCGGCTGCGCCGGCGCCGGGGCCGGAGCCTCCTGCCGTGCCGCCAGCAGTCGGTCAATGGTCGCAATGTAGTCTTCCGCACGCTTGCCGGGAGGGGCCGAATACAAACCGCTCTCAGCCACTTCCGCAAACCCCCGTCGCGCCGCTTCCAGCTCCCCGCCGGAGTACAGCTCCCAGCTTCGATTGTACAGCGCCTCGATGCGCTCGGCCTCGGTCTGGGCATCGCCGGCCGGGGTCTTCTCGGCCGGATACGTCGCCGGCGCGCCGGTCACCGCCGTCGTGCGGGCCGACGGAAACGTCGCCCCCGCCTCCGGAGCCGGCGAAACCGCCTGCGCGCGATCCAGCTTCAGCCCGCCCTTGCGGATATCGGCCAGGTACCCCCGAATCGTCTCGGCCATCGCCGCCGGCATCAGCCCACTCTCCAGGACCTCGGTAAGTTCCTTCTCCGCCGTCGCGAAGTCGCCGGAGTGGTACGCCTTCATGCCCTGGTAGTACTTCTCGGCGATGGTGTTGCGGTACTGCTCCAGCGCATCGGCGTCCGCGGCCTCGGCGCGCGCCGCCTGTGTAGACGCCACCGGCTTGTCACTGGCCGTCGCGACATCAGTCCTGGCCAGACCCGCCAACGCCGTTGCGACCTCGGCGCGCTCCTTCTCTGTGAGAAACTCGCTGTCCCGAACGCTCTCCAGGCGCGTCCGAGCCGCGTCGGTCCGGCCTTGCTTGAGCAGATCCTCCCCCGTCGCCTTCGCCTCCAGCGCGCGCTTACGCTCCACCGCCGCCAGGCTCGTCTTCTCCTGCAGCGACTGGAGCTTGCGCCGCTCCAGAGGCTCGAGGTATTCCCCGTATCCCTGGGCCATCCGGAACGTCGCTTCCGCCTGGATGTAATACCCGCGGTTGTACTGCTCCGTCCCGGTGCGCATGAGGTACTGAACCAGATGACGCATCGTGGCGTCATCACCGTTTCGCTCGCTCTGTGCTGGGGTCGCCGGCGCAAACATCGTCGCGATAAGCAAGACCGATATCAGGACTGTGACTGCGGACCCCCCCCGCAGAGCGTTACCGAAAACACTTGGCCTGTCCAAAACCTAACCTCCTGCCTAGAAAAACATCACCCCTAGTACGGAAAATGTTCTACAATAGCTCTTTATCACTAAACCTCCATTTGAAGGATATAGCCCCAATGGTTAGTCTAATCTATTAAAATAGCTAATTTTTTGCAAGAGAAAAATTACCCCTCAGATTCCTTGGCCGATAAAATCTAACCTTTCAGGGCTCAAGAGCAAAGTGCGACGCAGCCCCCTGTCAAATTAGGCAGTGTCAAAAGCGGTAAGTCCGGCAAGGCCCAAAGAGAACAAGGACCGTACAGATAAGGAAAAGTACCGTTATGACCTCGGAACCACTCATTTTAGCGGTCGAAACATCCAGTCGTGTGGGCTCTGTGGCACTGGCGGCGGGCCAGCGATTGCTGGCTGAGCAGAGCTTCACGGCCCCCCTGAGACACAGTGCCGAGATCTTCCCCGCCGTGGGTAGCCTTCTCGACCGTTTCGGGCACACGCCCGATAATATCACCGCCGCCTATATCTCGATCGGCCCGGGCAGCTTCACCGGCCTGCGAATCGCCGTGACGATGGCCAAAGCCATGCATCTGGCCCATAACGTGAAAATCGTCACCGTTGACTCACTCGACGCGATCGCCGCCAATACCGAGGACGCAGCAACGCGGGACCTGATTCAAAATGCCCGCTCCGCCACGCACACGGACCGCATCGCTGCGGTGCTGGACGCCAAACGAGGCCAGTTCTACACCGCCGTCTACGAGCGCACGACCGCCGCAGAGCCCCCCTCCGCCCCGCAGGCGACGCAGGCTCCAGGATACGCCATACCGGCCCCCGAAGGCCATATCTGGCAAAAGATCCTTCCCGACTGCCTGATGACGGCCCAGGAGATCATCGCCCGCTTCACGGGCGAGCGGCCCCTGGGCCTGCTCGGAGACGGACTGCTCTACCACGAGCAGACCTTCCGCAGGGCCGGCGCCGTCATCCTCGACCCCGCCTGTTGGAGTCCGCGCGCCTCCCGGATTCACGCGCTGGGCCACCAGAAGGCCCGGGCCGGCCGCTTTGCCGACCCGCTGTCCCTGGCTCCCTTCTACCTCCGCGGCCCCCAGGTGACCCTGAAAAAGAACGCCTGAGCAGCCCTGCCGTGACGCCGGGCCTCGTTTCCCCCGTCGACCCGGGCCCCGACCTGAAGGACCCTGCGCCGCCCGATCAGCCAAAATATCTGCGAAATTAGTTTCCCCAAGCCCCATATTCTTGTATACAAATGGGTTTGACGGTGGGCATCCCGTTTGAAAGCGGCCTGTTTTTCGTACATGCCAGAGGGATCCGTACCAGCCGGTATGCCCTGCTTGATCTTTGGGTCTCTACTGAAAGGAACTCGGCATGAACATCTATGTAGGAAAGCTCGCGCTCGAAACGACGGAAGACGAGTTGCGCGAGGCGTTCCAGGCGCACGGCGAGGTTGCCAATGTCCGCATCATACGGGATGGAACCACCGGCGAATCCCGAGGTTTTGGCTTCGTGGAAATGCCCGTCGAGGACGAGGCCAACGCGGCGATTGCCGAGATGAACGGCAAGGAACTCAAGGGCAGCGAGATCAGTGTCGAGAAGGGCCGCGGTCGGCCCGCGGCAAGCCGCATGGGAGGAAGACGGCCACGCGGTCAGGGACGCCCGCGCGGGGGAGGCAGGCCCGGCGCTCGCCCGGGAGGACGAGGTCGCGGCCCGAGCCGGGGCGGCCGATCCCGTTTCTAAGACAAACCAATGCCCGGGCGCAGCCGGTGACGAACGGGGTGAATGTCACTTGCGCTGCACGAAAGAGACGGGAGGATCGGACGATGGCCACCGCCAATGTCACCGACGAAGACCGCCGGCTTGCCGAGAAATGTCTGAACTGTCGTATGTGCCGACGGGCCCGGAGAAAGCAAAAGGGGCTGTGCTTCTGGTTCGTCAAGAAACTGGAGGGCAAAATCTGCCCGGCCTGCCAGGCCTACGAACGAGTCTACGGCCGCAAGGCCCACGAGCCGCGCGACGACGCCTGAGTCCGACCGCGCCGACGTGTTGATTCAGCCGGACCGCTCTAACGCGGAAAGCGTCGCCGGCCCGTGGGCGGGCGACGCCGAGGATTCCGGCGCGGGTCGGATGACGGCCACCCTTCCCTTGTCGGATTCAAGCTGAACTGGAGCAGATGTGCCTCGAAACCACCGCCCCCGACCAGCGACGCGGGACCTGTGAGTTCTTTTGGACGGAAGATAGCGAAACCCGCGTCACAGGGACAGGCGGAAGTTCAGCCAGAACCGGGCGCCGTCATGCTTGGCCGTGTCCACGGTTTTCACGTCGCTGATCCAGCCGTTGCCGTACGGAACCAGCGACCAGTAGGCATAGCGCTCTTCGCGGTACGAGGTCGTCAACAGCGGGATGACCCGGGGATGATTGAGGTTGGAAGCTGCCGGATGTCCCTTGCTCGCCACGACCCGGCGGCAGCCCGAGACGATCGGGCACGATCCAGGCGGCACCGCCGAGATATCTCCTCTGATCCTTCAGGGCGAATGCAACCAGACCGGCGCCGGCACTCAAAAAGGCCAGGATCGCCCACAGTTCGCGCCCCACTCTCTGCTGGGCTGCCCGGGGGTTCTGTCCCAGCATCTCCATATCGGCCGTGGATATCCTCGTCCCGACCACCAACTGGACGCCGCTGAACGTGGCCACCCGATCACCCTGGCAGGAGATGTGCGTAAAAGGAAAGCAAAAGCATAGCAGGACCAGGGCGAACAGAGCCGGGGAGTACTTCCGCGCGTGGGCCTTGGCGGTTTGCACCTGGTCCGGACGCAATCCACGGCCGAGCTGTGCAGGAAGCTTCTTCCTCGCTGCCGGCGCGGGCAGGGACTTACCCTGCGCTTCCGGCGCAGGCGGAGCAACCGACGGTTTCTCGGCCACCGCAGGTTTGGGCAACGGTGGCGGAACCGCCGCCCCGGCAGGATGGACCGACGCAGTTGCCCCGACGGATGGCTTCTGCAAGGCCTCCTCTGCGTGCCCCGGGTGCGCAGCGCCGACAACGCGAAAGACCTTCTTGCACCACGGACAACAGACCCGGTTGTCAGACTGGATACGAACGGGAGTGACCGCGGCAGGCGTGCCGCTGTGGTGTGGGGCAGATTTCGTTCCGCCTGCGCCCGACGGCACGGCCGGAATCGTGAACCCCTTCCCGCACGCCGGACACGCGCGATGAGACCCCGCAAGCTCCGTGCTAACCTTGAGTCTCTTCTTGCAGTGAGGACAAACAACTACCATTGTTCTCCCCTTTCGGACGCCTTCAGGCGGCCCCCAAACCCCTGCTCAATAAAGCACCTCAAGGGCTTCGTGTCAACCGTTTTCCGGCTGCGGAAGAAAATTCTGGATTGCGTCCAACTGAATTGAAGAAGCGTCGGGAAGGCGACATCCCCCGCCGGCAACGCGTGAGCCGTTCAGGCGGGATACGCCAGTTTGGCGGCCAGGTCTTTATAGCCCGAGAGCTGCAACAGCGTGAGCTGGTGGTGCAGCCGCAGCCCGATGAGCCGGTCGCTGTACGCCGACGCCTCGGCAACCGCGGCGTCGATTTCGCGATCGACCTCATGTCGCGACGTTACTTTGTCCTGCAGAAGCATCCTCTTCAATCCGTTGCGGTTCGTGTGGAAGGCGATCCGGACCGCGCGCAGGGCCACACGGTCGTCCCGCCAGGCGCGCTTCGGCCCCGAGTCCAGGTAGTCCATCAGGGCCGTCTGCTCGCGCTCAACCTGCGCGGCGAATCGCCGCGCGTTGTCGACGTCACTCCGTCGAAAAGCGAGCGATTCCAGATCGCTCACCAGGTTGTTTTTCACCGGCTCACCCGTGTCCTCCCTCACATAGTCCAGGCTCCGGTCGCAGTACTGCGGATCATACCGCGCGCGCAGCTCGGCGGCGAACACGAAGCAGGGCAGAAACGCGCGGTCGATCATCTCCTCGGCACGCTGCCGGTCCCGGCCCAGCGCGGCGTGGACGATGCATTTGCGCAGGGTCAGCACATCCTCTCGGGCTCCGGGCCAGCGTTCCAACCACGCGGCGTTCTCCTCGCCCGGCCACAGGAGCACCTGGGAGTTGAACGCGTCGGTGCCGTACTTCTCGCTGAGCTGCCGCACCGCCGCGCCGGCGCGCGTGGCGATCTTGCGCGTCAGCAGGAAGAACCAGAACTGCGAGCTGACCCTTTTCGGAAGCTGGCGGAGGCCGTCGATGCGCCCGAACCCCACCGCCTTTTTCACGTCCGCCAGCAACTGGTGGCCCGCGTATTGCTCCGAGAGCTTCATGTCGCTGCGGTCGAAGTAGGCCCCGTCGCAGACGTCTTCATACAGGCTCAGGCGAAAGCCGATGTCATACGCTTCGCTGGACTGCGGCAGACTGTGCCGCAGCGCGTACAGGGCCGAGACGACAAAGCCCTCGCGTGACTTCTCGAAATCGCGGGTCAACGGGCGCTCGCTCAAGACCGCCGTCACGACGTCGTCGAAGTCGCTGTCCTCGATCAGGCCCAGCGGCTGCAAGATGTCGCTGCCCCACGCGCGAATCTCCCTCTCCACCTGCCCCCGCAGCGCGCGAATCTGGTCGCGTTCCGCCCGGCGCTCTTGGCGGTCGTAGCGAATCTCCGACTCATACCAGAAGACCTTGTCCCACAGCGCGTCGAGATGCTCGGCGGCCTGGCACTTGCGATAGTCCTCCATCAGGTTCAGATCGTTGGCCTCAGCCACGGTCGTCAGCCGGCCCGAGAGCGCTCGGGGGACATAACGCAGGGCCGCGCCGAGTGCGAGGAAACCGCCGCCGACCACGACGGGCGCCGTCAGGGCCTGCCAGCGCGTGAAGCCGGGCAATCCGAGGTAGCTCGCCAGGCGTCCGGACAGCGCGATGCCGGCCGCCCACATCGTGGCCTTCGGACTGCTGCGCATCAGCACCGAACCCAGCCGGGAGAGCAAATCGTCCACGCGGGCCAGCCGCAGAAAATCCTTCACCAGCTTGCCCCACGGCCCCCGGGCCTTCTTCATCCTTGAGATTCGCATGGGCTCACGAACATAAAACAACGGATCGCGTCTCGGGCCCTTCCGTCCGGGCTACACCGACGACGCACCTGTCTTATACCATCCATCGCGTTCGCAGGCCAGTCCCGTCATCGCGCGGGTCTCCTTGCCATCCGGCCGCTCCATCCGTTATCCTGGCGCAGCCGAAGGAGCAACTGCCGATGGCCAAAACAGAGCGACGGATTGCTGATGTATCGCACGCGCGGCTGCGTCGAGGTCTTCCTCGTCCATCCGGGCGGCCCCTTCTGGGCCAGGACGTCGCCGGGACGTTTACTCCGCTCGAACCGATCCGGCAGGCCGGCGGCAAGATCGTTCACGCCTGGGCCGTCGCGGGCGACTGCGATCCCGCCGCGATCCGGAGCAACACGTTCACGATGGAATGGCCGCCCCGCTCCGACTGACGCGAATTCGGATTCGTTCATGCGAAACGTGTCATCCTGAACGAAGCGCAGCGCAGTGAAGGATCCAGCCCGCGTACAAAAGAAACTCATCATTCTCGGGCCGGATCCTTCGCCTGCGGCTCAGGATGACAATGTCCCAGCCAGCGGGAATTCCTCCCGGTCCGACCGAGAGGACCCCGCACTTTCGTCTACTGCTTCTCCATTTGTTCTACCTGCTTGCCGAAGCTCTCCAGCGCGGACTTGATCTCCATGAGGTGCTTGCGCGGCATGATGAGATCGATCGTAAATCCGTCGTCTTGGCTGAAGGCCGCGAACGCCACGTTGCCTTCGGTAGGCGCGTTGAGCGGAGCCAGCTTCTTGCCATCGGGCAGCGGCATGGCACTGAGCGTCGCGTTGAGCATGCGGACGTAGTTGAACGTCCCGACCGCGTCGGCCTTGTCGCTGTTCGGAATCGACGCCAGCGCCGCCTTCATCTCCGAGCAGACGCCCTTGGCGCCGCCGGCCTTGACCTGGTCGATCAGTTTGCGCGTGTACTTGTCGGCGTCTTTGCCGATCACGTAGACGCAGTGCCCGTCGGTGACGCCCCAGCGATAGTCGAAGCCGTCGCCCCACATGGCCTGGAGCATCTGGGCCGGCGGCGAATCTTCGTCTTCGGTCTCGAACGCCAGCCTCGCCGAGTTGATGCGAACGCCTCGATACGTCGTCGTCTCGGACTTGATCTCGGCGCGGACCTGCATACCAAAGTTGCCCATGAACTCCCGGTATATCTTCGAGTTCGTCACCTTCAGGCCTTCCCGGATCGCCTCTTCCATGGCTGCTCCGTCCTCGACTTCGAACACGTACTGCATCGAGAACATGCCGGGCCCTTTGCCTGCCGGGATGAAGGAGAAACTCAGCGACTCGCCCATCGCCCCGAACAACTTGCTCACCAGCTTGCGCAGATCGTCCAGTTCGGCTTGCGTGACCTCTGTCTCGACCATCTTCGGCATCAGGTCGATGAAGACGTGATAGCTCTTCTCCCAGGCTTCGGCGTCCATCGCCGCGGCCAGGTTGATGACCGCGTCGTCGTGCAGATTGCCCAGTGCCCGCTTGTACGCGCTGGCGTGCGGCACCGCGCCCATGGTCCCGGCCAGCTTCGTCCCGGGCACCACCTTCATCGTAAACGTCGCGTGGCACGCCTGCGACGACGGCGCCAGTCCCACCGCGACCCAGGCCGTCTCGCTCGTAATCATATCCAGCAGGGCCGCATAGAAGCGAATGATCCCTTCCGGATTGACAATCGGCATGTCTTCCTTCTCCGAGGCCTTCTTCAGCTCGGCCTTGATCTGTTCGAGCTTGCCGAACACCATCGGCTTGACAATCGCCGAAGCCTTCTCGACGTTCGCGTAGAGCCAGATGGGTGAGGTGGCGGCGAGCTTCTTATCCGCCGGCTTCAAGGCCGAGCCCAGGCTCGCCTTCCCGCCCTGGAGCATGCGCCGGGCTCGCTTGAGCTTGTCCTCGGCGCCCGGCTGACTGAGCAGCGCGTAGCGTCCGAGTTGCATCGCAATCGCCCGGGGCTGGCCGTCAACGCTGATGGCGGCCACGCCGCGTCCGGCCGGGGCGTCACCGCCCACGAACGCGTCGTAGTCCTTCACCGGCACCAGCATTCCCGTGAAAAGATTCGCAAAGGGACCCTGGTTGCCCTCGCCGTCCGGCAGCATGACGCCGAACATCGTGAAGTTGCCCCGCCGGCGGACCTGCTCCATGCGGTCCTGGCCCACCATGGAGCCGAGCTTGGCCGTCACCATGGTCCCGGCGTTGAAGCCGTCGGGCGCGATGCCGGTGAGGAAATCCGTCGCCTGCGACAGGGCGCCGTCGAGATTGTTGATGCGAACGCAAAAGAGGCTCTCGGCCGGGACCAGGTTCAGCACCCGGTCGACCCGCTTTCGAGCCGCATCGGCCGCCCACGCGCCCGTCGCCATCGCCAGAAACGCCGCCACGATGATGCCCGTTCTCACAGAATTCCCTGCCCGTCTCATTGTCGGTCCCTTTCAAAAAGACCCCTGCTTTTCCGCCCGAAAACCCACACTACGGCCGCACACCTGTACGGCCACCAGTACTACAGACGCACGACCGTCCGAAAACTCGAACTTTCTTTCCACATTTCCCTCCGCCCATCCATCCGACGCCCCCGAATCCCCCTTCCCGGCCTCCCAGGACTCTTCATTTGCCGGAAGAGCCGCCATCTTCATCTATATAGACCCTCCCCGACGAGAAGCGCAACACGCGAAACCCCGCTCAGGCAACGCATGGCCCTATCGACAATCTCCACGAGATCGCTGGCTGCGGATCGGGCCGAGTGTTCGAGGGTGGAGCTGATCTGGACCTGGGCTACGTAGCGAGCGGGGTCGCCGGAGATATTGGGCCGACGGCCGAAAAAGCCCGACCAGAGGCCTTCGCCAGAAGCCCCCATGTAGCCCAAGCCTCCTTTTTGCGCCACTTCCGGCGGAAGGGTCTTGCCTTTTGCTTGGCGGTTTGTAAGATTTACGAGGACATGGAGGTAGGATTCCCATCGGTGCAGGAGATTCCAGGAGAAAGAACGGATTTCAGCGGCGTGCGGTCTGCGCGGCAGTACCTGCGTGCCCGGCCGTTGCGACAGAACGGACGCCATATCACCCGGAGAATTAAGGACAGGAGTTTCGGCAATGGTCATTTCGGGCAGACCAGGACACATGGAACATTCACACGCAAGGATCGTCGGGAGATAGCGTGTCCATGTGGCATCCGTACGCTCAACCCGATACCTCCGCCGCGGTGCCCTTCGTTGGGCCGCCGGGGTCCGTCTTCGGCTGGCGTGAGAAACACCCTCTGAGATTGTCGATCGAGACGATGATGGTAACGGCCGGCACCATCGCGCTTCTCGGACTTTTGAACAGGCCCAGCGGTCCAGACTATCGCTGGTTCATCATTCCCAGCCTCCTGGTCAGTGCGGCACTGGTTCCCACGTGGCTGCGAAGAGACGAGTTTCCCCGCATCGGTCTCGACCGACAACATCTCCCGCTGTCGCTGGGAACGGTATGCCACGCGTGTATCTACGTCTTCCCGGCGATTTTTTTAGTGTTGTGGTGGATGACCTCGATGCGTCTGCCGATTCCGCTGAAACCGGTGATCGCCGCCCAGCACAACTGGGTCACATGGCTGCTCTATCAATTCCTGTACGTCGCCGTCGCCGAAGAGCTTTTCTTTCGAGGCTACGTGCAGGCCAATGTGATGCGCCTGCTGCGAAATGCCCGATGGGGACCTTCCCACAGACATGAATTCGTCGGCATGCTGGCCTCGGCGGGCTGTTTCGCACTGGCCCATGTCGTCGTCCGTGGCCAGACGACAGCACTGGTCACGTTCGCGCCGGGCCTTCTCTTCGCCTGGCTCTTCGTCCGGACGCGTACGCTCCTGGCGCCCATCCTGCTCCACGGCCTGGCCAACGTCTCCTACGGCATCATGGCGCTGACCCTGGCGTAGAGACGCCGACAGATCAAGCCCGGGAAGGAAAATGGGGGACGGTGGCAGCCGCACGTGTACCTGGAGCCCTTCAGAGCAGAAGAGACGCCGTTCACTTGGCAATACCGGTTGTTTCACGATCTGCTATCTCGCCCTCAACGCGATCAGAGGAACACGAACCCGACAAACGCGCCGTGAGCCAGGGCGCGGAACGGCGTGTTTTGCCGTTCCGTCTCGGCTTGACACACTGGCCATTTTGACTGCACGTGCTTCGTCACGCGAGGGTCCCGCGACTGCGGAACCAGCCGACCAGCCCCAGGCCCAAACTGCCGAGCAGCAGAGCGCCGGGCGCCGGGATCATTTTCACCAGTTGATCCTGCTTGTTTCCGGTGAGATTTGCGTTTCCGTAGAGATTCAGAATACGTACCGCACCGATGCCGCTGCCCGCGTTGGTTACGGCATCCTGGTAGAGTGTATCTCTCAACGAACTGTCGCCGTCCGTCCACGTTTTGCCTTCCTCGTCCTCGATAAACCAGATCACGTGCTGGAGGGCATTGGCCGACGCGACACGTCCAACACCTGTGTTGGCGTAATCGTAGCCTGTCAGAATCCCGCTGATGAACTGATCGTAGAGATAGGCCGTCTTGGGATCAAGGCTGTCGGCATCATCCTTGACGGCATCTCCATCCAGATCCAGGTCCTGGCCGCCTACACCGCCACCGGTGGCGTAGGGGTTTACCGTGGCATAGTACGTGGTGTTGAAGCTAATGTACTCGTTTTTCTCAACGCAAAAGACCTCCAACTGGCCGGCCACTTCCCCGAGGCTGGCAGGCTGGAAAGGCCAAGCATTCGTCGGCATGGCGCGAAACTCGCCACCGCCGGTCGTGCCGTAACTATCATAGAGTTTCAATGTCATACTCCCGTTACTGGCCGCTGCCAGAACGGCACATAAGATCAAAGCGCAAGCAAATTGTCTACCCATGACTTCTCCCCTGAACGTTCATACATAACGCTGGCGCGCACCTTCCCATTGCGACCTCACCATGACGAAGTCGTCGCACGAAAAGCCAAGACGGAATCGTACGCCCAGCACGCTCTCCGAGTGAAGTACTGCAATCACCCGGTTCTATCACTGTCTCACCCACCGGGACCGGTCTACATCATTGGCAGTTCCCCTTTCGTCCCGTTCACTGGCTCGGGTTGCTCTATCACACACTCACACCGTACCGCGTGTGTCGTCACATTTGCGGTCTTTTCATCTGCCTTCCACAACCGCCAGCACGTCAAGTGAGAGGGCCAGCGCCGCCTTATTGACCGCCCCTGGTCCAGGTCCATTCAAACAACGGTAACACCGCGATGACGCCGCATCGCGACGTCTTTCTGGCGCGGCTCTGAAAGGATTCTCCGTCTACGGGCCTGGCCGACCAAACCCAGCCCCAGGCTCCCGAGAAGCAAAGCGCCGGGCGCCGGGACGTGGATGAAGCTCTCGCTGTACTCACCGAACCCCTGGGTGTGTATGCCTACGACGATCGTTCCGGCGTTCATCCCGGTGATCACGTCGGCATACGTCTTGCCAGGATCAAGCGCAAACAACACGCCGAGTGTTTCACCCACGTTAACGCCGTTTCCCTTTACTCCGCCCACGGGCGGATCACCGTCGGCATCGGCAATAACGCTCAACAGAGGCCCTGGTGAGTACCCCGGCAAATGGTCCGGCGTGGCGGGTTTTTCGAAGTCAACGCCGGGATCGCCACCCACACCGTCATCGGCGTCGATAAAGTCCACGATTCCCTCATTGAGAAGGGCGCCGTCGTAGAAGTAGACACCGTCGATCAGATACGAATAATCTTCGGTACCGTCGGGCAGTATGTAGGGGGTCCCCGTGCGAACGCCGAATGTAAAGAGCACCCGCTCGGTCACCCCGGGGTCACTGACCGTGACGTAGAACGCGCTTTCGCCCACCGCTACTGCCTGACCACTGGGATCGTTGGCGGTTATGCCCTTGAAATCGTACGTGACGTTGGCCCATAGCGGCGGGCCCAGACAGGCCCCCACCACGAGTAACGTAACAGTCACTATTTGTCTCAGGCTCCTTTTCATATACCTCCACCTTTTCGCAGTGCGACGCGGGCAGCCTGAAGCCGGCACATCCTCTGCTCGCACCTACGCTATGACTTCTTCCCCACCTGCCTTGCGCGACCTTCCGGTCGCATCAAACGAACGGGCCAGCGCCACCTCGCCGGCCGGCCCTGGCCCGTATCGGTTCACACAAATGCGACATCCTGAGGACGCCGCATCACCACGACAATTCTCAGCTCGTTATGCGATGATCCTGCGGCGACGTGCCTGACCGAAGGATGTTGCCTGTCCACTGGCTCAGCTCGCCTGATTTGGCCGTCGATGTCATGTAACCAGATGACCGAAATCAGGAAAGAGCGAAAAAGGGCCGGAAAGCCACATTCCGCCAGGCATCGCCCGGCCCTTATTCACCATAGCGCTACCGTCTTCAAAACCACTGCAGGCCCACCGCTCACACCAACGATCGCCTTCTACGCATCCAGCCAACCAGGCCCGCGCCCAGACTGCCCAGCAAGACAGCGCCGGGGGCTGGTATCGGCTGAGTTTCCGTCTTGATCTTCTCCTTGATGGCGTCGCCAAAATCGTCGTAGCTGTCAACAAGCATGCCAAAGGAGCCGGGATTCGGATAGTGGAAGTTTATCTGTGCTCCCGCGCCTACCCCAAGGACGTTGACCGCATCGGCAGTGCCACTGTCAACGGCAGCCGTCGCGGCAGTAAGCGGATATGGTGCGCCATGGTTGTGAAGTCCGTCCGTCGTTACATCAATAATCTGCTTGCCTGCAAAGCCATCAGTGAGCACAGTTTCTGCGTGCGTGATGGCTGCACTGATGTTGGTGCTGCCGCTTTTCACGTGAGTCATCCCGGTGATAGTATTGGCCACGTTTAGGGCGTCGGCAGCAGAGTTAATTAGCGTCATGCCAAGTATCGTGCTCGGAGTAGTTCCAAACCGCACAACGCCAAGGCTTACGGTGCCGTCTGTCGGGAGAACAGTAGAATCCGTCAGTGCACCGTGGTAGCCATTCACCATCAGAGACCATTCGGCATCCGAAATGCTGCCCGAGCTATCGATGACCAAAACCAGTTCGGTGTTGGCCGCCTGAGCTGTGGCACCGAACACTACCAACGCAATCGCGCAAATCGTTAGCATATTTTTCATCTTGTGATCCTCCTTCCGTGGGGCCGGCCTTCGCAGCTGGCTCCCTCTTTCAAGTCATTGAAATGACCACTGCCCGATACGAAAGTCACCGTTGTTGTCTGTTCACTGGCTCGGTTTGCCTGACTCGACCGCCGGTGTTACGTACCCAGACGGCCGAAATCAGGAAAGAGCGAAAAAGGGCCGGAAAGCCACATTCCGCCAGGCATCGCCCGGCCCTTATTCACCGTATTGCTACCGTCTTCAAAACCACGTGCAGCCAAGCCTTACACAAACGAACGACGGCTGCGCAGCCAGCCAACCAGACCGGTCCCGATGCAGCCCAGCAGAATGGCGCCCGGGGCGGGAACCGGTTCCACGGATTCCACCATGACGACGAAGTCGGTGTAATCCGGCTCGACATCACTCCACTCGGGGTGACCGTCATTGATGCCATTCCCATTGCCCCAGTGTTGAACGTCGAGATCCTCGAAGGCGAGAACGTAGTGGTTCGCCGTCCATGTGCCGGGGTTAAAGCCGGGCAACGTCACCGTATCACCCTTGCCCTGATAGGCACCCATGTGATCAGCACCGTCAGTGTTCAGGCTCGTGTCGCTGTACCAGAGACCGCCGAACCACTGGTTGCCAGCGTTGTCAAAATGAGGTGCGGTCGAATCCAGGAAGAACCCAAAGTTGTTGCCGGCAAAAGTCACGCCTGTGGGAGCACTGTTAAGCAGGACGCCCCCACCGGCCAGAATACTCACTGAAGCCGTCGCGCCCGGCGGAGCTGCTGCACCCGTGAATATGGTGACAGCATTCCCCGGATTCGCCGCATCGTAGATTCCAAAAGAATTCGATCCGGCCCACTGTGCGATTTCAACGATAAGCGTCGTCGCGGCCGTACCCGATGCTTGCGTCTTCCAGTATGAGTCGGCCGTGTCGGAAAGCGCGTCCGTGAGCACATTAACACTGCTCACCCCCCCAGAGGTAATGCCATCCAGTACACCCTGAAGGCCCACGCCGCCGTCGCCAAACGTCGGGGTGGCCAGCGCGGTAGAGGCGCCTAAGGCACACACTAACGCTATAAACAATAATCTCTTCATCATTTTTCTCCTTCTTCCATTTTGGCGGAGCATCAGGTCCGGCGTTTTGCCGCCGGGTAATGCTCGCTGCTACGTTCTATCGTAGGCTAACACTCGTTCCGGTCCGGTGCCGGTCGACGCCCGGACCACATCACCTGTCTTCTCGATTCCCTCCGAATGACCGGGCATGTGCTCCCTGGCCGGGGAACACGCCCCTGACGTCTCTCTGTCTTGCCCATTCCTCCCGACGTCGTCGATCACTGGCCCAACACGGGCCGATCTACGTCATTAGCACTTCTCCTTTCCTGATCACCTTGCCGGTCGTCGTCGATCACTGGCACCAAAGACTCTCTATCACCGACCGGTCATTTTGATTGTTCGGTACGGAGCCCGCACCGATTTGGCGGTGCGTCTGTCTCGTCCTTACTGACTTCGGACATCCGGCTGCCATCGCCCGTTGCAGGACAAGCGGCGGGCCTGGCCAACGCACAGTTGGCCCACCCGGTTACCACTTCGACCGCCTCTTGTGGCACAAGCAGCTTCATGGACAGCTTCAGCTCCTCTCTGTGTTCCGTTGCCCAGCCGTTTCATCACTGATCCGGTCTGTCTTGCCTCGAAGCACACATAATGGCCGCTCCGTTTGGGCGCGCCGCGCATCTACACTGCACGGGCTCCCGTCCCGTCGATCACTGGCATAATCGACTGACTTCACCACGCCGGTCTTGGCGTCGGGGCGACGGCATCTGCCGGATGGCTGGGCCCTCATCTACCGGCTGACACCCTCACATCACTGACCTCTGAAACGCCAAAAATGGGCCGACCCAAGACCGGCCAGTGATCTTCGGGGCCGGCCCATACTCGTTAACACAGCGACGGAGCCGCTGCGATCGTTCGCTGCCGGGCTCGACCGTCCGCTCGACCAGTGGCTGACCGACCCGGCATGATGGAGAGAGATGGTCTTACTTGGCTCACCTCGTATTCTCCCTTCGTTCCAAACGTACCTCAAACGCAGCGTCTGACGCCGCGGTCGTTTGCAGGCTGGGTTTGACAACCGCGCGATCACTGGCCGACTGACAAACCCAGCTTGGAGTATGGAGAGTGTTAGAGGCTAAGGACAAGATGTTGCCAGGCGACGAGACGACCTCGGACTCCCGACCGACCGCCTCGTCTCGGGAGACCTCAGCGAGATCCGGCCGACCGAGAAGCTGATACACGGCCTCAAAGAAGTGCTCATCACCTGTGTTTTCCAGCAATACCATCGTTACTCCCAGAACCCGAGACGCCCTTTCCTGTTCCCGATTTCCCGGTTCGATCAACGCCATGGTCAACAACTGCGGTTTCGCAGCCACCACACGCTGCAGCAGTCCGCCGTCGGGCATGTCCGGCAAGTCCCACCGGCTCAGCAGCGACAAGACGTCCCAACAGCGCAGATAACGGATCGCCTCAGCGCCGTGTTCGGCCGACAGCACCGTAACCGGCAGCTTCTCCAGCACGGACGCCTTGTCGGCGATGTCTACGGCGAGTATTTCTGCCTCTTTCATTACTTGATCCTATTCGGTTCCCACCATTCGCCGCACACGTCATGCGACGGCCTCCTCATCAAAGCTCGTCGTATCGAAACATATCTGAACCGAATACCTTTACGGCAAATAACATCACCGGAACCTCTTCGGAAGCTCGTAGCTGAGCGATAGGCGGGACTCTTGTCACACTCCATATACTCCCCGTCCATCAACCCATGCGTACTCCTCGCAAAGGTTCATAGCTTCTTTCTCTTACTACAAACCACGTGCCAACAACCCCAAAACGACCGCATTTCTCCTAACACAAGCTCACAAAAGGACTTACAATGCCCTCGCTGGTCCATCGCCGTACGAGCGCCGTGAGACGGCCCATTGCCGTTTTGTCCACCCAATGCACCCATTTTGTCTCTAAATCACCGACTGTCACGGACTTGCGGCGAGATTGCAGATTCGTCAGTTTTTGACGAAAAGACAAACTGTCCAGGGAGCGCACTGAAAGCCCGGTGGCGCAATATCATGAATTCAACCGGAAAGGATGTGACCTGAGGAACTCTACGAGTTAGAGGGGGACAGACAATGGCAGACCACGGGTGTGGCGCTGGTGGGCGAGCGCGCGAGGCACGCGATATTACCGGTAGTTCGGGTGAAGGGCGTGTTTCTGCATCAGCCGGACCAGCCTGCGGTAGCTGATGCCCAATATCTTGGCTGCATACGTCTTCCGTCCTCTGGCCGCCGCCAGGGCTTCGATCACGGCGTTCTTCTGCAAGTCAGCCAGAGACTTGACTTGCGCCCGCTCAGACAACAGGGACTCGCCCGCAAAAACACTCGGCGGCAAGGCAGAGAGATTCACGGTCTCTCCCTTGCTCATCACGTAGGCGTTCTCAATCACATTGGCCAGCTCGCGCACGTTGCCCGGCCAATCGTAACTCAGCAGCACCCTCTTGGTCTGCTCGGAGAGCACCTTTCGCGGCTCACCGTACAGCTCGGCCTGACGATCCAAGAAGTGTTCCGCCAGCAAGACGATGTCCTCCTTGCGCTCCCGAAGCGGCGGAATCGTGATCTGAACGATATTGAGACGGAAATACAGATCCGCTCGAAACGTACCTGCACGGACCATATCCTTGAGGTCAGAGTTGGTGGCGCTGATCACGCGCACGTCCACCGGATACGCCTGGGTGGATCCCACCGGCACCACGCAGGATTCCTGCAACACGCGAAGCAGTTTGGCCTGCAATCCGAGGTCAAGCTCTCCGATCTCGTCCAGCAGGAGGGTGCCTCCGTCAGCGGCACGGAAAAAGCCAAGCGTATCGGCGGCCGCCCCCGTGAAGGCTCCCCTGACGTGACCGAAGAGTTGGCTCTCGAAAAGTTGGCCCGTCAAGGTCGTGCAATCAACAGGAATGAAAGGGCCGTCAGATCGTTTGCTGCTGTAGTGCATTTGGCGCGCGACAATCTCTTTGCCGGTCCCCGTCTCACCGACCAGAGTGACGGACGACTTGCGCCGTGCCACCCTTTGCACAATCTGCGCCAGTGACTTGTACGCGACGGACCTTCCGACAAACGCGCCATTCGCAGAATGGATGCGATCTTGGCACAGACGGTCCACGCGCGCATCATACCCCTTCTCATCTCTCTCCATCTGTCCTCCTCCTTTTCCGACCCCTAGCGATGCGGCGCCCCAACTCCGTTAGGATACCTGAACCGTGCCCGATCACGTAACACACAAGCATGCCATGCGGATCAGCAACTCCCCATCACCAGGGGCTGCTCTGCAATCCATGCTCATTCTCCGGGAACGGCCAGGGCACTTCCCGTCGCTTGTCTTTCCCACGTCCGCCAGGAACCCACTGTAGCAAGCAGACCGGCGCACACCGCGCGAAAGAAGCCGACCGCGTAGCATTCCGGGATGTTGCATACCCCAATTAACTCAAGGAGCCTCAACAAACCTCCCCAAAATGCCACAACTGGCGCATCCATACACATTACAGACCCCCTGATTTTACCAAAGGCTGGAGACAGCAGTCAAGCCCAAAATACCCATATTTCGGCCAGCGAGCGCCACCACGCCTCAGATCATGCGTTAAGCCTTTTAAAAAAGGTTTATAACGCACGGCCGGCCCATCCTAATGCCAGAAAAAATATCTTCGGAACCGCCCGCATAGGCGGTCTTCGCTGCACCACTAAATTCAGTACTCCACGAATGCAATCCCGGCCGCGTTTCGAGCCCGACTGGTGAAACTCACGGAAATAGCCGAGCATTTGGGCGGCAGATGCTGATTTCCGCTGATCCGACGTATAGTCCTTGACACAAGCACGGCGATGCGTTTTACTGTCCTATAATGTGCCAGAAGAACGATTATCGGTCTTCTGTGTTTGGGGGTATTGTATGGTTTTATAGCGCGCTGTTTCTAACCTACTCATCACGAACCAAGGCATCTCCACAACGACACCTTCTAAATTAAGTGAAAGCCGCTACGAGACGATACATTTCGCAGGGAAAACGTGTGTTTGGACGAGAAGTGCCATGAACGAGAAACAGGCTTCAACACTGTGTTGGGCGATCAAGGCCCTGCTGGCGGGCATATTGGTGTATGTCACCGTCGAGGCGGCGACAAAACCGCTGCATCTCCGCAGAGCACTCAAGCCGCACGCTGCTGCAGGCGATGAACAGGGTCCGCAGATCCAGGGAACCTCTTCTGAGCCTCGGCCCCCCGCCAACGTTTCGAGAATCCTCGAAAACAACTTATTCATGGGCCCAGACACCGCTCCTGCCCCCCGTACGAGCCCGGGCCCGGAGATTTCGCCCGTCGCGGCGGCCTCAGCGGAGCAAGAGTTGGGCCTGAGGCTGGTCGGCACTATTGCAGGCGGACCCATCACGTCGCGGGCCGTAATCCTGGACACCGCAACCAACACGACGCGTCCTTACAAGATCGGAGACGTGGTGGCCTCGGCGACCGTTGAGTCCATTCGGTCCGATGTGGTTGTTCTGCGTCATAAGGGCCGGGAAAAGGTCCTGAGCCGCCATGCCGACACGACGGCGACACAGAGCGGCAGCAGCAAGCCGAACCACGCACAAGACACTGCAAGAACGCGTCGCGATCCGTCTGGTGAGGGAACCGCGCGTCCGGCTTCAGCAAAATTGGGATATGTGGAAGACATCTTCCGCAAGGCAACCATCGTACCCCACATAGAGAACGGTCAGACCCAGGGACTGAAAATCACAGGTCTGGAGAATACCCCACTGGCCGGAATGTTCGGCCTGCGCAACGGCGACGTGGTTCGGACCGTCAACGGGCAAAACCTCACCAGCAAACAGAAGGCGTTCCAGGTGCTTCAGAAGGCCAGAACGCAGCCGCAAATACGCATCGAGTTGTTGCGCAAGGACCAGGTCAAAGAACTGGCGTTCGATCTATAGGAAATCGGAGAAGACCTTGAAAACGAAACGGCTTTCTTTCGGGACCCCGCGGGCAAGGGGCCGGCTCCAACGGCTGACGGGATTATTGAGCCTGATGCTGTGCCTGGCGCTGATGAACAGCGGCGGCTGCGGCGGCCAAGTCAAGCCGGTCAGCAGCCAGGAAGTCTCTCCCGTTCAGTTAAGTTCGCGGTTCAGGCGTACGAAACAAGCAGAAGCCGGCGCGCCGGCGGTTCCATCCGGCCCGGCGCAAGTAACGCCGGAACAAGGGCGGCAGGAAAGAACCTCGGTGGCCGCTACAAGACCGGCGAACCGTGAGACGGTGACGACGGCCGCCCCGAATGCGGGAGAGAAACGAGCCTCTCGGATTCCGCCGGCGCAGCCGCCGCGGACGCCATTGGAGCAGACCGTATTGACGCAGGCCGCGGAATTCGCCGGTTCCACTCCGCCGGCGTTTCCATCTGCGACAGGCTCCGACGTCAATATGCCGTTGCTCCAGGAGCCCGGCATGGCCGACGAAATGGTCACCATCAACTTCGACGGAGTGGACGTTCGGGACGTCCTGAAAACGGTGGGCGAGATCACCGGGATCAACTTCATCCCGGCTGAGAGTGTCCAGGGCACGGTAACCGTCATGTCGCCGACGCCGATCCGCCTGGGCGACATCTACGCGTTTCTCCAGACTATCTTGGACGTTCACGGCTATGCGGCCGTTGCGACCGAACACGCCGTCAAAGTTGTCCCCAAGGCGGACGCCGCCAAGAGCAGCCTGCACGTTCGCATCGGCGCCGATCCGGCGTACATTCCGCGGAACGACGCTATCGTGACGCAGATTATGCCGCTGGTGTATGCAGACGCCACCGAGGTCAAGCAGATCATCCAGCCGATTCTCTCGACCGGGGCACAGTTGGCCACGTATGCCCGGACGAACTCGATCATGGTGACCGACACCTCGGCGAACATCCACTACATCGCCCAGATCGTCCAACGCCTGGACGTCGAGGGATCCAGAGAAACGGTGCATCTGTTTCCTCTAACCCATGCCTCGGCCCATGTGCTCAGCGAGCACATCACGCAGATCCTGCAGAAGACGAAAACAACCGCCGTACCGGCCGGACGCGCCCGAACCGCCCCGCCCCAGCGCGAGGGACCTACGGTCCTGCCCGACGAGAGAACCAATTCGCTGATCGTCGTGGCGACGCCGCAAGACGCCGAGATGGTGGCCCAGTTGGCCGAGCAGCTCGACATCGAACGGCCGACCGGCACGGACAACATCCACGTGGTCTACCTCAAGAACGCCGATGCCAACGAGGTCGCGCCCTCCCTGGAGGCAGCTCTGGCCAGCATGAGATTGACCGGCGCCGTCGAGGCCACGCAGCAGGTCCAGATCACCGCTGACGGCAGCACCAATTCCCTGATCGTCGTCGCCTCGCCCCAGGATTACGAGGTGCTTACCAAGATCGTGGAAAAGCTCGACATCATACGAGAACAGGTGCTCGTCGAGATGATGATCCTCGAGGTAACGGAAGAGGGGCTCCGGGAAATCGGCGTGGATTGGGCCACGCTGGACGAGGCGGTGGCCAACAGCGTACGGGGCTTTGGACTGACCAATCTCGGACCCCGGGTGGATTTCGTCAGCGGAGACTACGAAGGACTGGCGGTGGGAGCGTGGAAAGGAAGCGGCGACGGCGTCCAGATTGCCGCCATCCTCAAGGCCCTGGAAAGAGAGTCTTCGGTCAACATCCTCTCGACGCCTCTGATCGTGACTTCGAATCATCGTCGGGCCAAAATCGTCGTGGGTGAGAATCGCGCCTTCGTCGTCCAGTCGAGAATCACCGAGACCACGGACTTCATCACGCCGACGGTCATTCAGAGCTACGAATACAAGGACGTCGGCATCACCCTGGAGATCACTCCGCACGTCAGCCAGGGGGGCTTGATTCGGCTGAATCTGGACACGGAGTTTACCAAGCTGCTGGAGGACGTCTCGGCCCCATCGCCCGAGACGCCGACGACGGCCAAACGAACCGCCCAGACGGTCGTCACCATGAACAGCGGGGCCACGATTGTCATTGGCGGCCTCATTCGTGATGACACGACGAAAGTGCAAACGAAGGTCCCCCTGGTCGGTGATATGCCGCTGGTGGGACCGCTCTTCCGATCCCAGCGAGACTTGTCCCAGAAAACGAACCTGCTCATCTTCATAACGCCGCATGTCATGGCGAGCCAGGAGCAGCTATTGGAAATGACCGAGAAGAAAAGACAGCAGATGGCTCCCGCTCTGGAGCAGAACCGCTGAGAAACGAAGAATCACAAGGCAAAACGGCAAAGCCCGCGGCCTCACCCCATCGCGAAGCCGCTGCCGAGCGGCGAAGCGGGTCGTTTTTGTCTTCTGAATTCGCGAGGAAACCTTGGTGAATCCAGACATGACCAACCAGGCCAAGCAGCGGCAACTGCAGAGAATCTCCGCCGAGCAGTTGAACCCGGACGTGGTGCGAAAACTGCCGCTGGAGTTTCTCAAGAAGCAGTGCGCCATCCCCATCATCCTGGAGGACGGGGAGATCGCCATCGCGTTGGCCGACCCGCTCAACACGGAGGCGTACGACGCGATCGTAGGGATCCTGGGCCGGCCCTGTCCTCGTGTGACGTGCGCGCCGGCGGAGATCGAAAACGCCATCAGCCGTTGCTATTACCAGGCGACCGGAGAAGAAGAGAACTACTACAGCCCCGATCCGCCGAGCGGAGTGGCCCAGAGCACGGACAACGGCGTCAGCACCGTGCAGACGCACGCCGAGGACCTGCTCAGTATCGCCAGCAAGGCGCCGGCGATCAAACTGGTGAACAAGATCCTCTTTCAGGCCGTGCACAGCCGGGCCAGCGACATCCACATTGAACCCTATGAAAACGAAGTGAAGATCCGCTTTCGTATCGACGGCGTTCTGCACAACACGCTGACGCTGCCCAAACGCCAGGTCAGCTCCCTTTCGTCGCGGTTGAAGATCATGGCCAACTTGAACATCGCCGAGCATCGCCTGCCGCAGGACGGCCAGAGTCGGGTCCGGATCGGCGAGGAGCTGGTCGACATTCGCGTCTCGGTGATTCCGACCGCCGGTGGCGAGAGGGTGGTGCTGCGACTGCTCGACAAGGGCCGCGGAGAACTGGCACTGGAGGACATCGGTTTCGGCGTCCAGGCACTGAACATCTTCCGGGAGCTGATCACACTCTCGCACGGAATCATCCTGATTACCGGCCCCACCGGCAGCGGCAAAACGACCACCCTTTACGCGGCGCTGAACGAGCTCAACTGCGAAGAGCGTAATATCCTCACCGTCGAAGATCCCATCGAGTACCAGTTGTCGGGCATCGGCCAGATGCAGGTCCGGCCGAAGATCAAACTGACCTTCGCCAACTGCCTGCGGCACATCCTCCGCCAGGACCCCGACATCATCATGATCGGGGAGATTCGGGATCGCGAAACCGCCGAAATTGCCATCCAGGCGGCGCTGACGGGACATCTGGTTCTCAGCACGCTCCATACCAACGACGCCCCCTCGGCGGTCACCCGGCTCATCGACATGGGGATCGAGCCCTACCTCATTTCGTCCACGGTGGTCGGCGTGATGGCCCAGCGACTGTTGCGGGTCATCTGCCCCGGCTGCAAAGAGCCTCACGATTATCGGCACGATCCCGCGCTCTCGAGCGAGCTGAGGCGGATGGGGGTCGAATACCCGCAGTTTCACAAAGGGCGTGGCTGCGACCAGTGCCTCCAGACCGGCTACCGGGGCCGCAAAGGAATCTTCGAGCTCATGCTCGTCGACGATGAGATCAAGAATCTCATCACGCAGCAGCGCGGATCACACGTAATCAAACAGACGGCCGTGCGAAAAGGCATGAAATGTCTGAGGGAGGACGGCATGCAGAAGGCCCTGGCGGGAATCACCACGCTGGAAGAAGTCTATCGCGTCACGCAGGGCAGTCTGCGTCCGGACGACGAGGGGGTCTCCGATGCCTGCCGGTGAGCCGCATTCCGTGACGGACTGGACAACGGGCCCCGCGTTGCAGCGCGGTCCGGCGAAAACGCGCGCCGCGGCCGGAAAGCACGAGGTCGATATCCCCCGCAGAGTGAACACGAAAGACCTCTGCCGCATCGTCCGGCAACTGTCGGCCCTGCTGCGCGCGGGCATGCCGCTGGTGCCCGCCCTGTCGGCCCTGGCCGAACAGTTGCAGGCCACGCAGAGCACCCGGCACCCGCTTCTGGGAAATCACGCCAGCCAACTCGCCCACATCATTCAGCGCGTGCGCGACGAGGTGAACGAGGGCAGCAGTCTGGCCAAGGCGATGGGCCGGTATCCGGGCTTCTCTTCGCCCCTTTTCGTCGGGATGGTTTCCGCCGGCGAGAGCAGCGGGACGCTGGAAGAGGTGCTGTCCCGGCTGGCGGACATTCTGGAGAAACGCGCCCAGCTCCAGGCCAAGGTCAAATCGGCCCTGGCCTAC
The DNA here is from genome assembly GCA_964415045.1 of uncultured Pirellulales bacterium. Lineage (GTDB taxonomy): Bacteria > Planctomycetota > Phycisphaerae > Sedimentisphaerales > Anaerobacaceae > CAYPZL01. The sequence continues at coordinate 16,877 of CAYPZL010000006.1, read as the reverse complement.
CCTGCCATGATGACGGTGGTGGCGGCCGGCGTGGTCCTGTTTCTCCTGTCGTTCGTCGTTCCCAGCATTACCGAACTGTTCATCGAAATGCAGCGTGAGCTGCCCTGGCCGACGAAAGCGTTGATCGCCGTCAGCGGCTTCACGCAGGCGAACGTCGTTCTCCTGCTGGCAGTGCTGTTCGTGGCGGTCGGCGGCGTATACGTGTTCAGCCAGACCCGTGAAGGCAAATCATGGGCCGATCGCATCAAGCTGCGACTGCCGTTGTTCGGCTCGCTGCTGTTCCGGCTGGAAGTGGCGCGGCTGACCCGCACGCTGGGAGTTCTGTTGAAAAGCGGCATCCCGGTCATCGCCGCCATCGAGATCACCCAGCGCGTCGTCCAGAATCACATGGTGGCGGCGGCCCTGGAAACGGTCCGGGACCTCGTTCGCAAGGGCGAGACGATCGCCAACGCGGTGAAATCCACCAACATGTTCCCGCCGGTCGTCTTCCATCTGATCGCAACGGGGCAAATGACCGGCAACGTGGAGCAGGGCTTGACGGACATCGCCGAGATGTACGACGCGGAGGTCGAGACGACCGTGAAATCGCTGATGTCGCTGCTGGAACCGATGATCCTGCTGCTGATGGGCGCCGTTGTCGGCTTCATCGTACTGGCGATTCTGTTGCCCATATTCGAGATCAATCAGGCTTTGTAACTGAACTTTTGCAAAATGGAGCATCATGAAGTTTCGGCGCATGGACAACACGGGCAAGCCCGGCGGCTTTACCCTGATCGAGCTGATGATCGTCGTGGTCATCCTGGGACTGCTGGCGACGATCATCATGCCGAAGATCCTCGACCGGCCCGAACAGGCGCGTCGCATGAAGGCCAAAGTGGACATCCGCAACATCCAGTCGGCGCTGGCCCTGTTCAAGACGGACACCGGGCGCTTCCCGACAACCTCGGAAGGACTGGAGGCTCTTGTCACCAACCCGGGGATCGAGGGCTATCATAGCGGCGGCTATCTCGAACGCGACCCGGTGGACCCCTGGGGCAACCGGTACGTCTATATCAGCCCCGGAATTCACAGCAAGGACTACGACCTCGAATCGTACGGAAAGGACGGCGAGGACGGCGGCGCTGCCGATGACGCCGACGTCGAGAGCTGGAACCTGGAAAGCTGAAGAACAAGCGCAAACAAACGTCCGGTATGCGGCGACAGACAGATGAGGCCCGACTGATTTCGATGAAAACCGGAAGACGCAAGGCATTTACATTCGTGGAAGTGATTGCAGCGCTGGCGGTGGTCTCCATCGCGCTGGTGGGATTGCTCCAGATGCACCTGCTCAGCGTCAAGACGGCCGACACGGCGCAGACCATGGCCCAGGCCGTGCTGCTGGCCCGCGCCAAAATGACCGAAGCCCTGTGTGCCGGATGGCAGGAGATAGAGGCCCAGTCGGGTACGGCCGACGTCAATGGGGCTCATTATGCCTGGAAAACGGAACTGAAAAGCGTGGACGTGCCCCAACTGCAAAATCTCGGACGCGACGCGCTGCGGCAGCTCCGCGTCAGCGTCACCTGGCAGCAAGGCACGGAGCACAAGAGCGTGCAGATCGCAACCTACGTGGCGGATACCACCATCCATGAGTGACAGAAAAACCAACGCAGGTTTCACCTTGATCGAGATGCTCGTGGCATTGGCGATCATCATGGGCATCGTCACGATGGTGTACGGCAGCTACGTGGCAACCACACGATCCATGGACGCGCACCAGGGGCGCATGGCATGTTCCGAGCGCGCGTACCTCGTGCTGCGTCTGCTGGGTCGCCAGGTTCGCTGTGCGTACGCCCCGCCGACCGATCCCAACGACGAGACGCCGGTGTCGCCGGAGGGGACGGCCCCCATCGCAGCGACCGCTTCGGCCCCTCGCAGCGGCGCCACGGAAACCCGCATTCGCGAGCCCTCCCCGTGGTTCTGGGGAAACCCGCGCGGCCGACGGGGGGAGATTCTCTCGTTCGTCACCACCGGTGGACCGGCAGCGGGACCGGACGCGTCGCGCGGACTGTCCCGTGTCACGTATCTGTACGACAGAGCCACCGCTACCCTGTCGATCCGCACGCAGGAACGTGTGAATCTGTTCCGCCGTTCCGAGGACGCGGGACCTGTCCAGCCCGTGTTGAGCAACGTTACCACGGTCGGTCTTCGGTTTCATGACGGCCGGGACTGGCAGGACGAATGGGACTACGAGAAAAACGACGGACTGCCGCATGCCGTGAAGCTCGAGCTCACCGTCGTGGACGAAAACGAACGCGAGCACCACTACGGCGCTACCATCGGCGTCATGTCTCGCCTTCACGATGAAAACGAGAAACCGACAACCATCAGGCAGGGCAGGCGGTTATGAGACAGAACGGCTCAACAAGCAGGCGGGACGGCTTCGTCCTCATCGTCGTTCTCGGCACCGTTCTGCTCTTGTCGACGCTGCTGTTCGGCTTCAGCCTCTCCGCGCGCAGGAAACTCGAGGCGGCCGACAGCTTCTACCGGACCGAGCAGGCCAGGAGCTGCGCCCGCGCCGGCCTGCATATCGCCATCGCGGCGATTGCCGAAGCCAACGACCTCTACACCGATCCCCGCTTTTCGACACTCACGACAAAGGACAGCGCGTTCGCCGTCGCCGACGGCTCGTGCTCGATAACGATCGCCGAAGAGAACGGCCTGCTGAACGTCAATTCCCTCAAGGACAAGGACGGGCGTCTCAACCGGACCCGCATCGACCAACTGCTGCGGCTCATCGACCTGTTGAACCGCCGCGCGGAACCCGCCGAGCGGATCGGTTACGGCATCGTCCCGGCTATGATCGACTGGATCGATGCCGACGACGAGGTAACCTCTCTGCCTTTCGTCGAGCATGACAACCTCGGCGCCGAGGATACCCATTATCAGACGTGCGACCCGCCGTACCATTGCAGAAACAAGCCCGCGGACATCATCGATGAGCTGCGATGGGTCAAGGGGATGACACCCGAAATATTGAATCGCCTTCGGGAAGCACTGACGACCATGGGCGACGACAAGACCAATATCAACGCCGCTCCCGCACTCGTTCTCCGGTGCCTCTCGGAAGACATGGCCCCGGCCCTGGTCGAGATGATCGTGAGCCGGCGCACCCGAAGGCCGTTTCAGAGCATCGCGGACCTTAAAGACGTGCCCGGAATGACCGATAACATCTACCAGAGCATCAAGGACACCATCACCGTAGAACCGAAGGAACGCTGGTTTCGCGTGGTATCCCGGGGCGACAGCGGCGACAGAAGCACGCGTATCGAGGCCACCGTGCGAAGAAACGCGCGGGCACAAAACGTCGATATCGTCGTATATAGAGAACTTTAGCAAAGGGCCGCTCCGTTCGGCCCGGAGATGGACGATAAAGAGCGTATGGCAAAAAGATGCATTGGCATAGACATTGGCACCTCGCACCTGCGAGCGGTGCAGATCGCGCGAACGCCTGACGGCTTTCTCATCGAGAAGGCATTCGGCATGCAGACGCGCCGCAGCACGGATTCGCCGGTGGGGATCCTCCGGGCGTTGCCCGGCGAGCACGAGTTCGACCGCCATGCCGATATCGTGGTGTCGTTGCCGTATCACGCCATGTTCTTTGCCGGGACCGAAGCGGATGCCGCCGGAGTGCAGGCGCTCAGAGCCGGGGAGGTTTCCATCCTCAAGGACGACTTCCCCATCCCCGGTCAGGACATCCTCGTCCAGGTCTGTTCCACCCGAACGCTGCCGGGGGGAGATCATTTCGTTCAGGTTGCCGCCACCTCCATCGCATCGCTGGAGGAAGAGCTGCGGGTATTCCACGAGGCCCGGATGCCGCCGGCGGCCATCGATACGTCGGTGACCGCCCTGCGAACAACGGTCGCACACAATCACCCCGAGATCGCCGAAGACGCCGCTCTGATCTTGTACGTTGACGAATCCGCCCTCAACCTGACGGTGCTGGAGGACGGGGACATTCTGATGGTGCGGAACATCCCGGTGCATATGCGTGGCGTTTCGAACGATGCGTCGTCGGCCGAGCAAGTGGCCGCGATCGTCGAGGACGAAGTGGAGATTACCTGGAGGAAAGCGTTCGGAGCCAATCCCGACGCGGAAATGAAGATATATCTTGCCTGCGCGCGCGAGACGGCCGAACCGCTGGCGGCCGCCATCCAGGAGAAGGTGGAAGGCCGGCTCGTCGTGGCCAATCCCTACGCGGCGGTGCAGGTCTCGCCCGGAGTGGAGGCGGACTTTCCGGTATTCGTGGCCGAAGGACTGGCCCTGCGAGCGCTCTCGGCCGATCAAACGGGCCGGGTCGACTTCCTCGCCGTCTACAACCGGCGGATGCGCCCGCGCTGGAACACCGGAAGGCAAGTGGCGGTATGTGCGGCCCTGCTGGCCGTGACGGCCGTCATCTGGTTCGCCGGCCTGCTCATCCAACTGTCCTTCCTGGAGAAGGAGTACGCCCACGTCAAGCAAGAGATCGAGAAGGTTTTCCGCACAGCCTTGCCCGAAGAGAAAAACGTCGTCAACCCGCTGGTTCAGGTCCGGCAGAAGCTCGACGCATTCCAGCAGGAGTCCGAGCTGTTCGGGCCTTTCCAGCCGGGACGACTCTCGGCCCTCGCCACGCTGGATAGGCTCAGTGCAAACACTCCGGCGCAAGGCAACCTGATCCTCGATGACATCCTCGTCGCGGCGGACTCCGTCCGCGTCATGGGCTCGTGCGACTCGTTCGCCACGCTCTCCCAGTGGCAGCAGCGGCTCCAGGAGATGCGCGTCTTCGACGTGGTGGACACGCAGAATCAGAAGAAGGACGCACAGACGGGAAAGGTGCATTTCACTCTCTCGCTGTCGTCGGCAAGAACGGAGCCATAGATGGTGCGCTTGAACAAAAGGGAACGGTCGCTGGCGGTGGGTCTGGTGCTCACGGTCGCCGTCTGGCTGGTGTACGTCGGCGTCGTCGCACCGGTCCGCGAGCGCATCCGGAGCCTGCAACGCATCATCCCGGAAAAACAGGACGAATTACGCACGCTGCAGGCCGAAACCGCCAGGTACGTCGCGAAGCGAAGTGCGTTCGAGAGCCTCCGGGCCCGGTTGGCAGCCCAGGACCCCAATTTCCAGCTTCCCTCGTACCTCGAGACGCTCGTGGAAAGACAGGGGCTCGGCAAGAACGTCGTGACCATGACGCCGAACACGCTGCAGTTGCAGGCCGATTACGCCGAAACCATCGTGGGCATCGAGCTCGAGGCCGTGTCGCTGAAGCAGCTTGTCGATCTTCTCGTCGCGACCGAGGCCTCCGAGGTCGTCGCCGCGGTCGGCACGCTCCACATCTACAGAAGCACCGACGACCCGACCCTCCTCAACGCCACCGTCGAGATTCGCAGCCCGCAACCGAGCAATACCGTGGCGGCCCGGAGCGAGACTCCGCGTTAGGCCCGCCCGATCCGCACAGGCATCTCCACCCGCAGGCGCCGTCTCTTCCCCTTACTTGACAACGAAGTTTTCGTCGGCTACATTGCGGCCTCGTTTGTACCGGCCGTGGCGCCACGCAACAGAATCCAAGGGAGGTCACAATGGACTGTAAGACATTCGTGGAAGACCAGATCGCTCAACTCAGACAGACCGTCGGCGACGCGCAGGCCATCAATGCGCTGAGCGGCGGGGTGGACAGCTCCCTGGTCACCGTCCTGGGGCACCGCGCCCTGGGCGACCAGCTTCGAACCGTCTTTATCGACAACGCCCTGATGCGCGCGGGCGAGCCGCAGAAGGTCGTGGACACCTTCGCTCAGATGAATATTCCGGTCGAGCTGATCGACTCCCGGGAAGACTTTCTTTCCGCCCTGGCGGGCCTGACCGACCCCGAGGAAAAGCGGCAAGCGATTACCGACACCTTCTATTCCAAGGTCTTCGGGCGTCTGGTCAAGGAATCCGGCGCCAAGTTCCTGCTCCACGGCACCATCCTGACCGACATCGAGGAGACCGTCGCCGGCATCAAGCGGCAGCACAACATCCTCTCCCAGCTCGGCATCGACACGGAGGAGGCCTACGGGTACACGGTCGTCGAGCCCCTCAAGACGCTGCGCAAGGACGACGTCCGGGCCGTATGTGAATACCTGGAGCTGCCGGCGGAGCTTTCGCACCGCATTCCGTTCCCCGGGCCGGCGCTGGCCACGCGCATCGTGGGCGAGGTGACGCGTCCCCGGCTGGACACCGTACGGCAGGCTACCGCCATCGTCGAACGGGAACTCGCCGGCAGCGGAGCGTTCCAGTACATGGCCGTGCTGCTCAACGACCGCGCCACCGGCATACGAGACAACAAGCGCGAGTTCGGCCAGATCATCGTGGTGCGCTGCATCGAGAGCGTCGACGCCCGGACCGCCACGCCGACCGAGCTGCCCTGGGAAACGCTTCACCAGGTTTGCCGGCGCATCGTCACGGAAGTGCCCGGGGTGAACCGCTGCCTGTACGACCTGACTCCGAAACCGCCGGCCACGATCGAGTATATTTGACGCCCGTCCCGGAGAACGCCGGGCGAGATCCTCGTGCCCGCCAGGCAAGGCTTGCCGAACGAAGCTGCCTGTGGTATAGGTGAACCCGTGCACGATTCACGTTATAGGTAAGGACGATCGCACGAAGCCACGTTCGGTGCACGCGTGGCCTCAGTTCGAGCAGTGCCGAGGCCGATGACGAAGCCGCAAAGGACAACCGATTGGCACGTTATGTCCGACGAAGAGCTGCTTCAAGTGCGCGTGCGGGACCTCCAGACCCAAATTGCCGGCTCGCCCGTGGAGCCGTACGTCCAGCGGCTCTACGAGGAACTGGACGCCAAAGGCATCGGCTTCCATCCGCCCTGCTACCTGGCGGACGAATGGCTCACGCCCGACAAGATTCCGATCATCGGGATTCCGTTCTGCCTGACCCACCCGCGTCTCAAGCAGCTTGAGCAGAAGCTGATGTACGAGGTGGAGGGCGGCACGGAGGAATCCTGTCTGAAGCTGCTGCGTCACGAATGCGGCCACGCGCTGAACTACGCCTACCTCTTCTACCGCCGCACCCGCTGGCGCCAGCTCTTCGGGCGATTCTCTGCCACCTACTCGAGCTCTTACGACTACCAGCCCTATTCCCGGCGCTACGTCATCCACCTCGAGGATAATTACGCCCAGTCGCATCCCGACGAGGATTTTGCCGAGACGTTCGCCGTCTGGCTGACGCCCGGCAGTCGCTGGGAGCAGAAATACCGGGACTGGCCGGTCATCAAGAAGCTGCGTTACGTGGACAACGTGATGAAGGACGTTGCAGACAAGGCGCCCCTCGTGACACCGAAGGGACAACCACCGTATTCGGCGGCCCGGATGACCTCCACGCTGGCCGCCCACTACGAGCGCAAACGCCGGGCCCTCGGCAGTGAGTTTCAGGGCTTCTACGATGACAGCCTGCGCAAACTCTTCCTCGCCCGGAAGGAGGACGGCGCCGGGAGCAAGGCGTCGCGGCTTCTGCGCTCGCGCCGCGCGCTGCTCGTCCGCAACGTCACCCGCTGGACGGGCCATCGAAAATACGACATTTATCAGCTTGTCAACCGCCTGGCCGCACGATGTGACGCACTGGGCCTCTTTGCCAGGGCCAGCGACGAAGAAGACGTCGTCGGGCTGACCGCCCTATTAACCAGCATCGCCAGCACCACCCTGACGATTAGCAGGAAACGCAGGTGATTCATGAGCCGCCGACTTACCATCGTTGTTCTGGTGGACCCGGCCACGGTCCCGCCGGACGATCCCCAGTTCCGGAATCCCCCGAGCACGCCCATCACCGAATACCACGTGTGCGAGGCGCTGCGGGCGCTGGGCCATCGCGTCTCCGTCCTGGCCGCCGACTACGACGTCGCCTCGGTCATCACCCGATTGACCGAAGAGGACCCCGACCTGGCGTTCAACCTCACCGAGCAATTCTGTGGGGACCGCCGGCTGGACAAGAACATCGCCGCCCTGCTGGAGATGCTGGATATTCCCTTCACCGGGGCCGGCGCCATGGGACTGCTGCTCTGTCGCGACAAACGGCTCTGCAAACAACTGCTCACGCTGCACAAGATCCGCGTGCCGAATTTCCTCTCGCTGCCGTACAATCGTGCGATCCGCATCCCGAAAAAGCTCCCCTTCCCGCTGATCGTCAAGCCCGCCTTCGAGGACAGCTCCGAAGGCATCTCCAACGCCTCAATCGTCTCTGACGCCGACGCGTTGCGGCAGCGCGTGGAATTCATCCACGAACGCTGGAAGCAGGCCGCCATCGCGGAGGAATACATCGAAGGCCGCGAGCTGTACGTCACCGTGATCGGCAACAAGCGGCTCACCGTCCTGCCGCCGCGCGAGTGCTTCTTCAACGCCGACGGCAACGAAGGCCCGATGATCCTGACGTACAAGTGCAAATGGGACGACGCGTACCGGGAGAAATGGCAGATCACGTTCGGCTTCGCCGAGATCGATCCGGCCGTGTTCAAGAACATCGAGCGGGTCTGCAAGCGCGCCTATCGCATTCTCCAACTCCAGGACTACGGACGCATCGACCTGCGTCTGACGCCGGATAACAAGCTCGTTATTCTTGAGGCCAACCCCAACCCCGACATCGCCTACGGTGAAGAGGTCGCCGAAGCCGCGCACCGCGCCGGCATCGAGTACGAAGCCCTGATCGACAAGATCATCCATCTCGCCCTGCGCCGACACGAGTAGCCCGCCTCCAAACCGCCTGTGTCGGGCAGACCCCTTCCGGCGTCTGCACCCTCCTGCCGGGCGCACAACGATCACATCGCCTGGGAACAAAGAGGAACTCTGTGCTGCGAATCACTGACCGGAGCAGTCCCTCTTCCAGAAAACCGCCGTCGGGAGGCACCTATGCGTTTGTCTTGAAGCAGTCGGCTCTCCAACAGCACTGGGTCCACGGACAGTCGCCGTTCGACCGGCCGTAACAGGGTGTGCATCCTTCGGCGGTCTGGATCGCGTGAATCAGGTCCGCTTTCTTCATCTTGCCGGGCGTGATGCCAAGGGCCTTGGCCTTGGCTCGAATCTCGGGTATCGTCATGCGTTTCGGTGCCACGGTGGTAGCAGTCATCCTTGTGCTCCTTATCTTGCAAAGGGTCGGTTTCCTCGTCCGGCCCCTCCTTCACTTCCTGTGAAGTACTGCGTTCCGCTCCGGCGACGACGACGCAGGCACCTGCTGCGATCTTCCACGCCGCACCGGTCCGGCTCATTATTATATTCGGCCAATCGCTCCACAGTTCAGCAGTTGGCTTCGAGAAACTGAATATTTTGCGCCTTCCGGGCCGAAGAGCAAGGTTATTTCTATCGATTCAGCAGTTATTCTCGGGCCTTGACCCAAATCGATGCGAACGCCCGCCCGGACGTCGGCAAACAACGTTTTGTGCGTGCGAGACTCCGCGATGCGCGGCGTTTTTCGGTTGAAGGCAATCCTGCAATCTGGTAATAGCATGACCAAGGATGTTATCGGAGATGGATCCATGACGCGCGACACCATAGCCCGAATGGTTTTCGGCCTGTTCCAGATTCTGCCGCCCGACCAACGTGATGCGCACCCTGGCGGAGATGTCCGTCTGGCTGCCCGTGCAGTAAACTCGCATCGATCCGCAGATTCAGAAAGGGTCACTCGCATGAACAAAGGTCTTGTCTTGCGTTCGGCAGCATTTCCGCTACGGGCGTGCGTCCTGGTTCTTCTGCTGGCAGGCACATTACAGGCCCGGCCAATACCGGCGTTTCCCGGCGCCGAGGGTTTCGGGGCCTTCGCGCGCGGCGGGCGCGGCGGGAAGGTCTACGAGGTCACGCATCTCGGCGATTCGGGAGCGGGCAGTCTGCGCGCCGCCGTCGAGGCCGAGGGCCCCCGGATCGTCGTCTTTCGCGTATCGGGGACCATCGAGCTCGAATCGAGCCTGACGATCCGCAACCCTTACATCACCATCGCAGGCCAGAGTGCCCCGGGAGACGGCATCTGCCTGCGCGACGCAAGCCTGGGCATCGGCGCCGACCACGTGGTGGTTCGCTTTCTGCGGTGCCGTCTGGGCGACCAGGGACGCGGCGGCGACGCCATCAGCATCGGCTCCGGACGTCACATCATCGTGGACCACTGCTCGGCGAGTTGGAGCCTGGACGAGGTGCTGTCCTCCTCGACGGGCGAGCCCGGCCTGAGCGAGGTCACGGTGCAGTGGTGTTTCATCACCGAGGCGCTGAATCCCGAAAACCACGGCTTCGGCTCCCTGATACGCGGATGCCACGGGGCCCGATACAGCTATCACCACAATCTGTACGCCCACAATCGCGGCCGCAACCCCCGCCCGGGCAACTACGACAACCACAACCCCCACACGGAGGACCCGGACGGCCTGCTGCTGGATTTTCGCAACAACGTCATCTACAACTGGGCCGGCTCTCACGCCGGCTACAACGCCGACCGCGAGAGCGTCACCAAGCTCAACTACGTGGGCAACTACCTGATCCCCGGACCGAATTCCTCCGCGCGGGGTAAAGCCTACCAGGAAGGATCGCCCTACAACCGGGGCTACTTCGCGGGGAATTATTACGACCACGCCCTGCCGGACGATCCGTGGTCCCAGGTGAGATTCCCCGACTGGACCCCAGAACAGATCGCCGCCTACAAACAGTCGGAACCGTTCGAGACCGGACCAATCATTACCCAGGACGCCAGGGATGCATTTGGCGCGGTGCTGCTTCATGGCGGAGCGAGCCTGCCCCGGCGCGACGCCGTGGATCAACGGATCATCAAGGATGTCACGCATGGCACGGGCGGGATTATTAGCAGCCAGGAGGAGGTCGGCGGCTGGCCGGAATTAGAGTCCGTACCTGCCCGGGCGGATCGCGACCACGACGGCATGCCCGATTTCTGGGAAGCCCGACATGCACTGGATCCCGACGACGGGTCCGATGGAGCCGCCGACCGGGATGCAGACGGATACACCAACGTCGAGGAGTATCTCAATTGGCTGGCCCGCAGACGAGCGGAGCCGCAGCCGGACCCCGGGCGGCTCCCGAGATAGTACCGCACGAGGGAAGATTGTTGACTTTGAGGAGACGATCATGAAGTTCAGATACAGCCGGGTAGGCGCTGCTGCGCCTTCGACCCGGAGGACGAACGCAGTGCTGCGTTTGGTCGCGGCACTCGCGGGCCTCAACTGCCTGGCGGGCCACGCCGCACGGGGTCAGGAATTCGCACCCTTTGTCATCCCCTCGCGGATCGACCCGCAGGAGACGATCTGGATCGCCGATTGGGAACCGATCACGACGGACGCGCAGCGTCTGACCGCTGACAAACGCTTCCTCCACGACGGCAAACCGGTCCGCATCTGGGGCATGAACCTCTGCTTCGGCGCCAACTTCCCCACCCACCAGGACGCTCCGCACGTCGCGGCCCGCCTGGCGGCGGCCGGGATCAATTCCGTGCGGTGTCACCACATGGACACCTCCCGCTGGCCCTGGGGCATCTGGAACGCCAAAGACGGGCGGACCATCGAGCCCGAGGCCCTGGACCGGCTGGATTATTTCATCAACGAGTTAGCCAAACGCGGCATCTGGGTGAATATCAACCTGCACGTGGGCCGCACCCACAGCCAGTACCTCGACCTGCCCAAGACGAACAGCAATTATGACAAGGTCATCGGCATCTTCACACCGGCGCTGATCGATGCGCAGAAGCGATACGCCCGCGAGTTGCTGACGCACGTCAACCCCTACCGCAAGGTCCGCTACGCCGACGACCCCGCCGTCGCCTTCGTCGAGATCACCAACGAGGACAGCTTCTTCATGTGGGACGGCGAAAAGAGACTCCGCGAGCTGCCCCCCTACTACGCCAAAATCCTCCAGGGCCGGTTCAACGACTGGCTCAAACGACGATACCAATCGCAGCAGGCCCTGCGCGCCGCCTGGGCCAAGGGCACGCAGCCGCTCGGACCGGACGTACTTCGCAACGGCAACTTCGCCCGTTGGGACAATGGCACGCCCGAGCACTGGAACCTGGAGCGGCACGCCGAGTGCCGCGCTTCGGTTTCGCAACCGCGCGGTCGGCGTCGTGACGCCGTACAGGTGGAAATCGCCAGAGCCGACGAGACGGAATGGCACCTGCAACTGACGCAGGGAGGCTTCGCCGTAAAGCAGGGGCAGTACTACACGGTCTCGTTCGAGGCCTCCAGCGAGCGCCCGCGCAGGATCAGTTGCGGCGTCAGCCAGGCCCACGACCCGTGGGGCAACCTCGGTCTGTCCCGGCGCATCGAGCTCGGGCCCGAATCGAAGAAACTCACCTTCGGCTTCGTGGCAACCGCCGACGACGCCAACGCGCGCATCAGCTTTGCCTTCAGCGGCGAGGCCACGGGGTTCCAGCTCGCCCGCGTCTCGCTACGCCCCGGCGGGCAGGTCGCCCTGGCCCGCGACGAATCACTCGATGCCGGCACGGTGAAACTCTTCCGGGAAAACACCGCGGCGCCGCGCATTCGAGACCGCATGGTATTTTTGGCTGAGACGGAGAAGGCCTACTTCGACGACATGCGGTCGTACATCAGGAACGACCTCGGCTGCGGGGCCCTCGTGACTGGCACGATCGTCTTCGGGCCGCTCGGCCTCTACGCCCAGAGCGGCATGGACTTCATCGACGCCCACGCCTACTGGCAGCACCCGCGTTTCCCGGGGCGGCCCTGGGACCAGGGCAACTGGACCATCGAACAGAAACCGATGACCGATTATCCCGAGCAGGCCACGCTCTTTCGCCTGGGGGCCGAGAGGCTCGCCGGCAAGCCGTTTACCGTCAGCGAGTACAACCACCCGGCCCCGCTGGATGCCCAGGCCGAGTGCGTCCCCATGCTCGCCTCCTTCGCCGCCGCCCAGGCTTGGGACGGCCTCTGGCTCTTCACCTACTCCCACGCCACCGACGCCTGGGACCGCGAGATGATGAGCGGCTTCTTCGACATGGACACCAACCCCGCCAAATGGGGCTTCATCCGCGCCGGCACCGCCATCTTCCGCCAGAGAAGAATCAGACCGCTTTCGCGCCCCGCGTCTGTACGCATCACGAGCGTCGGCGACCCCGTCGCGCAACTGGCCAAGCTTCACCTTCAGCACGGCCGGGACATGCTTGGCATCCTGACCCATGCCGGGTACGGGTTCACGCGCGAATCCATGCTGGAGCGACAGTGGCGGCTGTCGTGTATACACGCACCCGTCGAAGTGGACGACGTTGGGGACGGCCGGACAAAACTCCGCTGGTCCGTCGACGAAAACGCGCAAGGTCTATATCAGGCGATCGCTCCTCAGGCACAGGTCTATACCGGCCATGCCGGGCGCTTCGGCGGCGCGACCGATGGGCGGGTGCGTATCCAGTCCCCCGAGTTCGTGGCACTGACGGTGACGCCGTTGGACTACGGCAGTACGATCCTCGTCACCGCCTGCGGGCGCGTCGAGAACACGGGGATGCAGTTCTCGGCGGATCGGCGGACGGTGGGACGCAACTGGGGCGAGGCACCCGTGCGGATCGAGACCGTTCGGGGCAAGGTGACTCTGCCTAAGGACCGGTGGACGTGTCACGCCCTGGCGCCCGACGGATCGCCCAAGCAGCGTGTACCCCTGGCGCAGGAGAACGGCCGTACCGTCCTTTCGCTCTCGGGCGAATATGAAACGATGTGGTATCTGCTCGAACGCAGTACGCAATAACCGACACGGGAAAAAGGCTTATGGGAAACCAAATCGTCGCGATAGGGTTTCTTGCCCTCTGGGCCACGAGTCCGGCGGCCGCGTTCGACGGGCACTCGGTCAAAGAAGACCCGCTCACGCTCGTCATCGAAGAGGTAGGTCAGGTTACGCAATTCGACACACCCTACGCGGTATCGGTCGTCCTGGAGAACGCCGCCGCGCGTCCGCTGGAAGTCGAGCTTCGTCTCGACGACCTCGTCGATGAGTGGCATGCTGTCGGTGAAAGCCGGAAGCAGGTCCGGATCGGCGCCAGGCAAAAGGTGAAGGCCATGTTCCAAATCGCCGCCGGCCGGGGTGCTCCGTCCGCCCTGTATCCCGTCCACGTCTACGCGAGCTTTCGCCACGACGGAGAGGAGCGAACGGCCCACGCGGTGCGGATCTTCGAGTCGAATTTCGAGAAAGCGGCCGTATCCGCTTCGCGGCCGCGCGAGCTGCCCGTCAACACGGTCCCGCGCGCCGGCACACTGCCGCTGATGTCGCTGCGGACGCATCGGGTCACCTGGCAGTACTACGACAAGCCGCTGGTAACCATGCCGGCCGGCTGGCGAGGCTCCTCCTCGCAGTCATTGGCCAGCTTCGCGGTCGCGCCCGTCACGCGCGGCGCAACGAAGCGGGCGCTGGTGATGCACCCGCCCTGGAGGCCGGGCGGCGGCACCATCTTCGCCGAGTACGCCGTCAAGCTACCCCGGACCCGGCCCATCACGCTGAAATTCGCTAATGCGATTCGCGACCACACCGCCGACGAGCCGCCCAGCGACGGCGTCACCTTCCGCGTCTGGGTCGGCGACGAGGTTCTCTTCGAACGGCACACCGACAGCAAGCGATGGGTGGACGGCCAAGCCGACCTGTCCGACTACGCCGGCAGGCAAATCCTGCTGCGTCTGGAAAGTCACCCCGGCCCCAAACGCGACACCACCTGCGACTCGTCCTACTGGGGCGAGCCCGTGATCGTCGCGGGACGCCCGCCTCAGCCAATGCCCGAGACCGCCAGGAACAAGATGCGCGACGACGCCGCCAGGATGGTGACATCAGGCAGCGGTAGCATCCTCCGGCTCGATGGCGGCTATCGCGCCGCCGTCCTGCCCGCAGACGAGGGTCTGAGCGACGCCGTCCTGGCGATTGGGAACCGGGACGCCTGCGTCGTATTCGACGGCTTCAGGGTCTCGGTCCTCGGACACGAGATCGGCGCGGGCCTTTCCGCCATCGCCACGCGGGGTGACGCCACGTGGGACACCGCCGGGCAAACCGTGGTCATGAGGCAGCCCCTCCAGCTTGGCCACGAGGAATTCGAGCTGACCGCGCGCATCCGGGCGGACAAGAGCGGCCTGCGCGTCAAGCTCGATTGCCCCAAGCGCATCACGGACTTCGCCGTGGGCCGGTTCGATCAGAAAGCCCCGCGCGTCTACTATGGGCACGGCTACTGCATCGTCGAGCCCAGAGCCTTCCGCGCCGGCTTCGGCGGGCACAACCTCTCGACCAGCCACGTCGGCTTCGACTTCGAGAAGGGCCTGTCGCTGCTGGTGGCCTGCGATCATCCGCCGGACTATCTCGAAGTGAATCCCGCCGACAACACGTACGCGCTGCACACGCACCTGGACGCCACGATGACGCTGGTGCCCAGCACCAAAGGCGTCTTTGACTGCGCGCGGAAGTATCGCCCGCTGTACGACAAGAGCCCCGCGCCGGGCCTGGCGCGCAAGGCCGGACGGTTCGTGTTCGACATCTGGGGCGGACGCTACGCCGAGATCGCCGGGACCATGCAGAAGATGATCGACTACGGCCTGACCGACTCGCTCCTGACCGTCCACGTCTGGCAGCGCTGGGGCTACGACTACCGCCTGCCCGACATCTATCCGCCCCTGCCCTCGCTCGGCACGCCCGAGGACATGCGGAAAATCGCGACGCTCTGCGCCGCGCACGACATCCCCTGGGGCCTGCACGACAACTACATCGACATCTACCCCGATTGCGAAGACTACAGCTACGACCACGTCTGCTTCACCGAGCAGGGCCAGCCCGTCCGCGCGTGGCTCAACGAAGGCCGGGGCGCCCAGAGCTACCGCTGGCGGCCCGACCACATCATGCCCTTCGTCCAGCGCAATCTCAGGCTCATCAAGCCCAACCTAAGGCCGACGCACTACTTCATCGACGTCTTCACGTCCATCGGCTGCTTCGACTACTACGACAAGCAGGGCGCGTTCCACTCGATGCTCCAGACGCGCCGCTGCTGGGGCGAGACCTTCGCCTGGATTCGCGATTACTTAGGCGACAACGCCCCGATGACGTCGGAGGCCGGGCACGACCAGCTCATCGGCTACCTCGACGGGGCCGACTGCCAGCATTTGCAGCTCTCGCCCGAGAGCAAGCGCTTCTGCATCAAGCTGGCGTGCGCGGACTGGGAGCGCGTCCCGTGGTACGACGCGGTGCTGCACGACAAGTTCAGCCTGCACGGCGTCGGCTACTCGGGACGCTACCAGGGCGGACGCAGCCGCCAGGAGCACGGCATCGAAAGCGACGATTACATCAGCGCCGAGATGCTCGAAGGCCACGCCCTGATGATCGACCGGGGCGGGTTCGGCCGGGGCGCCGTCCGCAAGTACTGGCTGGCCCAGGATTTCGTCCGCAGCATCGCGCTGGACCGCATCGCGGACGTCCGGTTCGCCGACGGTGACATTCACAGACAGACGATCGACTGGCAATCGGGCGGCCAGATCTGCGTCAACCGTGGGTCGAATGACTGGCGCGTGGCGGACAGGGTACTGCCGCAATACGGCTACCACGCCCGCAACGGCGCGATCGAATCGAGCATCGAGAGGATCGACGGCAGAGTCGTCGAGCAGTCGCGCGGACCCGGGCACTGGTACTTCAACGCGAGAGGCTTCGGCCCGGAGGGCCAGCTCGCCATTCGACCCGAAGCGACGGAGATTGAGGATCTCGGCGGCGGCCGCTTCAAGCTCATCATGAACTGGCAGGCCCACGAGCCGGCGCCGAAAGACTTGCAGGTATTCGTTCATTTCATTAGCGACAAGGTCCGGCGGCGCGACAGGATCGCATTTCAAAGTGGAGGTCGGCCTTCGCAGGGAACGAGCCGATGGCGCGGCGCGGTGC
>CAYPZL010000005.1:0-76529 GCA_964415045.1 uncultured Pirellulales bacterium | reverse complement strand
CAATCCTGTTCCCCACGCCCCAGACCAATCGAAAAAGTCAGTCAACTTGAGTATTTACAATTTACGATTGTGTTTTATTGCTACACTACATACGAACAGTTTCGGTGTCAAGGGAAAATGTGTCAGTTTTTTGGTAGATGAGTAAATGGGTAGATCAGTGGATCAGTAGATGGGTAGATGAGTGGATGGGTGCATGGGCGCCCCCCGCTCCGGCCCGCGAAGAAATAGTCAATAGTCAATCATAAATAATCAATTCCAAACTGTAGGGTGTGCCCTGCACGCCATCTCCCGCCCCCCGTCCCGGCGTGCCCCTACCGCGCCGGGGCAATTGTGCCCGTTGGGTTTTTGTCTTTGATGTGAAACGGATGCGGACCCTTTATGAAAGACGTAATCCTTTTCAGTTTCAAGGTTTACGTCATCGGTGCGAGACGCGGGAATTGCGCGCCCTTTTTCCTGTTGACGCCCCGGCAAGCGGCCGATAGAATACACGGCGCAGTACGCTGATACGCGGGCGTAATTCAGTGGTAGAATGTCAGCTTCCCAAGCTGGACGTCGTGGGTTCGAATCCCATCGCCCGCTTTTTCCCCACAACACCCCGCCTCCTCGGTGCGCCCGTCGAAAACTCAATGCACGCGGGGCAGGAGCCTCAGAAGGGATAGCGGCGGAGACGGGCGGCGGCTCGCCAGACAAATATCAGCCCCACCGTCACGTACAGAATGAACGTGAGCACAATCCAGCCCATGGCGGAGGTGGCATCGCGCATGCCGCCCTGGATCCAATCGTACAAACCCAGCCCCGCCGGGTTGGTGGTGGCCGAGGCAATCACGGCCGCATGGACAACCGGATTGAGATCCACGTACACTTCCCATAGACCCTCTCCGGCGCCGCTCATGGCCAGAGCGATTCCCAGGAACAGCGGGCCGAGCGCCCAGAGCCCCACCGCCACGGCCATGTTGGCTACGACCGCCGTGGTCGTATGGCGAAACCGCGAGCTGAAGTACAGACCGGTAGCCGAGAGGAAGAAGGTCACCCAGACGACCAGAAGCACAAACTGCACCATGGCGATGCCGTGAATGATCCCCGCCGAGACGAAGATCGCCAGATGGCCGAACAGCAGCAGCCACGTCGGCAGGCAACGCCGCACGCCGCCGGCGAACTTGCTCCAGATAATCTCCCAATTGCCCACCGTCGTCGTCAGCAGAAGCGCCCAGGTGCGCGATTCCTTCTCGACGGTAATCGAAGTGGCCGGCAGCACGATCGAATACAAAAGACCGAGGATCGTGAAGATCAGGACATAGGATGCCTGCACCTCCTGCTCGGCCAGCAAATCTTTGCTGGCGCAGAGGCCATACGTGAACAGGACGAATCCGACCGTGACACAGATGCCGACAGCCGTCAGCGTCTTCCGCTTGCCGAGCAAAGGCGAGCGTCGCTCCTTCCACAACACGGCGGGCCCCACGACGCGTCGCGCCGATTCCGCGCCTCGGGCGCCGCGCCCGGGCTTAGCCGCGTCGCCGGCAAACAGCGGGCCCTGACCGACCGCCTGGCGC
This sequence comes from uncultured Pirellulales bacterium, assembly GCA_964415045.1. Lineage (GTDB taxonomy): Bacteria > Planctomycetota > Phycisphaerae > Sedimentisphaerales > Anaerobacaceae > CAYPZL01. Next base: position 74,979 of record CAYPZL010000005.1, on the reverse strand, counting down.
AGCGCCGCCCGGCGGACGAAGACCGTCGCCAGCAACAGCAACAGCGCCGAGACGCCCAGCGCAATGCCGCAATACATGGGCCAGACCTGAAAGCCGATCGGTTGTGCGTTCCGCAAGCCCATCGTGGCCGAGAATAGCAGGAGAAACGGATTCAAATACGAAACCACGCCCATGAAAACACGACGGGTACCCGCCTGATTCATCAGCAACGATGACACCAGCGGCACGATAGCGAACAACACGCCCATGGTAAAAGCGGTGGTGGTGATGACACGATAGGCCTTCCGGGTGAACATGGAGAAGAACAGGCTCAGCGATCCGACGAAGACCACGGTCGCCAGCGTCACACACAGGCCGCACAGAACGAAATCCCAGGGCACCCCGCCCAGAACACGCACAATGGCAAGCAGCGGGAGCGTCACCGCCAGCAAGAGGATCAACTGCAACAGCTTGCTGAGCAGCTTGCCGACCACGATTTGGAAGCTGCCCACGGGTGTCGTCATCAGCAGCCCCAGCGTGCGGTTGTAGATCTCGTCGCTGATGGACGTGCTCAGCATGACCATGGCAACGACCTGGGCGGCAATGAACTGGAACCAGGCCACGAAGATAACGATGAGCTGCCCGGCCTCGGCCCGGCGCGAGCTTTGATAGACGGAGGAGCTTCCTTCGGAAACCACTCCATGCCAGATCATGGCCAGCCAGAAGGTGAAGGCGGCCACATAAACAAAACGCAGCGCGTAGTTGCGGCGGCGCCGGCTGGAGACCCGCAGCTCCTTGTCGAAGATAGGGCCCGTCAACCAGGACAGACGCAGCAGTCCCAGGAGCCGCTCTAACAAGAGACTCATAATCCCCGCTCCGAAGCCCGGTATATCCAAATCCGTGTCGTCACCAGCATGTCACCTCAATTCTCGACGTCGTTCATCATCAGTATAGCGCCCCGCGCGCTGCGCGGCAAGAACGGCTCGGTTGCAGGTGTAAGGAACAGCCCGGCGTCAGAAGACGTTTCGCCGGAGCCGGCACCTGGCCCGCCAGAAGAAAAACAAACCGAGCAGCACGTACAGAGAGGCCGTGACGGTCAGGATGGTGGTCATGCGGTGGACGTCAAACGTACGGCGTCCCATATTGAACATGACATGCTCGGCGCCGTAATCGAGCGACCCCAGCGGCAGGTCCGCATTTCGCCGGCCGCCGGCCCCGGCCATGACCAGCTCGGTCTGCACCGCCGGATGCGTCCACAGGTATTTCTCAATCGGGTCACCCCGGTTGGCCGCGGCGCTGATCAGTCCGGCCAGGATGGGCCCGACCGCCCACAGTGCCAGTGCCAGCGAGAAACTCGCCACCACCGCGGACGTCGTGCGACGAAAGCGGGTACTGAAGTAGAGACCCGCGCCGGTAATGAAACAGCTCAACCAGGCGACAACGATCAGCAGGTGAAAGATCGCAATCGGGTGGATATATCCGATCAGAACGAACAGGAAGACGTGCCCGGCCAGCAGGGTCCAGATGGGCAGGCAGCGCCGAAAGGAGCTGACCGCCTTGCCCAACAGGACGTCCCAGTCGCTCAGCGGCGTCGCCAGCAGCAGCGGCCAGGTCTGCGATTCCTTCTCCGTCGTGATCCGCGTCGCCGAGAAAACGATATTGAAGACCGAGCCCATGAAGACGAAGAGCAGTCCGTACGAGACGTGGGCGAAGTTCTCATCCAGAGCCCCGTCTCTGGCCGTCATCAGGTAGGTTACCAGGAGAGCGCCGACGGTCACGGCCAAGCCGATGTAGCTGTTCCTGTCGTCCACCCCCTCGATGAACGGGGCCCGCAGCTCCTTCCAGACCACGGCGGGCCCTTGCACGCGTTTGACGAATCCGCGGCGACTGTCACCGCGCTTCCGGCGTCCGGGCCGGCGATTCCGCAGCGGTATTGTGCTGGTGTTCGGCCGTAACACAAGCTGCCCCGTCGCCTGGCGCAGCGCCACTTTGCGTACGATGGCCGCCGCCCGGCCCAGGATCAGTGCTGAAGCGACGAGCATGAAGGCGCAATGGGCCGGCCAGGACAATCCCGGGGCAGTACCGGGAGAGAGCATCTCACGCGTGGTGGCCCAGATGGTGTAGAAGGGATTGACGTACATCAGCAGCGCCTCGAGCCCGGCCGAGCCGAAGGAGCGGGCCGTCGGGAAAAGCCCGAACCGAGGCAGGAGAACGCCCCACACGGCCATGACGGCACCGGGCAAGATGAAATACAAGCTTCCCAGCACGAAGACGGTGCGAATGATCACGGTATAGGCCCGCCGATTGGCAATCGAGCCGAACAAACTCAGCGATCCGGCGAAGACCGCCGCCGTCAGGGTAACGCAGAAACTCGACAGCACGTACTGCAGGGACACGCCCCCGAAGAGCCGCACGATCGCGAGCATCGGCAGCATGATGCCCAGCAGGAGGATCAGTTGGAGCAATTTGCTCGCGATCTTGCCGAGCACGATCTGAACGCTGTTGACCGGCGTGGTCATCAGCAGGCCCAGCGTGCGATGGTAGACTTCGTCGCTGATGGCGGTGCTGAGCATAATGACCGCCAGCGCCTGCGTGGCGATGAACTGGAACCATACGATCGTCATGACGAGGCGTTTGCCGGCCGCGGCCATCTGGGCCTGTTGAAACGCCGCACTGCCTCTGTGTTGCGCAATGCCACCCCACACCACCGCCACAAAGATCCCCAGAAGCACCACGTAGAGGGACCGCAGGACGTAGTTGCGCCGGCGTCGGGACGAGACGCGCAGCTCCTTGTCGAAGATCGGCCCGGTCAGCCAGCCCCGCTTCAGGGCCTTTGGCAGGACCCGTTCAAGACCGAAGACACGGAATTCCTTCACTTGTATCGCCATGGAGTATTCTCACCCAAAGACGTTGGGCCGCAGGCGCCCCGCAGCGGCGCGCATGAAAAGCCAGCCTAAACCGCCGTACACCGCCGCCACGCCGACTGTGAACAGCAGCGGCACGAGAAGCATTCCCAAGGGCCCCCGCGTCCCCGGGGGGCCGGCGACACGGGCCGACCACACGAGCAGCGGACTCAAGCCGCCGCAACAAAAGAGCGTCGGCGCAATGTAGATCCCGAGCGTGGCAGCGACGGCCGCCGACGTCGTCTTCAATCGAACGCTGAGATACAGGCCGAGACCGATCAGAAACAAGATAGTTCCCGCCAGGCCGATGACGAGGGTGCCCAGAGAAATGGCGCGCTGTATCAAGTCTCCAGCGCCGGCGGGGCTCAGGATATGGCCGAGCAGGTAGAGCGCACAGAGCGGGACCAGCAGGCACAGATTCCAGCGAAAGACCCCGACCGCCTTGCCCCGGACGATTTCCCTGTCGTCCAGCGGCGTCATCAGGAGTATCGGCCACGTGCGGGCCTCTTTCTCTCGCGTAATCGCGCTCGCGGCCGAAGCCGCCAGACGCACGAGAAACAGCAGTTGAAAGATGTGAGCCAGAATGAGGAAGGAAGCACCGACCGGCCCCCTCGCGGCCACCAATGCCACGGTCATGACCGCGATTGCAGCAATCGAGACGCCAACCGTGAGAATGGCGCGCCACCGCGTTAAGAACTGAGGCCGGCACAACTCTTTCCACACGATCGGCGCGCCCTTGACGCGACGAATCGGCGTCCACGCCCGCACGCCGGTGCGAGTCCGTCCCGTGGCTCCTTCGCGCCGAGCCTTCGAGCGGGATGCATGCCGGCCGCCGGCGCGGGCCAGGATCGAGACCAGCGTCGCCCGGCGTACGCGCCACACCGCGACGATCGAAATCACGGCGGCCGCGCCCAGGAGCATCAGGCAGTGAAACCGCCAGGACACCGCGGCGCCCGGCGTCGGAGCCGCCAGCATCGCACTCGTCTGAGTCAGCAAGGCTGCGAAGGGATTGGTTATCATCAGGACGGCCGGGATCGCAGCAGCGTTTACGTATCCAGCCGCCGATAACAGCGTCAACAGGGCCGGCACGCCGCCCCACAGGATCAGGCACCAGAAGATAACCGTCGTCGTGACGTGATGGGCCTGTCGGTCCGTCACCGACAGCAGCACGCTCAGGGAACCGACGAAGACCATGGTCGACAGCGTGATGCACAGACCGGAAACGACGTACGCCCAGGGCACGCCGCCGAACACGCGGACCACCGTCAGCAGCGGCAGACTGACCGCCAGTAGCAGGATCGGCTGGAGCATCTTGCTCAGCAGCTTGCCCAACACGATCTGCACGCCGCTGATCGGTGTGACCAGGAGGGCGTCGAGCGTGCGCTGGCGAACCTCGCTGCTGATCGAGCCGCTCAGCAGGACAGCCGTGAGAAACGAGCCGGTGATGAATTGAAACCAGACGACGCATGCGACGATGTATTTGCCCGCTTCCGGCATGCGCGAGACCCGGACGACCGCCGAGCCCGCGCTGCCGATGCGCGCCACCATCAGCCAGACCCACGCGATGAACAGCGTAAGAAGGGCGACGTAACCGAAGCGCAGCAGGTAGTGGCGCCGCTGCCGGCTGGCAACCCGCAGTTCCTTGTCGAACATGGGTCCCGTCAGACGCAAGAGCCCGACGCGCCAAAGAGAACAATATGCCGCTGCCGTCCGCATAATGCTGTGGTCTCGTCCGCCTCGTTGCTTCGCCCGCACCGATCAGTGGACGATTCCCTTGGTTAATTTCAGGAACGCGTCGTCGAGCTTCAACTGTTCGGGCTGGAGGGAGACCACGTCGACGCCACCATTGACGAGCGTGCGAGCGATGACGCCGTCGGCGGTTTCTCCTTCGCGAAATGTCACGGAGAGGGCATCGCCGACCACCTCCACCTGCTCGACCTGGGGCAGGGCCGCCAGCAGCTCGACCGCTTTCTGTTCGTCGCCGAGCACCAGGACCCGCACCTTGCTGTGGATGCCCAGGCGGGGGCGGATCTCGTCGAGGGTCCCGCCGAACACCAGCCGGCCGTGCTCGATGATGCCCACCCGGTCGCAAATCTCTTCCAGCTCGCTGAGGATATGGCTGGAGATCATGATGGTCTTGCCCATCTTCTTCAATTCGCGCAGCAGCTCGCGGATCTCGATCCGGGCCCTGGGATCGAGACCGCTGGCCGGCTCGTCCAGGATCAGGACCTTGGGATCGTGAATCAGGACCCGCGCCAGCCCCAACCGCTGCTGCATGCCTCGCGAGAGGCTGTCCACGGCGGTGTTTCGCTTCGACTCCAGGTCGGTCAGCTCGAGAACGCCGTCCACGATGGATTTGCGCTTGCGATACTCGATGCCGAACGCGGCCGCGAAAAACTCCAGGTACTCGAACACCTTGAGATCGTCGTAGACGCCCATGAAATCCGGCATATAGCCGACCCGCCGCCGGACCTCTCTGCCCTTCTTCGTGACGTCGAGGCCGTCGATGAAGGCCGCTCCGCTCGTCGGCTCCAGCAAGGTCACCAGAACACGCATCGTCGTGGTCTTGCCCGCGCCGTTCGGGCCGATGAAGCCGAAGATGTCACCGGCTTCGATGTCCAGGTCCAGGTTGTCTACCGCAACCAGCTCCCCAAAATTCTTACTCAACTTCCGGGTCTCGATCATGGGTCCTGTCCTCACGGATTCGAGGGGGGAAAAACAAGCAGTCTGGCGTACTGCTTGTGATTGACGTCGTAGGAACGATTCGCGATGGTAAACGGCGGGGGCGCATCTTCAAACTCGACCGTGACCAGGGCGGCGCCGAGATCGAGACGGGCGTGCATGGCAACGGTCCGATTCAAACACCCCTGCGCCAGAAAGGCCTCGTGCGTCTGCCTGGCCGTTGCACCGGGGTATCGGGGCACCTGCAGCCCTTGCCACATCCGCGGCTGCCCCCCGTACGACTCGTCGAAGCCCTGGTATCGCTCGCCGGCCTGCCAGGGCTCGAAGGAGCTGATCGGCACCTCGAACACGTGCTGCGAGCGCGGCGGCACCGGGCCGAGAAGTCCGGAGGCGTCTGCGAAGAGCACGAACCCGCCGCGTATCGCCGCTTCTGTCCTGTTCTGAATTTCCACCGTCGCCGTATCGCCACGACGTGTCACCTTAGCCTCAAACGGCATACTGCTCGAACGCATCTCGCCCAGCAGCGACTGAATCGTCCAGATGCTGATGGGCAACGACACGGGATGATTGGCGCCGTCGCCCTGCAGGCAATGAATCTGCCGCATGCCGGCCTGGGTCTGGTGAGCGTACATTTGCTCACGGGTGGGCGCAATCGCCGACCACCACTGACGGGCGTCCAAACCGTCCGGACGGTAGTCATCACTGCGCGGGGCGAAGAGACCGCTGTAATACGTGGTCCACACGCAGTCGCTGCCGGCAACGCCGTCCACCACCGACAAGGCGCGGAGCTGCATCTTCCCGCCGCGCAGCGTCTGTACGCCGTAATACGCGCCAACGGTGAAGAGCACGATCCAGCCCGTGCAGGTGAGCCACGTGTAAGGGAGCTTGTCCAGCCGCTTGAGCACAAGATAATCCACCGGACCAAGCAGGATTGCCAGGGCCGACAGCGTCAGGATCACCCACCAGATGCTCAGCGGCCGCATCTGGGGCAATTCGTACAGATAATTCAGCACGCTGTTGCCGGCGCTTTGGGCGACGCTGATACGGTAGAGGTTTTCGTTTCTGCGGTCGTCTTCCTCTGACACCGCGGTCGAGGGTACGATGGTGCGACTACGCCCGGCCACGGGCTGCCACGCGACGGCATTCCAATCCGCCCCCCCCGCCGCGTCGTCGTGGCGTCCCTCGAGACAGCCACGCACGTGAGCGGCCCAGAACTCCGTAGCGTGCTCGGCCTGCTCCTGGCTCAGCCCGGAAGGGTCGAAGCCCAGGACGGCCACGCGTCCGAATCCCGCCGGAGCCGCACCGTAGAGGCCCACTCCGTCGGCGGTCGTGGTCGTCGCAGCGTCGGGAACATTCGGTTTTGCCACCAGCGGCCAGACCGTCACCTGTTCCGGCCGGTCCGAACCGAGGCCCCATCGCTCCAGAACCACGGGCGGAACGTCGGCCTGCCTGGGCTGTCCGACGCGAAAGGGAATCAACTCCGCCAACGGGTTCTCCGGCGTCAGGGGATGCTGGCCGAGAACCAGCAGCAGGGCGCCGCCGTTGGAGACCCACTCGCCGATCGCGTTCAATTGCTCGGCTCGCAGCAGCGCCCAGTCCGGATCGTACATCACGAGCACGTCGAGGCTGGCGAACCCGGTCCAGTCCCACGGCACCATCCGCGGGACCTTGGCGCCGAGATAGACTTTGCCTCGCCCTCGGTACGAAAGGCAGACCGTCTCATTCGGCAGTTTCAGCAAGCCGAAGCGCGGCTGACCGAGCAGGCCGATCAACATATCCGCCGGCTGCACCGGATGCAGCATGCGATTGTCGGCCGAGATGTCCCACATATCCACCGAATTGGCCCACCGGGTCCGGCCCCGCTGATCGCGAATCGTCAGATCGCAACGGGGGATGCCAAAAGCGAACTTGGTCACCAGCGGCAGGCTGAGCTGAAGCTCGGGGGTCAACACGAAGTTGTGCATGATGTTCAGCGTGTTCAACCCGTCCTGCGCCCCCGAGAGAATGAATGTCCCCTCGAAAGGCTCGGTCAGATCGGAGTTGACGCCGATCTCGACGGGCGTCCACTCCATCGGCCGATAGCAGCCGTCCCAGCCACAAAGAAGATCGACGTTGAACTCGGGCGGACGGGCGGCGGCGACGCCTGCGGTCGACACCAGCACGAGCCAAAACACAATCCGGATTCTATCCATCTGAAATTCCGCCGTATTCGAAAGGTACGCTTCAAATCCGAACTCTTTGATTATATACCAGCCATTCCAGGCAGGCAAGCACCAGCGCGACCAGGACCAGCACGGGCCACAAAGGCACGTTGGCCCGCTGAACGGTTTGCGCCGCAGCCGCAACCGTCGTGCTGGAAAAACGCATCTCCTGCTGCGGCTCGATCCGGCTCTCTTTCTCGTCGGTCAGGTTGACCGCGAAGAAACGCGGCGGCCGGCCGGGGATGTCCACCGCATAGACGCCTACGTGCTGCGTCGCCGGAAAGCGCACCGTTCCGTCGGCGTCCGGCTCCACCGCCACGTCCGCGCCGTCGGGCCCGGTGATGGTCGCAGCCGATTCGACAGGAACCTCCACGATCCGAATCGGCTCGTTCACTTCCAGTTCGTGTGGCTCGGCCCCGCCAAGCTGGGCGCCCAGGAAATTCAACGCGTTGTAACAAAACAGCACGAAACCGGGTTCGAACGGCCAGTTGCTCTGCATCACGTCGAAACCGACCAGCAGATAGTCGCGTCCCTCGCGACGGAGAAAGGCGATCGCCGGCGATTCATTGAATTCGGCCAACACGTCCGCGTCGCGCGGCAGTTCGAGCTGGCGCGACCGGGCGGCGAAGAGATTCGTGAGATTCACGTACTGCAACACGGGATGTTGCGCCCGCCAATCGACGATGATCTGCTTTTCTATGTCACGGGGCGCGTTGACGTCGATGCCGGCGGGGGGCGAGCCGAAGACCAGGTACTGGCAGCGCGGCAGGTGGGCGGGGACATGGTTGTCCAGGACGATCAGATCGTAGGGGCTCTCCAGGGCAAAAGCCGTTGGGTCCATCGCGTCGAAGCCGGCCGGCGTACACGGGTCGAGCCGCGCCAGCGGGCAGGCCCGCAGAGCCGATTCCAGCACGGGATTTCCCTGCGTCACCAGCAGGACCGACAACCGCTTCGGCGGTTCCAGCACGGCCCAGGCGGAATCGTCGCAGGCCAGCACGTCGTCTCCCACCTGCTGTACGTCCAGGACGCCCGCCCCGCCATAGGACAGGGAGAAGCTCACGGCCACTTTTCCCGGCCGGAATGGACTCGCCCCGGAGGCCTCTTCGCAGCCGGGGATCGTCGCCGACCGAACGGCGCGAACGTCCCCGTTCACGCCGAGCTGTACGTCTCGGGTAACCGGTTCGCTGCCGTAGTTGGCCAGCGACACGAAGACCTCCACCTGCTCCGGCCGCTCGTAGGATCGCCGCGCGTCCAGGGCCGTAATCGCCACGTTCTCGCCGGATTCCCCGATGCGGTGAAAGACAAGCTCATCCGAGTCAATCAGGATGGAATCAAGGTCCTCGATCCGTCCGTCACTGAACAGGACGAGGCGCGCCGCCGTTTCGCCGGCCGCGCCGTTGCCCTCGCCGGAACCGCCTTGCGCAAATGCCCGTGCCACGGTCACCGCCTCGCCCAAACGCGATGCGCCGTGTCCGGCTTCTATGGCGTCGATCGCCGCCAGGATCTGGGGCTTATCCGCGGTGAAGTTGCACATCACCTTCGCCCGGCCGTCGAACGCAATCACCATGGCGTAGTCGGCCTGGTCGCGCAGCGAGACCAGCGAGCCGCCCCGCATCGATTCGACGAAGACCTTCGCTTGTTTTCGGGCCTCCGCCAGCCGGCTCGGCTCCACGTCGGTCGCATTCATGCTGGCCGAGCGGTCGATCAGCAAAACGTAGCGTCGCCCCGGGCCGCGCCGCAGCGCCAACACCGGACCGGCCAGCGCCAGCAGCATCGCCGTCAATGCCAGGAGCTGGAGCAACAGCAGGAGGTTTCGCCTGAGCCTTTGGAACGGCGCGTTGACCTGCAAGTCGCGCACGGCCCGCTTCCACAGCAACGTGCTCGAGACGGCGGTCTCGCGCCGCTTGAGCTTGAGAAAGTACAGCAACAACAGCAGCGGCACCGCTGCCGCGGCGGCATAAAGTCCCATCAATGGTGTAAGCCATTCCATGCCGTGTCTATCCTTCCAGCTACCGCAGCAGGCGAATTCGCCGGAGGTAGTTCAAAACGAGAGATTCCACCGAATCGCTCGAGATGACACGCACGCAGACGGCTCCGCGCCGCGTGCAGAAATTCCTCAGCTCGTTGCAATAGGCAGCCAGGTTACGCTTGTAATATTGGATGAGTGCCGACGTCACGGTGATCTCAGCGGCATCGCCGTCCTCGACGTCGAGGAGCTTCAAGTCGCCCGCGAGATCGGGGGTGACCTCCTGGGGAGACAGCACCTGCACGACATAGAGGTCGTACTTGTCGCCGATGAGGCGGCGTAGGCCGCTCTCGTAGCCTTGCTTGAAAAGGAAGTCGGATACCACGACGGTCACGCCGGTACCGAGGCGTCCGGCCGCGGCTTCGCGACAGGCCTTCTCGAAATCGGAGAAACCGTCACAGGCCGTACCCAGGAGCAGCTCGGCCATGTGTGGCAGATAGTTCCGCCCGCGCAGATTCGGTAGTTGCGCGCGCAGACCGTCGCCGAACAGGCTGAGCGTCAAACGGTTGTTGTTCACGAGGCTGATATAGCCAAGCGCCGCCGCGAGCTTCTTCGTGAACCGCTCTTTGGACGGGTCGCCCGTGCCCATCGAGGCGCTGGTGTCGAGCAGGATGTGAACGGTCAAATCCTGCTCCTCCAGGAACAGCTTGAGGAAGAGCTGTTCGAGCCGGCCGTAGATGTTCCAATCGACGAAACGCAGATCGTCGCCGGCCACGTACGGTCGATGGTCGGCGAACTCGACGCTCTGGCCGCGACGCTTCGACCGCCGCTCTCCCTGGAGCTTGCCTTGCAGGATCTTGCGACTGAGAACGTCGAGAGAATCCAGGCGGGCCATGAACTCCGGATCAAGCAGCTCGGTCAACCTTCGCGCTGATGTTGTTGGTTTTGCCGTCGCCATTTCTCCGTTCGACCCTGGAAACAATCCACTACGCACAAATCCCTGAATCACGGAACATCAAGCTTCTGCTCCAACGTTTTCGGCGTGCTCTTGATAATGTCACTCACCACCTCATCGGTTACGATTCCCTCGGCGTGGCCCTCAAAATTCAGCAGGAGCCGATGCCGCAACGCCGGCAGCGCCGATTTCGATATGTCGTCGAAACTCACGTGGTAGCGTTCGTCCAGAAGCGCTCGAACCTTCCCGGCCAGCACGAGCGCCTGCACGCCGCGCGGCGAGGAGCCGAAACGCACGAACCGGTTCGTCATGTCGGTGGCGTACTCGCCCTGGGGGTGCGTGGCCAGCACTAGCCGCACGGCGTAATCCTGAACGTGCTCGGCCACAACGACCTCGCGAACCAGCTTCTGCGCCCAGAGTATCTTCTCCGTATCCGCGACCGATTCGGCCCGAGGGTCGGCCCCCGTCGTGGTACGATCCAGAATCGCCTTGAGCTGCTCGCGGTCGCTGTACGAGACCAGCAGCTTAAAGAAGAACCGGTCCAATTGCGCCTCGGGCAGCGGATACGTTCCTTCCTGCTCGATCGGGTTCTGCGTCGCCAGGACCATGAAAGGCTCGGGCAGCCGGCGGACCTGCCCGCCGCTGGTGACCGAATGTTCCTGCATCGCCTCGAGCATGGCCGACTGCGTTTTGGGCGTTGCACGATTGATCTCGTCGGCCAGGATGATCTGCCCGAAGATGGGCCCCTGCTGGAACTGGAACTCGCGCCGCCCGGTGCCGGGGTCCTCCATCACAATGTTGGTGCCGATGATGTCGGCCGGCATCAGATCCGGCGTAAACTGGATGCGCCGAAACTCCAGCGAGAACGCCGAGCTCAGCGTGCGTACCAGCAGGGTCTTGCCCAACCCCGGAACCCCTTCCAGAAGCACGTGCCCTCCGCTGAACAGCGATATGAGGACGTCGTCCACGATATCCTGATGGCCGACGATGACCTTGCCGATCTCGCCGCGCAAGGCCTCGAACATCTCACGGAAATCCCGGCACTGTTTTTCCACTTCCTTCTCGTTCATCGTCATTTTGTCATTCTCCTGACACTCAGTCGGCGTCTTCGTTTCCGTCTGTCTCGCCCTTGTGGCGTCGGGCCCGCAGAAGCTGGTCGATATGCGACCCAGGTGCGGGCGCGGGTTTCTTGGCAGATTCGGCTTCCGAAGGCTTCTCGGCCTTCTCGTCCCCGTGTTGCGGCCGGCTACTGAGAAGCTCGCCCTCGTATTGCTCGGCCCCGTCGTAGCGCCGGGTCGCGATGGAATCGAGGGTGCGCCCCGACCACTGCTGGCGCAGCTTCTGCCGGCGAGCCTGCAGCCGGGTGATTGTCTCATCCTCCTGTCGCCGCGCCGCCGAACTGACCCACGACCGGACCCGGCGCAGGGCGGCCCGCACGTCCAGCACGACCCGCCGTACCGCCACGTCCAGCAAAAAGACCGCGATCCATGCCAGCATCAGCGGCCGCAACAGAGGCAGGTGCGTCTCTGGAAACTTCAGGCCCGCGTACTCGTACAGCTTCGCCTCGTTCGGGTCCGAAGGCAGGACCCGGCCCCCCGTGATCTGAGCGACCTCCTCCAGCAGAGGCGCATTGTCCGAGAGGTCGCGAAACTCCGGGGCGAACGGGACAGTGACCACCGCATTGGCCAATCGCGTCCCCTGCTCCGGCGCGGCCTTTCGATACCGCAGGTTCACGACGTAACTGCCCGAGGCGGGCGCCCGGAAGCGACCGGAGTAGCGTCCCGGACCGGTCTGGGTCAAGGGCAGCGATTCAGCCTTCATCTCCGGCGTGAGCACCTGCCCCTCGATGCTGGCGAACGGCACGAATCGGCCCTCGGCGTCGGACGCTTCCACGTTGATCACGGCCTCACGGCCCTCCACGTCCACGAAAATCTCGCAGTCGGAAGACTGCCCGGGCTTGCCCGCCCAACGCACGACCTGCTCCCAGAACCGTGAGAACTCGGGCCACTGCAGCCACGAACCCGCCCAGCGACTGTCGGCCGAGCTGGTAAACGCCACGCAGCGCCCCAGGCCGGACTGACAGACCGCCAGAATGGGGTCCGCCTCGTGACTGGACAGCACTAACTGGTTCAGACCGCCCTTGGGCCCGGTCAGGACGTAGCCGTCCAATGCGGGTAGCGGAAGGGTCACCCCCTTGATGGTCTCGCTCAGCCTCGCGACAACCTGCGGCGCGAATGTCTGTTCCACGATCATGGTCCGCCGGACCACCTGCGCCTCCTTGACGAAGATCTCCGGGATATTCATCAGGTCCGTGACACGATAGAACCGCCCTTCCGTGGTGGTGGCGATGTCGTAGAGCAGTTGGCTGTCCGCTTCGGGCCCCACGGCCACCGTCGAGACCGTAATACCGCTGCCGGCGAGACTCTCCCCCAGCCTCCTGCATTCCGGGGCGTCGGAGGTTCTGCCGTCGGTAAGCAGAATCACGTGCCTGATGCCGGCCTCGACACCGTCCAGGGCCTCGAAAGCCAGTTTCATGGCCGGACCCATGATCGTTCCCCCGCCGGCGCGAATCTCGCCGATGGCCCGGCAGATGTCCTCCTTGTTCTCCGCCGATTTAAGCGGCACCCTCCATTCGGTTTCGGCATCGAAGGCGACGACCCCGACCATATCGAGCCGGCTGAGCAGGCGCACCGCCGCGGCCGCGGCCACCTTGCAGATATGCACCTTTTCCCCGGTCATCGAGCCGCTGCGGTCGATCACCAGCACCAGCGCGCCGCGAGGCATCTGCTTTTTCTGCGGCGGGTCCAGGTCCACGGGCAGAATCTGAGCCACCGGCGAGTCGATCCAGCCGCCGGCCCCGAAGGACTCAGGGCCGCCGACCATGACCAGGCCTCCGCCGAGGTCGTTGACGTACCGGTACAGCATCTCCTGCTGCCCCAGCGAAACCTGATGGATCGGCGTGTTGACCAATATGACGGCGTCCACATCGAGCAGGCGCGGCAACTCGCTCGGCAGTTCGGCGATATCGGTCCGGCGGACCTCGATGTCCGCCTGCTCCAGAGCGATCTCGAGATCCGCGCCACCGCCGTCGACGTCGAAGATGTGCACCTGGCCGGGGCCGGCGACGTACGTCATCGCGCTGGCACGATTGTTCTCGGCAATGCGATCCCGGTCGGCCTCGTCAGGCAAAAAGACGGCTTCGAACATGTGGACCCCGGCGGCGCCGACGGGTATGGAGACGGTCTTGACGTTCGTGCCTTCCTTGAGCCGGACCGGGACGGCCACTTCCGAACTGCCGGGCGCCAGGTCGACCGGTCGTTCGTTCAACGTCAGCAGCAGCTTCCCCGACACCGCCGCTGTGCTGTCCAGAATGAAGCGAAGCGAAATGGTCTGTCCGCTGCGGGCGCGAGGCGGAACCACCAACCGTTTGAACAATACTTCGCTGGCGTATTGATAACGCACCGGCAGCACATCGATGGGAATCTTGTTGGCCGCCGCGGTCCGCGAGACGGCCTTCAGATCGCCTTCCGTTTCATTTCCCTCGCTGATAAGAACGATCCGCGTGGCGGTGTCGGGCGGCGCGATGGCCATCGCCATCTCGACGCCGTCGGCCAGAGAGGTGTGTCGCCCGGTCAGCATGGTGCTGCGCCTCGGCACGACCGTATCACTTGCGGGAAGCTTCGCAATGCGGGCGGCCTCCGCCACGTTCACCACGGCAAACTGGTCCTGGGGCTCTTTCAAGCCGGCCGCATGAGACAGGTAATCCAGGGCAAGCTCGCTCAACTCGACCGGGATCGACTGGCTGCGATCCACCACCGCGATCACCGTCGCCCGACGGCTCTTGCGCACCAGCATGGGGCGGGCCAGTAGGACAACCAGCAGCAGCACGACAACGGCACGAGAGACGATGGCCGCCACGCGACGGGCCCCTCCCAGCGCCGCCAGGTTCCGGCGGGCCAGCCACAGCATCGGAACGAGCACGCACGCCGCCAGAAGCCACCAGGGCTGACCGAAATAGAATCCGTACGTGCTATTCACTCTGACTGTACCCGATCATGGTGCGCAACATCCACGAGACAAGCCCGCCGGCTCCGTCGAACTATCTGAGGCCATTGCGGGCTCACGGCTGCGTCGCCCTCCCCTCGAGCTGGTTGAAGTACTGTTTGACCGCCTGTTCGTATCGTCGCGGGATTTGATTCTCGCTGATGGCTTCGGCCGCACTGGCCCGCCCGGCCTGGACTACCTCCGTGAAACCACGCCGAGCCTCGCCTTTGACCTGCATGTCCTTGAAGTACCAACTGGCGACCAGAGGACCGCTGCCCGTCTCGCTCTGGGCCCGCGTGGCCTTCGTAGCGGTCTGATACTCCTCGTTCTCGGCTCGCGAGCGGGCCTTGTTCGTGCCGATCCCGAAGGGATTGGGAAGCTCCCCGGGCAGCGCGCCCGCATTGAGGCCCCAGCTCATGTCGTCACCGAGGAATTCCACGTACCGGGCGATTTCGTCCAGGCTCGCCCGGAGCATGATCGCCTGCTGCTGCAATGCCTCCATCGCGTCGAGCTGACCGATAGCGCCGGACAGCTCGTCCCCTGAAAAACCTCCCGCTCCCAATCCGACGCCGCCCATGGCCTGGGCAAGCCCCGCACACAGACCGCTCGCCCCCTGGCACGCGGCCATCTTGTTCATGAGCTGGTCGATCAATTCGGGCGTGAGCCCCTGCTGCTCGAGGGCTTGGCGCAACTGCTCCTGACTCAACTGCGCCAGGTCCTTCTTGAGCCCGAGTTTCCCCAGTTCATCTTCCAGCTCGCGCTTTTGCTCGGCCAGCTTGCGCAACTCCTCGGCCAACTTCTGCAATTGTTCGGCCAGCTCCTTGCGCTTGGCCTCGGAGAGCTTGCCTTCGGCCATCTGCTTTTGCATATGCCTCAGGATCTGCACCGCCTGGGCGAACTGGCCCTTGGCCAGAGCCATGCGCATCTTATGCGCCAGAGGATCGGTCGAGCCCCGAAGCTGCTTGAGCCTCTGCTGCAACATGCGGGCGGCCTCGATCTGCCCGTCCTTCTGCATCTGCTTGATCTTTTCAGAGAGGTCGCCCAACGCCTTGATTGCCTGGCGTTTCACTTCCTCGGGCGTGCCGGCCTCCGAGAGCTTGTCCAGCTTCCCAAGCTCCTCCTCCAGTTCCGGGGCGTCCAGACCCTTGACCACCGCCTTGACGGACTCGGCCGTTTCCTTAACGTCGCTTTTGGCCTGCTCGATCTGCCT
Organism: uncultured Pirellulales bacterium; assembly: GCA_964415045.1. Taxonomy (GTDB): domain Bacteria; phylum Planctomycetota; class Phycisphaerae; order Sedimentisphaerales; family Anaerobacaceae; genus CAYPZL01. The sequence goes on along the minus strand of CAYPZL010000005.1, from coordinate 59,039 downwards.
GGCTTCCTCCGCTTGCTGCTCCTTCTGCCGCAACAGGCCCAACAGGTCCTTTTTCGGAACAAACAGGACCGCCACCACGACCAGCCACGTCCCCGCGCCGTACATCCAGTTGCGCGAGAAACGAATGGGAAAGTGCTTCTGCACGTCGGCACGTTGCACGGCCCGCAACGCATCGGCCCGCGCTGCCTGCGCAAATGGATGTTGCGACTGCGCCAGCGCCAGCGTCGTGCTGCAACGCTCGCGCAAGCCCAACCGCTCGTCAACCAGCAGGGACACTTGCATCCGGCTGGGAAACCGGAGAAGCCAGAGAAGCAGGACAAGGACGGCGGTCGCGGACCCGAAGCCCCACAGCACCGGTACCGTCAGGACTCGTATCGCCAGCAGGCGCTCGCTGAGTATCGCCAGGGCGACCGCCCCGCCGGCAAGTGTCAGGACCCAGCCCGCTTGGCGCACGAGCACGTTCACGCCGCACCGCGTACGAGCCGCTTTGAGCTTCTGCCGAAATGGCTTGGCCAGTGACAAAGATCGCTCCTTTGCCGTCTATACGCGGGACAGGAAAAAGGGGTTCCGTCAGATTATGTCCCTACGCATAGTATGACGCAAAACTCTCGCAAGCGTTTCCCACTTTCTCCAGGATTTCACCGGGGAACGCGCCGGCTACGATGCCTTTGCGATTCTCCGCCCGCTCATTATACCAGTGGCGCCGGCCAGGCCCAGCCTTTTCTGCAAAGTCCACGGGATTGGCATTGCCTCCGGGTCTCGCGTGACTCTCTCGCGCCTGCGGCGGCAACACCGATCAGCGCTGTCTTTGGTCTCGCTGGTTCGATTTCCACCGCTCCACCACGTCGGAAAACTTCTCATCGATGTGCTGGAGAAACCATTCATCGATGATGGACTTTCGGAAGCGCCACTCCTTGCCCAGTTTGGCGGCGGGAATTCTCTTCTCCTGCGCCCAGGTGTAGATCGTCTGCGGTTTCAGCCGCAAGTAGGCGGCCACCTCCTCCAGGGTCATGACGTCTGTATCCATTCGCGCTAATCCTCACGTGACGCACGGGGCGCCTGGCAAAAACCATCGGCCGCCCTCGCGCGAGCCGCGTCACTGTTCTTGTTCTACGGTTTGCGGTCTTCCCTCGTGCCGAGGCTGTGGCGTCCCTCCGCAGAGCACGATCGCCTTCCACAATTCACCCTGACAAAGCCGTTTCGTTCCCTCCTTGGCACTGGGAAAAGGCAACGCCCTCCCACCAACCGAGCGAGTTGTCATGGACGGGATCGGTCCGTCAGAAAAACTTGACAGATGAGGGGCGAATGTGGCATAATTTCAGTCCAGCGGTGAGAATATCGGAGCGGGCACTCACGGATGGGAAATTTGCATTTTTGCAATCCGAGGAGCCGATATAGACTTTAGATAGAGGGTGTTCGGAGTAAAGAGTGTTCTGCATCTGTGAAAGGGGTCGATCATGTCGAGAAGGACTGTATTCCAGCTACTGTTAGCGTTCGTAATGATCGTCGCGATTCTCTTCTTCGCCGGCGGATTGTCCGCCCAGGGCAACAGCGAAGACGCGTTCCAGCGCGTCAAAGAGGTCCAGGAGCGGCACACCGAGAAGCTCATGGCCAGACAAGGCGTCGTCGGCACAGCGGTCGGCCTGACTGACAGCGACCAGCCGGCAGTTCTGGTGTTGCTGGAGGTCCCAGGCGTTCCCGGTATACCTGAAGCCCTGGAAGGCGTCCCCGTCCGCCCGGTGGTAACGGGCAAAATCTATGCCCTCAAGCCCCCTGCGGACAAACCGGACAAACCGGACAAACCGGGCAAACCGGGCAAACCACCGAAACCGGAGCCTCCGTCTGAACCCGAGCCCCCTATCTGGCCCCGACCGGTTCCCATCGGTGTATCGACGGGCCATCCGGATATCACCGCAGGCACTATCGGCTGCAGGGTCAAGAGCGGGGACGTATACTACGCCCTGAGCAACAACCACGTCTATGCCAATGAAAACAAGGCTTCCAAAGGCGACAACGTCCTGGCCCCCGGCACATATGACGGCGGCCAGGACCCTCGTGACAGAATTGGGACTCTGGACGATTTCGTACCACTGGAGTTCGGCCCGCGCGGCCGCAACACAGTCGATGCCGCCATCGCCCTCCTGGACATGGTTGACCTGGACGGCGATGGCATCGCTGAAACACCGGCGGTCGGCAACACGACACCCGTGGACGAAAAAAACGGTGAACAACTCGGCTACGGGGTGCCCAGTTATGAAACGAGAGCTTTGACTACTGACGATGTCGGCACACTTGCCGTCCAGAAGTATGGTCGCACCACGGGCCTGACTTCGGGCGTAGTCGATGGAATCAACGCTACGGTCAAGGTGCGATACAGCAGTGGTTTCGCGATTTTTGTCGGGCAGATCATCATTACACCCGGCACCTTCAGTGCCGGCGGTGACTCCGGATCGCTGATCGTGACTGATGACGAAACGTATAGTCCGGTGGGGCTGCTCTTTGCCGGTGGTTCCACCATGACGGTCGCGAACCCGATTGACGACGTCCTTGGTGCTTTCGGCGTCAGCATCGACGGAGAATAGCACGCGGTCGTACGACGCCCAGACGCAGGGAAAGGACATGGATGTCGGGAAGGACGATCGAGCAGGTTCAGCGGGCGCACATGGCCGAGTGGATGGCGATTCCGGGCGTGGTCGGCACCGCGATCGGCCGGCACGAAGACAAGCCGTGCATCCTGGTCCTGACCGCCTCCGACACGGACGAAATCAGGCAGAAGATCCCTGCGACCGTTGAGGGGTATCCGGTGATCATCAACTACACCGGCGAAATCCGCGCCCTCGACGAGGCGTAACCGAAAGTGATCATCGATACGCCCAACCGCCCGGATCGCGTGCGCACTGCGCGCTCGTCGTGGCGGACGGACACATGCAATGGTTTGTCGCTACCCCGATAGGCTCAGCTTTTGGCCTGGTCGAGGATGAGGTTTTTGACCTTTTGGCTGGGCAGGTTCAGGGCTCCGTAGGCAGCGGCTGCGGCAGCTCGCAGGTCCGGCGGGGTCTGGCCCGAGCTGGTCAGAGCGTAGATCGCGCCGATCATGTCGTCGGGGAGCATGTTTCCGTTGAGCTTGGCTGAGTTCGCCAGCGACGCGAACGCCTCGATCCGCACGTTCATATCGTTGGCCGCAGCCAAAGCCATGGCGGCGATGGCCCGCTGGGCGTTGGGGCTCTTGAGATAGGCCAGGACCTGTCCGGCCAGAACCTGAATCGGCTGGCGGCTGTCGTTCGTGGCGGCGATGAGCGCCGCCTGGCCCAGTGAGAGATCGATGACGGGGTTGCGGCTGACGGCCACTTTCAGCATGGCCTCGGCTGCCCGCAGAGCGTATTCGTCAGCCAGTTCAGGGCTCCACTGCCCCGCCGCCGCGGCGGCCTGCTGGTTCGTCTGTCCCAGCGCCTCGGCCAGATTCTCCACCACCAGCCCGCTCTCGTTGAATCCTTCGCGCGGCCCGGCGTTGGCAATGGCAATGGCCGCACTGTAGCGTACCGCCCGGTCTTCAAACGACAACGCCGAAAGCAGCGGCTGGGCCGGCCCCAGCGTGTACATCAGCGATTTTTCACCGGCCGTCCTGCCCAGCGCCTCGACCGCGCCCAAAGCCACCGGGGCCTCCTTGGCACTCAGCGCCCGGGCCAGAGCCTGATGCAGATACTCCGGACCGGCCGTGGTGGCATAGACTTCCGCATTCGCATGTGTCTGCCCGAAGTACTGAGGCATCGGCTCGCCGGTGGCCTCGGCCTTGAAGAACGCAGCCAGCCACAGTCCGATCGCCAGGCCGAACTGCTCCTCGCTCTTGAGCGACCACTCGCAGCAACGCATGGACATCAGCTCGTGGAAATACCCCGGGGCGACTTCCTCGCGTGTCAGACGGCGGTTTTCCGCGTCCCAGAACCACACGTTCGCAAGCGGCGCATCCTCTTGCGGGGCCAGGGATTCGTCGTGGAAATAGTATCTCTCGGCAAGCTGGAAGAACAGCGCTGCGGCCGGGACGTTCACGCCGCGCGGGTCGATCTGGCGAATGCTCTGCAGCGCCAGGTCCCGCAACTCCAGCGACGCGTCCTTCTCCGCCACGTACTTGAGATACGGCAACGACTGAGGATAGCCAATCAAGCCCATGGCCCGGATGATCTCGGCCTTGAGCGCTTCGTTCTTCATCTGCAACGCTGCACCTAAGGGCCGAATCGCCGGGCGGCTGATCTGAGGCAGCACCTCGATCAGCTCGGACAGGCCCGAGTCGGCCGACGAACTTCTCATCAGCTCGCCCATCGCATCGAGCAGATACGGAACGGCGAATTCCCCGGCGTCCTTGAGACGCTGGGTGGCCATCCGCTTGCCGCGCGGGGTCGTGTTGAGCCTCCGGATCTCCTGAACGATGAGCTGCGGGTCGGTACGCCGCTGGAAGCGCCCCTGCTCGATAAGCTTGAGCAGTTGCTCGGTCAGCCCGGCCAGCTCTTCGTCGTGGGCCGTCTCGGCCACCCGCAGCGCCAGCTCGTAGCCCGGCTGATTCTGCTGGCTGTACTCGAAAAGCAACACCGGATCCGGATTGCTCCCCAGAATGGCATTGGCATGGCCCTTGGCCAGGTCAAACCGCCCGATCTTGGTGTAGTGCAGAAAGTCGCTCCAACTGTCCTCCAGTGTCGGCGTCTGGCCCTGGGTCCAACCGGCACCCGCCGGAAAACATCCGATAAACAGAATCACCGCGACGATTCGTCCGTTCAACATCAAGACGTCTCCTAATGCACCATTCGTGCAGTCAACAGGACCGTTCCCGGCTGCAAAAAGCGGAAACGATGGTTCAGAAACCCCTTACCTCGCGGCATTTGCAATCGAACGGTCCGTCCTTCATGTAGGCGGTTACAAACTACAAGCCGTCAAAATCTTCGGCTTTAGACACTCCATACTACAGTCAAATCCCCCTTATGTCAACAAAAAAGGGGCTCCCACAAACACCCCATTTTCCCACGGCAATCCCACCTTGACGGCGATGTACTGCGATCTGCGGCCCGGAATGGATCGCGACGCCATCGGGGTCTTGCTTGGCCCGCTCAAGCCGGCCGCAACGACCATAGACCGATAATATTCCTTTCCGAAGCAACCACCGGCAGCCCAACACAGCATCAGTCACAGCCTGCCGTGCCCTTGCGTCCCTGCGGGCAGATGCACATTTGGTTTGGACGGGCACTTTGGCCAACCGGCTCGGTCGCAGCCGCGCGGCCGACCGAGGTCACACGGTCCTTCTCGTTTGGCCCTGCCCCAAAACACGGGACGCCGAAGAGAGAACCGTCGGCCGGTCATGCGCGTATATCGATTTTTCCCTTGATTGACACCAAGACAGAACGCAAGATAGCACTCAGGATCACACCAGGATTTCATCAGCTTTCGCAAGGAGGTGCCAGATGCGCGTTACGGAATTTCTGGACAAGGAAGGGGTCGCATACGAAACTCTGGAGCACGCGCCCGTCTTCAGCTCCCAGGGACTGGCGGCCATCGAGCACGAGCCGGGCAAGTACGTGGCCAAGCCGGTCATCGTCAAGGCCGACGACCGGTACATCATGTGTGTGTTGCCGGCGCCGCGGAAGGTCGATTTGGGCCGGCTCAAGGGCCAGTTGGACGCCGCCTCGGTGGTGCTGGCCGACGAGGACGAAATCGGCAAGCTCTTTCCGGACTGCGAGCTCGGCGCCGAACCGCCGTTCGGCAACCTGTACGACCTGCCCACCGTCATGGACCAGACGCTGGAGCAGGACGACCACATCGTGTTCCAGGCCGGCACGCACGGCAAGGCCCTGCGCCTGAGCATGGGTGAGTACCGCCGGCTCGTCGCGCCCAAGGTGCTCGAGTTCACATTTTAGGGCGTACGGGTCCCTCCAACATCGTCCCGGCTGAGACAGCGCGCTACGGCTCGCTACCGCGCGTACCGGCCCTTCGTGTCTACTTCGGTCGTGTGCGGCGACGGCGCCGCCATTCAGGAATCCTTGTACCGTCTGGTTCGGTTGGTCGTGAGGCCACTGCCAATGGCGGCGAGCAACAGCAACTCCACCGCAATCAGCAGGAACACCGGACCCAGAACCAGGCTGCAAACCAGGGCGAATTCCTTCGTCGAGTGGTCCCAGGCCCGCCGGCTGCAACAGAGCGTCGCGGCCTCAAGCACGAAATAGGCCAGCACGGCCGACACCATCCAGATGAGCACCCACACGATAGCCATACCTGCATCCTCCCAACGTCGGATCGTTACGGCCTCTCAAAGGTGCGAATGTTGACGCATCTGCGATATGTCAAGGATGGCTCACACCGCTATTATACCATGACGCACTCCGCACAACCAAAAAAAGCGGATGAGCCAAAAATCCACAAATCGACGCCCCAGTTGACACCAGAATCGACCCCCTACGGCTTTCCCCGCCTGTACCCAGTTGTCCGCCGATGACACAATCAAGTGCCGTGAACCCAAGATAGCAAAGAACCGTAAGGCTCGAAACAACGGGAACTTAGACGCCGGAAGTACTGCGTTGGCACCCCCTGACAGCGAAGATGAAGAACTGCGCCTGAGAGGATTCGAACCCCTAACCTTCGGTTCCGTAGACCGATGCTCTATCCAATTGAGCCACAGGCGCTCTATGGGTGAGTTTACCGCGTTGGGCGGAACCTGTCAACTGTTCCTGAAGAACAATGGCAGCACAAAGTCAAAAGTCGGCATTTCGCTCCCATCCTGTCGTGGGCGACGCGCCGCCGAGCCTTCTCCGGCCTTTCTCCACGGTCCCGATAACACGCCGGATCCGTCATGCTACCCCTTGTCGCCAAACGACTTAGCGGCCAGGTCCGAAAAAAAAGCGACATTTTTTCCGAAAACGCCGTTGCGCCGTGGCTTCGTTGAGGCACTTATATTACGAACACCAACGGAACAAACAACTTTAACTCAACTTGAGGAGGTGGTTAAAGAATGGTCCTTGGCAATGCACATAGTGTACGCTTCTCGGCGAGCAGGGCAGCCGGTTGGCCGGCCTGTTTTGCCGGGCCTGGAAGCTCCGAGAAGGGGCGGACGGGACCAGGCGGATGCGGGACCGACAACCACCTCGGCCGTACCGGACAAACCCAGCCCTCGAGGGCTTCAAACATAACCCAGAGAACACCCAGGTCAGTACCAAAGCCGCAACCCACACCACAATCGCTATCGCTTCTCCCATGAAGGCAGCTCTCTATCACCTGCCTCCACCAATCGAGCCCCGTTCCCAAGCGGAACGGGGCTTGGTATTTATGGGCGGTCCGGCAGCCGGCCTGACCCGGGAGCATTCTGATCGCCCACCACGCCATTTGCCTTGATTGTCGCACGAGACACTTTACAATCGTGGCGTCCAGTCCGATCGACGACTATTGAAAGGCGTAAAGATGAAACGGCTCCGGTCCCACGTTCTCGCCGGCGTGATCGTGTTTGTGTGCGGCTGTCAGGGAATCTACTACGGCACGATGGAAAAGCTCGGCTATCACAAGCGCGAGATGCTGGTGGATCGCGTCCAGGATGCGCGGGACGCACAGCAGGAGGCCAAGGAGCAGTTCCAGTCGGCGTTGGAGCAATTCGCCGCGCTCGTGAACTTCGACGGCGGCCAGCTCGAAGCGACGTACAACAAGCTCAAGAGCGTATACGAGCGGAGCGAAGCGAAGGCCAGGGCCGTCACCAAACGGATCGACGACGTGGAAGACGTGGGCGAGGCGCTTTTCAAGGAATGGGCCAAGGAGCTTGAGGAATACACCAACGAGAGGCTGAAGGAGCGCAGCGAGCAGAAGCTCCGCGAGACGCGGCTGCGTTACGCGCGTTTGATCGGGGCGATGCGCGGGGCCGAAATGAAGGTCGAACCGGTCCTGGCGGCCTTCCACGACCAGGTGCTGTTTCTCAAGCACAACCTGAACGCTCAGGCGGTCGCATCTCTCCAGGACGAGCTGATCTCGGTCAAGACGAACATCGCAGCCCTGATCGAGGAGATGGAGGAATCCATCGACGAAGCCAACGCGTTTATCGACGCAATGGACGAGGAATAGGAGCGGCGCGCCCGGCCCGCGCGGGAACGGATGTCATTCGATCCCGGCCGGCCTCAGTTTCGAGCCGCTTCCAGGTTCACCTCGATGGTAAGCCGGCCCGCGATCATGAAGCTCACGGGCAGCCCCTTGTTCGGCGCCACCACAAAATTGCGGGCCTGGTACGACAGCTTCGTGGGCGCTTCGGCGCTCGGCACCTTGACCTTGAGCAACGCCTTCGAGTTGGGCGGGATCATCAGTTCCCTGGGACCGATGCTTCCGGTCCGTTCCAGGTCGAGAGCGATGTCGCAGGTGTTCTCCACCGCGAAGCGAACGACGTTGTCTTTCCCATATCGGATGTCTTTGATGTCGGTGGCCTCCTGGAAAATCGCATCGAGGTACCGGGCTTTACCGATGAGCTGATCCTCGTGCCAGACGGCGGTTCGGCCCTCCAGAAGCGCGTCCTTGACGGCCGCGATGCTCTTTTCCTTCGCAAAAACAAGCGTCATCGGGCGATGCTCCTCGGGCGTGCTCTGCTCCAGCGTCATCGGAGCATGAATGTCCGAGTTGGCGAGGAACGTGAGATTCTTCTGCAGCGCCCATTCGTGGGCCTCGGGGTAATACGTCCGGCCGTTGACCACCTCGATGCCGCGCATGTACTTCTTCTCATAGAGCGTCGTGTGAATCTCGAACCAGCCCTTGTGCTCGGGCTTCCAGCCGGGGTGGTTCCAGAAGATGAATGCCCCCTGCTTGTCGGCGGCCGCCATGCACTCCAGCAGGTCTTCGGTGTCCAGCGGGTTTACGTCTTTCAGGAAGATAGCATTGAAGTGCCCCGGCGGCGTATCCCGGGTGATCTCGGCGCCTCGAATCAGGAGAATGCCGCGCTCCCGTGCCATACCCAGGGCGATCTCGTACGGCCGGTTGTGGTTCGTCGGAACGTCCTTTTTGTGAGGCTGATACTCGATATGATCCGTGATCGAAATGACATCCAGCCCCTCGCGCCAGGCCTCGTCGACGCGCACCGTCGGCCAGACGAGCCCGTCGGAGAACACCGTATGCATGTGCAGGTCGCATTTCAGCGTCGTGTACCCCATAATGTCCGGCATCCGGATCTCACGCCGGGCCTGGCCGCACAGAACGACGGCCTGAAACAGGACGAAGAACACCCCCACCACGGCACATCGGCGTCGCATCATCACGTTCATCGATACCCCTTTCCTTTTCTGGATTCCAATACACACAACGGCTGTCACCGCTATAGCCACCCGTACCATATCACGGCCCCCGTCCTCCCGCAAGCGCTCGCGTTTCCCCGACGCCGTCCGGAAGACAGAACACCAGGCAACGCTCGCCTTTTCGCCGCGAGATTCTTGACACGACCGCCCGGCAATGGTATGAACCCTTGGTCTTTTCGTGTCACGAGAATCGTGAAACAGCGGGCGCGGTGGGCCGTGTTGACAGGTTCCCCGGCCGTCGGCAACATCCGCCCGCGGCGCCGGGCTCAGCAACAAGTACAACCGTGAGGGGCATTATGGACGAGCACGACCCCATCCTGGTCAAAATCGACAAACTCATCCGGCTTTCCCGGCTCAAGGACATCGAGTTCATCATGGATACCGACGCCGCCGAGAGACAGCGCGAGATCAGAGTGGCCCTCGAACGGCTCCACGGCGGCGCCTACCTCCTGGGGACGGGCCCTTCCACCGTCGGCATCGTCTCCCTCAATACCGACGAGGTCGTGCTGGGCCGACCCCCGACGATCATGGAGGAACCCGGCGAATGCGGCGCCGATTACCATGCCGCCGATACGTTGTTTTTCGTGCCGCGTGAGGTCTCCCGCACCCACGCCCGGGTGATTCGCCAAACAACCGATGACGGCGTCCGGCATATCGTCATCGACCTGGACAGCACGTGCGGCACGTTCGTCAACGATACGCGCGTCGAACCCGACGGAGCCGGCGCCGTGCTCGCACAGGCGGACGTCATTTCTCTCGGGCCCTCACGAACCAGCACGTACGTGTACTATCGCACCGAGTCGCCGGCGCATCCGAACGCGGGCGAGCCCGACAAATCCGCGGCTTCCTGGGTCTGGCTCCCCGAAGACGATGAGGATTCGTAAGCCGGACAGATCGACGGGCCTCTTCTCAGAACGCGTTATTGTCGTCCGGCGCCAATCGAGATCAGATGAGACAGCGTTCGCAGGTACATCCGCCCGCCCGCCACGGCCGGGGTCGCGTGACTCTTCTGACCCAGAGAATTGACCGCCAGGCGCTTGTACTCGGCCGAGGCCTGCAGCACGACAACGTCACCGTCGATCGTGATGCAGTAGAGCACGCCGTTGACACAGACGGGCGAGCCGTAGAACCGACCGGCGGGTTTCTCGCTCCAGAGCACTTCGCCGGTGCCGCTGCGCAGGCAGGAAACGGCGCCGCCATCGTGAAATGCAAAGAGCAGCCCGTCGTATGCGACCGAGGTCGGGACATACGGGACGATGCGACTTTCGAGGCCGTAGACCTCGCGAGGCGCCTGCGCCCCGTCGCCGGAACCCGGCTTCACCACGGCCAGCCGCACCCCCCTTCCGCCTCGTCCGCACGTCGCGATCACCGCCCCATCCGCCAGAACCGCAGAGCTCACCACGCGCGCCGGCAGAGCCGAAGCGGTCTTCCACAGCAGCCTGCCCGTGGCAGGATCCAGCGCCGCGATCCCATGCGAATTGCTCGTGAAGATCAATTCCGCTTCTCGGCCCCGCCCCCCGTATACGCAAGGGGTTGAATAAGAAGCTTGCGTGTTCTCCGGGTGCTCGTAGCGCCATCGAATCTCGCCCGAACGCGCATCGACAGCCAGCCACACGCCGGCCACATTGTCGCCGTTTGCGTCCTGCTCGTGCGCGACGACGACGAGATCACCGAACACCATCGGGGAACTGCCCATTCCGTGCCGGGAGTGAACGCTGGGCAAATCGAGCGTCCAGACGAGCTGTCCCTCGTGCGTCAACGCCACGAGGCGACTTTCCTTCGCCCCCGGCCAGAGCACGTAGAGTCGCTCGGCGTCCGCCGCCGGTGTGGAGGCGGCGTAGCTGTTCAGCCCGTTCTTCGGATACTTGCCCGGGTTATACTCGCGCCGCCAGAGCTCGCTGCCGTCGGCGGCATTCAGGCAAACCGTAAAGCCCCGGGCTTCTTTCTCCTGCGCGCAAGTGACAAAGATCCTCTCACCCCACACCACCGGCGAGGAATGTCCCTCACCCGGGAGCTCGACCTTCCAATTGAAATCCTGCTCGGACCACGCGACCGGTATCGCCTGCGATTCGCTGATCCCCTGGCCGTTCGGCCCGCGAAACCGGGGCCAGTTCTCCGACCGTACCACAGACGGCACCGCCATCAACGTCAGCACTGATAGAATCACACCGGTGTTGCGAACCGTGTCGAGAATCTCTCGTTGCCGCATTCCAGCACTCCTGCCTCAAAGTTCCGTTTCCACGCAGCGGCACTCCAATCGCGCCGTCACGCCCTTACGTGCTCCTCCTCCGGCCCCCAGCGTGCAAAACCGCTACCGCCCCCCGGACGGGTCCATTATGGCAGCTTTCCGCCTCCGTCGCAAGGCTCCGCTTTCCCTGTCGCCCTCTTGCGTGCGGCGGCCAATTCCGTTATCAACAACCCGTTTTCAGGCATCCGGCCTGGGACTGGCAGAACTCTCCCTCGTTGCCCGGATCCTTCGCTGCCGTTCAGGATAACAACGTCCTCGACCAGCCCGTGCGTCAGAGCTTGCGCAGGAGGCCGACGACGACGGCCTCGATTTGGCAGTTGTTGGAATAGATCGGTTCATAGCGGGCGTTGGCCGGCTGGAGGCGGACTCTGTCCTTCTCTTTGTAGAAGCGTTTGAGGGTGGCCTCGCCGTCGTCCACGAGGGCGACGACGAGGTCGCCGTTTTCCGCCGTCCGGGCCGCGCGACAGACGACGTAGTCACCGGAGCAGATGTTCTCTTCGATCATGCTGTCGCCGGAGACTTCCAAGGCGAAAACGTCGCCACCGGTGCTGAAGCAGGAGCCCAGCGATATGCTCTGGCGATTCTCGATCGCCTCGACCGGTATGCCGGCCGCGACCTGTCCCAGCAAGGGGATGCCCGAGAGAGCCTGCGCCGACGGTGCGGGGCTTTCGTCGGCAACGTGCCTATGCAGTCTTCGCCCTCTTGAAGTCAACTTCAAAGAGCGAGCCTTGCCCGGCGAAGTCGTGAGCAATCCTTTTCTTTGCAGCTCGCCGATATGTTCGAACACGGTGCTTCGGCTTAGGCTCAGTTCCTTCGCCAGCTCCGCTATCGTCGGGGAATAGCATTGCCTGTCGTGGAAATCCGCGATGCGTTGCAGGACTCTCAGTTGACGGGGCGTCAGTCCTTCGATCGAGTCGATGTCTCTGGGCCTCATGGCCGGTGTCCTCCTTCGTGATAGTAGCTGGATCGCTCAGGCACCCTGCATCGGCCGCTCGCCCGCACCGCGTCCCCGCAAGCACGCCGACCACCTCCGTCAGGCAGGCCAGGAATTTCGTCAGGGCGCCGGCCGACGGGTCGCACAACGACGTCTCATCGGTCGGCCAGATGGTGGAATAATCGCCCCCGGGACCGAATTTCACCACCGGTTCGATCCGTCCTGCTCCGTACGTATCCATCCTTGGTACTCCAGGCTTTGAGGGTTTCAAAAACATGCCAAACGGGCATGATTCTTCTATCGGCCAGCCCCCCTTCAAAACCCAAACAAAAACCGAACAAAACCAGCCCCTCCCCGCCACTTTTTCCCCCACGCCGCACGCTCACCAAGCACCCGCCATAATATAGGACCGACAGCGTAAAAAAGTGCATACAGGGCGCGTCCGGGGACATGAGAGCTGCCACTGGCAGACTTACTCCTGCGCCTTTCAGGCTGTTCCTTCTCGCGCAGAGACGCCGAGGCGCAGAGAATCACTCTTCCAGGCCATTGACGGCGCGCGTGATTCCGTCTTTCAGCAGGGCTTGCCCGAAATTGAGCAAATACCCCAGTCTACACCCTGCAAGTCGAACATAGGTCTGGATCTGCTTTTTGTGGGCCGCCGTCGTTCTCTCCACCGATTTCAGTTCCAGGATGATCCTGCCATCGACGAGGATGTCCGCTCGAAAGCCTTCCTCGAATCCAATCCCCTTGTACCTGATCGGGATCGGCACCTGACGTTCAACCCTCAGGCCGCGCGCCTGCAATTCGTGCATCAAAGCAACCTCATACACTGCTTCCAAAAGCCCTGGTCCGAGTTCGCGGTGAACCGTAATAGCTGACTCAACGATGATCGTGCCTAATTCATTTTCCGTCATCCTCTGCGCCTCCGCGTCTCTGCGCGAAATATCTCTCTCTTCGCAACTGGTTGTGAACCATAGTTCCGCTTTGCCTCCGCCAGAATACTCACAACACTTCGCCGCTTACGAAAAGTCCCCTACGCCAACCTTCTCTGCCACCGTTTTGAACGAGACATGTCCCTTCCAGCGAGGGCTTCCGGAGCCTGGGAGAAAGTCGTAGAGCAACTCGGCCAAGTCGGCAATTGCACGTGACTCTCTAAGCGGTAGTGCCATTGATCTCTCCGCAGATCCAAAAATTGCAGTATCACGGCTTCCTGCGCCTATCGTTCGAATGGTAGCACACGTGGAGACACAATGCAATGGCGTAACAAAACGATTTTACGATGGGCAACTCTACGATTCTTCGGGAGCGGGCAGCAGGTTAGGGTCGGGGCCGGCGATTAGGTGAGGGAGGCCTTCTTCGAGTTCCATGGGTTCGGTGAGGTCTTGGGACAATTCAGTGAGGAAACGGCTGGGCTTCATCATGATCAGGTTGCCGCCGCGGTTGCGGTAGACCTGGGGGACGACGAGATAGATTTCGTCTCGTGCGCGGGTGACGGCGACGTGGAAAACGCGGCGTTCTTCCTGGAGGTCTTCGTCCTTGTTCATGGCCATGTCGGTCGGGAAGCGGCCGTCGGCCAGCCAGGGGATGAAGACCACGGGCCATTCCAGCCCCTTGGCCTGATGGACGGTGCTGAGGATGACGAATTCCTGCTCGGTCGGTCCGGCCACGCACGTCTCGCCCGAGAACTCCCCCGCCAGCGACACATCGGCCAGAAACGCCTCGACGTTCTGGTACTGGCCCGCGAAGTTCGCCAGGGCGCGGATGTCCTCCCGCCGCATCGCCGCTCCGTCGTAGTGCGAGACGAGGTAGTCGTCGTAGAATTCCTTCAGAACCAGATCGATAATCTCGCCCGGCGAGTCCAGCTCGGCCGTCTTCTTCAGCAGATGCGTGAACTCCCCGTAGAAGGGCCGGGCGCTGGCCGGCAGGAGGCTGGCGGTTTCGGTGGTGAAGATCTCGTTGAACGGGTCCGCCGCATCGCCGATCCGGCGCCACACGCGTCGCGACAGGGCGCTGCCCACCCGCGGCAGCATCTTGAGCAATCGCAGCCAGGCCAGCTCGTCGCGCGGGTTCTGCAGGACGCGCATGTAGCACAGAACGTCCTTCATGTGCGCCTGCTCGAAGAAACGCAGGCCGCCGCGAATCTGGAACGGGATATTACGACGCTGAAACTCCAATTGTATCTCCAGCGAGTGCCAATGGCTACGGTAGAGCACCGCGACGTCGTTGAGGCAGCGGCCCTCGTCCAGCAGGTGCAGCACGTACTCGGCGATGAAGCGCGACTGCGTGAAGTGGTCCTGGCACGGCACCACGGTGGGCTTGAGGCCCGACGAGCGGATGGCCCGCAGGGTCTTCGGCAGCCGGCGAGCGTTCTGGGCGATGCTGGCGTTGGCCAGCGTCAGAATCTCAGGCACCGAGCGGTAGTTCGTTTCGAGGCGATATTCCCGGGCCTCGGGGTAGCGGTCCGTGAACGTGATGATGTTTTCGAAGCTCGCGCCCCGGAAGCTGTAGATCGACTGCGAATCGTCGCCGACCACCGCCAGGTTGCGATGCCGGGAGGCGAGCAGATCGACGATCGCGCCCTGGATGGCGTTGGTGTCCTGGTACTCATCGACGAGAATGTGCAGGAACTGGCCGGCGAGCATCTCGCGCACGTCGTCGTGCTCGCTCATCAGTCGCAGCCAGGCGCTCAGCAGATCGTCGAAGTCCAGAAGCTGCCGCCGGCGTTTCTTGGCCGTGTAGAGCACGAGCACCTTCTCGATGCCGTCGAGCTCCTGGATGAACATCGGGAACCGCGTGCTGATGACCGTCTCCAGCGGGTCGAGCGTGTTCTGAACGAAGCTGGAAATCGCCGCCAGCACGTTCTTCTGCGGGAAGCGCCGCTGTTTGGTGTCCACGCCGGCCTCCTGCACGCACGAGGCCAGCAGGTCCTTGGAGTCCTCCCGATCGAGGATCGTGAAGTCCGGCGCGATGTCCAGCCGCTTGCCGTGCGTGCGCAGGATGCGATTGGCGATGTGATGGAAGGTGCCGCCCCAAATTTCGCGCGTCCGCTGCTTGACGAGCACCTCGACGCGGCTGAGCATCTCGCGAGCCGCGCGGTTGGTGAAGGTCACGAGCATGATCCGGCCCGGCTCGATGCCGTGATGCACCAGCCAGGCCAGACGATAGGTCAGCGCCCGCGTCTTACCACTGCCGGCGCCCGCGACCACCAGCATCGGTCCGCCCGGAGCGGTCGCCACCGCCAGTTGCTCGGGGTTCAGGTCGGCGGAGAAATCGATATCGCCCGCTGCGGTTCGAGATTTGAGCGTAAACTTCCGTGCCATCCTGCTCCGATTGTTCAATCTACCCGTGCGGCCGCCCTCCGGCTTGCCCAACGTACCGGCAAGAGACCAGAAGGTAGCACAGCAAAAACGAAATGTTATCCCCCCACCGGGTGCGACGGAGGGCAGCACCAACGTTGCGCGCGGTGCCGCCCGTTGGACGAATCGGTCACGGACGTGACGCCGCGTATGCGCCCGTCCGCTCATCTTATCTTATCATGCGTGTACTATACGCTTTCCGGCACGACAAACCCATCGCGGTAGGAGCATTTGACGTACTTGTTGGCCTTTTGCGCATTCGGCCCGGTGAATCGCTCGCTGGCGCGATCGTAGGTCAAGGCCGGGCCCAGAACGAAGTGCTCCCTGGCCAGATCCACGCCGTTGCCGTCGATTTGCTCGAGCATATCCTTCAGCGTGTTCAGCGCGTCTTCGTGCGATTTCATGGCCTCGCGCACCTCGTCGACCGAGGCTTGCGAGCCGGCGCGCCAGGCCAGATTGGCTTGGTGGCAAATCGCCGTGCTCTGGTGGCCCACCGCGATCTCGGCCGCCTGGTCCTGCCGACGACGGCTGCGGACGGCATCGATGAAGTTCTGCGCGTGCCCGGAGCCGGCGTTGCCCTTGTACTGGTGGACGCGCTTGCCGTCGTTGTCGTAGAACCAGCCGCCGCCGCGCGAGATGCGAATGTAGCCGGCCTCGCACTGGATGTGGTTGCCGCCGCGCGAGCCGAGGTAGACCGCCCCGCTCTTGCCGCCCCGCCGCTTGGGATCGGGCAGGTTGCGAATGTCGATTACCACCGGCAGGCCGTCGTAATGCAACAGGGCGAAATGCATGTTCGGCGTTTCGCCGTTGTCGTCCCAGGCGAACCGGTTGCCCGCCGCGACCACCTTGTCGGGAATATCCTTCCAACCCAGAATGTGGTGCAGATCGTCGAGGTAGTGCACGCCCCAGTTGGCCATTTCGCCGTCGCCCCAGTTCCACTGCCAGTGCCAGTCGTAGTGGAATTGCTTGCGCATGACCGGCGTCATGGGAGCCGGACCGGCCCAGAGATTGTAGTCGATATGCTCGGGCACCGGCTGCGGAGACGCCACCTTGCCTATGGGCCCCCGAGCGCCCAGCTTCGAGCAATGGACCCACTGAACTTTGCCGTACTTTCCGGCCCGGATGTCGCGGGCGGCCTCAATCGTGGCCGGACACGAGCGCTGCTGCGTCCCGGCCTGCACGATCCGATTGTACTTGCGGGCCGCTTCCACCATCTTGCGGCCTTCCCAGATCGAGTGGCTCACCGGCTTCTCGACGTACACGTCCTTGCCCGCCTGGCAGGCCCAGATCGTCATGAGCGAATGCCAGTGGTTCGGCGTGGCGATCACCAGGACATCGACGTCCTTAAGGTCCAGGATCTTGCGGATGTCGATATCCCCCTTCACGTCGGTGCCGTATTTGTCTTTTACCTGCTTCATGCGCTCAGCCAGAACCTTCTTGTCCGGATCGCACAGGGCCACCACCTTTACACCCTTGAGGCTCTGGAAGTGGTTGATATGGCCGTTGCCCCGGCCCCGAATTCCGGCCACCGCGACGCGAATCTCATCGTTGGCGCCCAATACGCTGGGCATCAGCCCCCCCACCGACGACAGGGCCGCATACGAACCGGCCGTAGCAGCCAGACCACGCTTCAAAAACCTCCGACGACTCACTTGACTCATCATTTGCTCCTTTCGCTGCCTTCAAGGCATATTTTGACCCTCGTGCAAGCCGGACCCCGGCGTAGGATGCACACGCGGACCCCAAACCCGTGTGCTCGTCATTCTACCCCAGACAGACGCAAAGTTGAACCCTTTTATTCCCTCCCTTCCGACTCCGGGCTTCGCTGCCCGCCAGAATGCGAATCAACTCACGCGAGGACACCAGCCCACGGAGAACGGGCGGGCCGTGCGGTCGTCGCTGACGCACTTTGAGGGTGGATTTGATTTTTTCCTCTCCATCGGCGAATATGGGCCGGCCGGCGGTGCGAAACTAATGCGTCGGAACGTCTGACGGGCGCAAAGTGGAACCGCCCACGCCTGGCACGGGCCCTGCCCTGCCACAAACGCAGACCTCGATACAGGAGTGGCGAACATGGACTACAGAAAGGCGGCGATGTTGCTTCTTGTCGTTCTCACATCCTCCCTGCACGCGGCGGTCCTCGACGACCTTCTCGCCGACATTTCGCCCGACGTGAAGAAATGGGCGACGGTGGTCCTGGTGAAGGGCGAACGTTCGGACCCCAACTTTGCGTGGTTCCACTATCGCGACAGTGCCGAGGCCGTGGACTTCTGGCCGGCCAGCACCATCAAGATCTACACCGTGGTGGCCGCGCTGGAGTACATCAATGAGCTGGGCGTGCCGACCGACTGCGCGCTGGTGTTCGAGCGCAAGACGAACGACCGCTGGACCCTGGACAGCGCCCGGACGATGCGCGAGATGATTAGCGAGGTCTTTCGCCGCTCGTCGAACGAGGATTACACCTTGCTGTTGCGATTCGTGGGAATCGACCGGATCAATACGAAGTTCCTCGTCCCGGAGCGCGGATTTCCGCACTCAGCGCTGATGCGCGACTACATCACGCACCGCCCGCCCCTGTACGTGAACGAGGAGCCGCAGCGGATCACGCTCTACGCCGGGGAAAGGGCCCCCGTCCGGGTGGAGCACTGCTGGTCGGGCGTCTCGTACGCCGAGCAGCGCGGCGCGACGGTCCTGAGCTCCACGACCGGCAACTGCACCTCCACCCGCGAGCTGGCCGATTGCCTCAGACGCATCATGTTCCACCACGTCCTGCCCCCGTCGCAGCGGTACCGCCTCACCGACGAGCAGGTACGATTCATCATCGAGGGCGGCGACGGGCTGACCGGCCTCGAGAACAAGGACGCCGGACCCTACGCCTGGGAGAAGGCCGTGGAAACCGTCTTTCCCGACGCCCGCTTCTTCCACAAGGGAGGGCTCATCAGCACGTACTCACTGGACGTCGCCTATATCGACGACGTGAAATCCGACACGCGGTTCCTCGTCGCCCTGGCCGCCGCCTCCGGCGACCCCGCCACCGTCCGCCAGATGGCCAAGCGAATCGCCGAGTGGGTCAAAGACGAACACGATCACGCGTGCGTCAAGACTTCGAAGCCCCTGCTGAAAGCTGATAGACGCAGCCCGGCGTCGCCGAGAGTTCCACGAGAATAGAAGGGTTGAAGCCCCGAAGGGTCCCCTGGGCCGTTTCGCTGTAGGCCTTGTGCCCTTCGTCGAGAATGATCAGCGGATTCAAGAGACGCAGCGTGTTCCCGAGAGATGTCTTGATCTGCTTGCCCCAAAAAGCATTCTGCGATTCGAACGTGTCGAGATTTGGGACTTGCTCAAGCAAGGTGACACCGGCCTCAACGGCATCCTCGGGGGGGAAGAACTCGGCGAATCCGCCACTGTCCTTGAAGACGCGCAAGACTTCCTTGTTCTTGCGCGACGCCGAGGGAAGCATCAGCATCATGACGACGAGGTTCGTCTCAATATCTTCCGGCGTGAAGCGGTCGGTCTTTTCCAGAATGACGGTCCGTCCACCGCTGGCGATATCCAGGTGCTGGCGATAAGGATGGTCCCTGTCCTTGAGGTTCTTGATCGTCTGACGGTAAATCTGTGTGGTCGGAACCACCCACAGGACCAGACCCGTGCGTTTCTTGAGATAGGTCGTGTTGATCAGGTCGATGGTCTTGACCGCCAGGAACGTCTTGCCGCCGCCGGTGGGGACCTTCAGGCAGAAACAGGGCAGAGGTCGTCCCAGGCCGTCCCGGCGGGAGTGATAGGCGTTGTAGAGCCCGTCGATCTTGGCCCAGGCCTTGGCCGGGAAATCCAGCGCCACTTCGGGGCCGTGCTCGGCGACGATCGCAGCGTTCTTGCACTTCCAATCATACAGAAGCCCAAGATACGCCTTGACGCGATCCAACGCCCGGATTTGGTATTCCTTCGGTTCCATCCTGTCTGTCGCCCGCAACGCGGGCCTCGTCTACTCCTGCGATCCAACTTCAAAGCCGCGTTTGTCATCCTGAGCGAAGCGAAGGATCTGGGTTCCGCAGTCAGAGTCACCTTCAGGAACACGGCCGCTTCTCATCCGCAAGCCAGATGCTTCACTCCACGTTGTTTCGTTCAGCATGACAATCCAATCGTCCTTCTTGTGTCCGCACGGGCGATACGTTTCACCTGTCGTGTAATCTCGTTTTGGATGCGGGGGGGGTGTCAAGGGAAAATGATTCGGACCACGACGGTTGGAAAGACGTGAAAGGTGGAAGGCTCTGGAGAGAGTGAAGGGTGGAGGGGGAATTGGGGATTGGGGATTGGGTGGATTTTGGTGGCGTTTGCGGGTCTTATGGTTTATGCTGTTGGGCTTGTGCCGGGGTCTGGGCCCGGCGGTGATGTGGTGGATGCGTAGGAGCAATGGCATGCGGCTGATTTGCATCGGACTGTTGTTGGTGTCCATAAGCTTGCTGGGGGGGTGTGCGAAGTACTGGTACCAGGACGGCAAAAGCTTCAAGGAGGCGCGGCGTGCGCTGGATGCGTGCCGGGTGGAGGCGTCGCGGTATGCGGACGTGAACCGGACGCTGGGCTTGGGCAGCTACACGGAGAAGTTCGTGAAGGAGTGCATGCGCAAGAACGGGTACGAACTGGTGCGTGAGAAGGACCTGCCGATCCGGGTCAAGCGGGAGAGTTCGCCGGTATTCGGCATGGCGGGGATCGCCGGCACGATCGATTGAGCAGAGCTGAACGACGTTTGATTCTTCGTTGGGGGCGGCGGTTTCACGGCCGTCAGGCCGGGTTGGCGGCGGTTTTCGGGGGAAAAGCCCGTTTTGGCACCCTGCGGGCGGGATTTTGCCTTGACAGCCGTCCTTCCGTCAGGTAGTTAAAAGCATTTTACGTTAGTTTGGAGAAATTGCCCCGGTGGGGTTTTTTGCCAGAGAATTGGAGTAGTGCAGGATGTTACCAGATAAGAAGATGAGCAAGAGCCGCACCCGCACGCGGCGATCCCATCACCGCCTGACGCCGGTGAATTACGCGGTTTGCCCGAAGTGCGACCAGGCGAAGCTACCGCACGCGGCCTGCGCCAACTGCGGGTACGTCAATCCCGACATCAGCCTGAAGCTTGGCAAGGAGGAAAGCAGCTAAGCATGCGTATCGCATTGGATGCAATGGGAGGCGACTTCGCACCGGACGCCATTCTGGACGGCGCGGTGGAAGTGCTGCCTCAGCTCGACAAGGATGACGAGCTGCTCCTGGTGGGACCGCAGGAGCTGGTGGAATCGAAGCTGGCCGAGCGCAAGTATAAGAAGGGCCGGATCAGCATCGTCGATGCCCCCGACGTAATCGCCATGGACGAGACGCCGATCGAGAGCCTGCGCAAAAAGCCCAAGAGTTCGATCGCCGTAATGGCCAAGATGGCCAAACAAGGCCGGACCGACGCCGTGATCTCGGCGGGCAATACCGGGGCCTGCGTGGCGGCGTTCCAGATGCGAATGCGCAACCTCCCGGGCGTGAACCGCCCCGGAATCGCCGTGGTCTTTCCCATGAGCGAGGGACCGGTGACGATCTGCGATGTCGGCGCCAACATCGCCTGCAAACCGATCAACCTGCACCAGTACGGATTGATGGCGAGCGTCTACTCCGAGCATTTCCTCGGGGTAAAGAATCCGCGCGTGGGCCTGATGAGCATCGGGCAGGAGGATGCCAAGGGCAACGAGGTGGTCAAGCGGACGCGGGAGTTGCTGCGCTCCGACGGGCGGCTGAACTTCGTCGGCAACATCGAGGGCCGGGACATTTTTCGCGGCAACAGCGACGTGGTCGTCTGCGACGGATTCGTGGGCAACGTGATCCTGAAGCTGACCGAGGGCGCCGTCGACGGGCTGTTTCGGGCGATCAAGCACGAGCTGATGCAGGAAAAACCGCGGCTGGCGCTGAAATTCAAGCCGATCATCACGCGGGTCTATCAAAAGCACGACTATAACACGTACGGAGGGGCCCCGCTGCTGGGGGTCAACGGGACGGCGTTGATCTGCCACGGCACCAGTCAGGCGCGCACGATCCGCAACGCCGTGCTCAGCGCCAAAAACTACCACACGCAGAAAATCAACGACAAGATTACGGAGTGTATCTCGGAAGCTTGCGTAAGGACATCTGATGCATAACGAAATTGAGGATCACCCCTCCGCCAACCGCGCCGTGATTACCGGGTGCGGTTCTTTTGTCCCGTCCAAAATACTGACCAACGACGACCTGTCCCACATGGTGAATACGTCCGACCAGTGGATCACGACGCGCACGGGGATCAAGGAACGGCATATTACTTCAGATGAGGAGACCACGGCGGACCTGGCCATCGCGGCGGCCAAACAGGCGCTGGACTACGCGGGCCTGGACCCCGCGGAACTCGGCCTGATCACCGTCGCGACGATCACCCCGGAGATGGTGTTCCCCTCCACCGCCTGTTTCGTGCAAAGGGCCCTGGGCGCGACGAAGGCGTGGGCCTTCGACATCGCGGCCGCCTGCAGCGGCTTCGTGTACTCGCTCCATTTGGTGCACCACCTCATGCAGGGCGGGCAGCTCGACAACGCGCTGGTGATCGGCGCCGAGACGCTGACCAAGATCACCAACTGGAAGGACCGCGGCAGTTGCATCCTCTTCGGGGACGGGGCCGGCGCGGTCGTGGTCCAGCGCAAGCAGGAGGGAAGCCGGGGAATCCTCTACAGCACCCTGGGGTCCGACGGGACGTACTGGGAGTCGCTGAACTGCCAGGCGCACGGGTCGCGATACCCGGCGCCGAAGCCGCTGGAGGACCCCAGCAAGGCGTACATGCAGATCAAGGGCCGGGAGGTTTATCAGCAGGCGGTGCGGCGGATCGTCGAGGCGGTCACCGATTGCATGGAGCACTGCGGCCTGACCATCGACGATCTGGCGATGATGGTCTCGCACCAGATGAACGCCCGCATCATCGAGTCGGCGGCCAAACGGCTGAAACTGCCGCCCGAGAAGGTCTTCGTCAACATTCAAAAATACGGCAACACCTCGGCCGCCTCCGTGCCCATCGCCTTCGACGAATGCATGCGCGAGGGCAAGGTCAAGAAGGGTGACATCGTCATCTTCGTGGCGTTCGGCGCCGGGGTCACCTGGGGCGCCAACGTAATCGAGCTCTGAGAGCGTCGCGCCGAATCGACGGAAGGAAGAGAACGAGTCAGGTTCAAGGATACGAACGATGAAGACGGCCTTTTTGTTTCCCGGACAGGGCGCCCAAACGGTAGGCATGGGCGCCGACGTGGCGGCGGCGTACCCCGCGGCGGCGGAACTGTTTGCGAAAGCCAACGATATCGTCGGGTTCGATTTGCGCGCGGTCTGCTTCGAGGGCCCGGCCGAACGGCTCAACAGCACGACGATGTCGCAGCCGGCCATCTTCGTCACCTCGGCCGCCCTGCTGGAAATCCTGCGCACGCAAGAGCCGACGCGGGACCTGGCCGCCGATGTCACGGCGGGGCTGAGCCTCGGCGAGTACACGGCGCTCTACGCCGCCGGCGTCATCAGCTTCGAGGACGCCCTGCTGCTGGTGAAGAAGCGCGGCGAAGCGATGCAGGCCGCCGCCGACGCAACCGAAGGCGGCATGGTCAGCCTCATCGGCCTCGACGAAGAAAAGGTGCGACAGCTTTGCGACGAAGCGGCAGAAGGCGAACTGCTGGTGCCGGTTAATTTCAACTGCCCGGGACAGATCGTCGTCAGCGGCACGCGCGGCGCCTGCGCGAGAGCGGCGGCGCTGGCCGAGAAGTACGGGGCCGTCAAGGCCGTGCCGCTGGAGGTCGCCGGCGCGTTTCATACCGAGATGATGTCCAGCGCCGCCGACGCCCTGCGAGAGGCCCTGTCCCAATGCCGCATCGCCGAGCCTTCGTCGGTCAAGACCCTGGCCAACATCAGCGCCGACTACTACGACAGCGCCGCCGGCGTCGCCGACGGACTGGCCCGGCAACTGACCAGTCCCATCCTCTGGCAGAAATGCATGGAACGTCTGCTGAGCGAGGGAGTCGAACGATTTTACGAGATCGGACCGGGTCGCGTGTTGACCGGTCTGATGAGACGAATTCACAGGAAAACCAGAGTCGTCAATGTCAGCAGCATCGAGTCGGTCCAAAAACTGCTGAGCGACGCATAGAATGCCGCACGCTGACAAGAACGAATAGGAGAGTAGAACGATGGCGGAAAAGAAACTGGCAGTCGTGACGGGTGCGGCCCGGGGCATCGGGCGGGCGATCGTGTTCGAGCTGCTCAAGCAGGATCGTCTCGTTGCCGCCCTGGACGTGATGGAAGAAGCGCTCGGGGAACTGGAGCAGGCGGCAGCCGAAGCCGGCTTCGAGGTGATCACCCGGTGCGTCGATATCACCGAAACCGACAAGCTCACCGCGGTGCTGGAGGAACTGGCCTCGGCGCACGGCGGCATCGGCGTTCTGGTCAATAATGCCGGCATCACCCGCGACAAGCTGATGATCCAGATGGACGACGAGGACTTCGACAAGGTCATCGCGGTCAACCTGCGGGCGGCGTTCACCGCCACGCGCGTCGCGGCCCGGTCGATGATCCGCAACAAGTTCGGCCGAATCGTCAATATCAGCTCCGTCGCCGGGGTCATGGGCCAGGCCGGCTCGGCCAACTACGCCGCCAGCAAGGCCGGACTTATCGGCATGACCAAGTCGATCGCCCGGGAAATCGGAAAAAAGAACGTCACCGCCAACTGCATCGCCCCGGGCTTCATTCAGACCGACATGACGGCCGTGCTCTCCGACATGGTGAAAAAGGCCGCCAAGGACGTCATTCCCGTCAAGCGGTTCGGTGCACCCGAGGACGTGGCCAGGGCCGTGGCCTTCCTCGCCGGTGACGATGCCGGGTATATCACCGGGCAGGTCCTGTGCGTCGACGGCGGCATGGCCATGTAAAAAAAATCAAAAAATGTTTGTGCTGGCCCCCTCCACTGGGTAATATACCGGCCAAAATCGGGAGGGTGGCGGCGGTGTATGTATGCCCCGGCAGAGGCAAAGATCATAGCAGAGAAATCCGACTGAATTAGGGAGGATGAACAAGTGAGTGTCGATGAGGTAGATGTCCAAGCGATCCAGAATAAGGTGATCGAGATCATCAGCGAGCAAATGGGCGTTGATAAGTCTGAAATCAACCGCGAGACCTCTTTTATCAACGACCTGAATGCCGACTCTTTGGATACCGTCGAATTGGTCATGGAATTTGAAGACGAGTTTGACATGAGCATTCCTGATGAGGAGGCCGAGAAGATCCAGACGGTCGGCGCCGCCATTGATTACATTGTCAACATAGCACAATCCAAGAAAAAAGAGAGCACGTAAACTCATCATGGATAGACGGCGAGTTGTCATTACGGGCCTGGGGTGTGTTACTGCGCTGTCCGAGTCCGTTACTGAACTGTTTACTGCGCTGTGCGAGGGCCGCAGCGGTGTTTCCACCATCGAGTCCTTCGACACCAGTGCGTATCCGGTCCGTTTTGCCGGCGAGATCAAGCACTTCGACGTGACGAAGTACATCGACAAACGTGAGGCCCGGCGAATGGACCGGTTCACCCAGTTTGCCCTGGCCGGCGCGATGCAGGCCGTGGACGACAGCGGACTCGATTTCTCGAAGGAAGACCCGTATCGCGTCGGCGTCATCGTGGGCACCGGCATCGGCGGGATCAAGGAGATCGAGGAACAGCACGTTCGCCTGCTGAAGAAAGGCCCGAGCAAGGTCTCGCCCTTCTGCGTGCCGCGACTGATGGCCAACGCCGCCAGCGGCAATATCGCCATCCGGTGGGGTCTTCGCGGTCCGAGCTTCGCCGTGATCAGCGCGTGCGCCTCGGGCAACCACACCATCGGAGAGGCCTTCTGGAATATCGCCAGCGGACGCAGCGACATTGTCATCACAGGCGGTTCCGAAGCGGCGGTGACCCCCATCGGCTTGGGTTCTTTCTGCGCGGCTCGGTCGCTGAGCGTGCGCAACGACGATCCGCCGGCGGCGTCGCGACCCTTCGACCGGGACCGCGACGGATTCGTCCTCTCCGAAGGCGCCGGCATGCTCATCCTGGAGGACTACGAACACGCCACCAAACGCAACGCCCGCATCTACGGCGAGCTGCTCGGCTACGCCGCCACGGACGACGGCCATCACATTACCGCGCCCCTGCCGGACGGCGCCGGTGCGGCGATGGCCATGAAGCTGGCCCTGGCCGACGCCAAGGTCAATCCCGAAGATGTCAGCTATATCAACGCCCACGGCACCAGCACCGAACTCAACGACATCGCCGAAAGCAAGGCGATCCGGGCCGTGTTTGGCGATTGCGCTTACCAGACGCCGGTCAGCTCCACCAAGGGCTGCCTCGGCCACATGCTCGGGGCTACCGCCGCCGTCGAGCTCATCGTGGCGATCAAGGCCATCAACGAATCGATCATACCGCCCACCATCAATCTTGAGAATCAGGACGAGCGGTGCGATCTTAAGATGGACTACGTGCCGCTGAAGGCGCGCGAGGCGAAGGTGGACGTGGCCATCAGCAATTCGTTTGGCTTCGGGGGCCACAACGCCTGCCTCGTGGCGGGGCGCGTCTGAGCCGGCCCGTCCCAATGCGGGCCTTCTCTGCTTCGGCTGAAACTACGCCGGCCGCGTGTCCCCAAGGGTGGATTTTGTGCCCATCGAACGCTTGCCGGATGGGGAAGGCTCGATTATTCTTCGGCATAGCAAACAGGAACTCCGGCCCGCCCCGGTCGCACGGGCGGGTTGATCTTTCAGAGTAAGACAGGTCGCAAAGAGACACCATGGCGTTGCCACTACTACTTCTGGTCGGCGGATTGCTCCTGCTTTGGAAGGGCGCCGATATCCTGGTCGGCGGCGCCATCGGATTGGCCGAGCGTCTGGGCGTCAGTCAGCTCGTGGTGGGTCTGACGGTGGTGGCGATGGGCACCTCGGCGCCGGAAGCGGCCGCCAGTATCGCGGCCGTCCTGCCCGGCCGGGGCGATATCGCTATCGGCAACGTCTACGGCTCGAACATCGCCAATCTGGCCCTGGTCGGCGGGTTCGTCGCGTTGCTTCGCCCCCTCGAAATCCAGGCCCGGACGCTGCAGCGCGAAGTGCCGGCGATGCTGGCCGTGGCCCTGCTCTTGTGGCCCCTGCTGCACAATTTCCAGGTCTCGCGACCCGAGGGAGCCCTGCTGCTCGTGGTGTTCACGGCCCTGATGATCTACACCATCCGCACGGCGCGGACCAACGGAGCGAACGTGGCAGCGGCCCAGCCCCAGTTGCCCGTCGCACACGCCCATACGCTCACGCATGACATCGCCTTCGTGGTCCTCGGACTGCTGGGGCTGTCGGTGGGGGCCCGCATGGCGGTCTACGGAGCCGCCGAGATCGGCACCGCCGTCGGCCTGAGCGACGCGGTCATCGGCTCGACCATCATGGCGGTGGGAACCTCCCTGCCCGAGTTGGTCACCTGCGTGATCGCCGCGGCGAAGGGACACCACGACATTTCCGTGGGCAACCTCGTCGGGTCGAACATCTTCAACACCTTGCTGGTCACGGGTGCCGCCGGCATGGTGCGCCCCTATGTCGTGGGGGCCCGATTCGCCGGCGGAGCGGACTTCTGGATCATGATCGGCGTCAGTGCGGGGTTTGCCGGCGTGGCGATCCTCGGCGGGCGCAAAATCAATCGCATCGGGGGAGTCGTCCTCCTGGCGACCTACGCCGCCTACATCATCTATCTGCTGGGTTTTACGCGGACGGCTTGATCGTCCCGCTCTGCGCCGGCTTCGCTCACGGCTGGAGCATCATCGCGTCGGCGAAAAACTCCGCGAAGTTCCTCTCGTTCGCGATCTCCACGTACTCGATCCGCTGAACCAGTCGGGACGCCCGCTCGCGGCATTCCCCCCCGATCAGTAGCATCTGGGCGCCCGACGCGGCCGCATTACCGACGAAATGGATGCGTTCGAGGGGCACGTTGGGAAGCAGTCCGATACGAACGGCGCTACGAGGCCGAATGTAATTGCCGAACGCCCCGGCCAGCAGGACCCGGTCGATATCGGCCGCGTCCAGTTCGAGCTTCGCCAGCAGGATGCGAATTCCGGCGCCGATGGCGCCCTTGGCAAGCTGCACCTCGCGTATGTCCTTCTGGGTCAGACAAACGCTGGGATCCGACGTCAGCAGGTCGAATGCCAGGCAGAAGGCAGGCTGACCGTCACTTTCGACCAGGCGTGACAGCAGCGCCCGCGACAGACGCCCTTCCAGCACCTGGCGGTCCTCAAAGCGTCCGGTTGCGTTGATGACACCCAACTCGCACAACACCGCGACGGCGTCAATCAGGCCGCTGCCGCAAATCGAACGGGGCTCGGTATCCCCGATCACATCGACGACGATATCGTCGTCCTCCACGACCACGGCCTCGATGGCACCGGTTGCCGCCCTGCCGCCCTGTCGGATGCGCGCCCCTTCGAGGGCCGGCCCGGCGGCACAACTGGCCGCACAGAGATGCTCCGGCGTTCCTAAGACCAGCTCGCCATTCGTGCCGATGTCCACCAGCAGGACCGTGTCGGTAATAGAATCCATATCGACTGCCAGCGCCGCGGCCGTCGTATCGGCGCCCACGAAACCGGCGATGTTCTCCACGCAGTGGACGTTGCCCGCCGGATTCATCCGCAGACCCGGGTCGCCCGGGGGCACATCGTGGGCTTCTACCGAATGGGCCGCGTACGGGGCCCGGCCTAGCTGCTCCACCGGGAATCGCAGGAAGAGATGGTTCATCGTCGTGTTCCCGACGATACACGCCTCGTATATCGCCGAAGGATCGACGCTCTCCCGCTCGCAGAGCTTCCCGGCCAGCTCGTTGATGCAGGCGATCACGGCCTCGTGCAGCTCCGCCATCCCTTGGGGTGATTGGGCGTGGTTGATGCGGCTGACCACGTCGTCGCCGAAGCGCGTCTGAGGATTGAGCGCGGCCTCCGTCGCCAGCGTCCGCCCGTCGGCCATGTCAACGAGCCGGACAACCACCGTCGTGGTCCCGATATCCACCGCCAGGCCCAGAATGGCACCGGAACCGGCCTGCGACCGGTAGTTCTCCACCACCGTCGGGCGGGCCTGCAACGCGCCGTCCACCCCCTCTACGAGAATCTTGTGCTCGTAGAATCGCGCTTCCGGCGGCACGGTCACCACCAGATCGCTCTGCACGCGATACTGGCAGGCACGGACCTGCTCTCCGGACGGACCCAGGCGAAGCGCACACTTGCCACAGGTGCCCTTGCCGCCGCAGGGCGTGGTCAGAATGATGCCGGCTTGGCTTGCGGCCTCAAGCAGCGTAGCGCCCTGATGGATCGAAATCTCCACCCCATCGGGCTCGAAAACTACGTGAAAATGTTCCATCTATATCGGCAGGCATCCGGCGCCGCGCGCCACCGTCCGGCACAAGAGAGGGGCTCAAAAAGCCAAAAAGGTGGGAAAGGAACGCCGCTTAGCTGATTTTATGCCTGATTTTCCAGCGCGTGCGTCTTTTCTTACTGCCTACTTTCCTTCTGCGTCGTGGCTTGCTCATTCATTCCTCCAACAAAACTGTAAAATCGTGGTTACAAAGTACTGCTGACTCGTGTACTATAGTTTAGCATAGGTGAAACGCTCCTGTAAAGGGAGAAAAAGCAATTGTTGCGGCGCCGTTCGTGTCGCGCGCAACGGGCGCCGTCGGTGAGTGCGTGGACAGTACAGCAATGCAGGGGCGTCCCGTCAGGGATGCCGTTCGATATCAGGGTGCAGCGATGATACAGTGTGAGCAGTGCGAGTTGTGTGAGATCGGCCCGGACGGGCGGAAAACGTTCAAATGCGATCCGTTCTCGAACATCAAAGAGCCCGAATGCATCGCGAAATGGCAGTTGATCCGGCTCGACATGCTGCTGGCAAGCTACCAGAGCATGCTCAAGTGGTACGGAAAGCTCGCCCCGCTGCAGGATAAGCTTTTCAAATACGTCCAGCGCGAGATCGACGACATCGAGGACTCCGAGAGCTGGAAGATCGACCCGGAAGACCAGGAGGACGACCAGCAGGACGATTCGTGGCCGATCTGAGGGCCCGTCAGCGCCCCGCTTCGTCGCCGAACCGACGTAGCAGGACCGGGAAGACGACGAATCTGCGCTGCCGAAATGGGGGGGAAGACCCCACCGGGACCGGCCCCGGCGTACCGCCGGCGTTCCGGATTCCTGCAATAAACCCTTTCTCAACACCGTCTTGGATTAAAAGTAAACGCGGCAGATGGCTGAAAGCGCCGAATTAGCCCGGATCATCGAAGGCTGTAAGTCGGGGGACGCCCAAGCCTTTGCGCAGATGGTTGACATGTACGCCGGCCGCTGCTACGGTTACTTTTATCGGCTAAC
This sequence comes from uncultured Pirellulales bacterium, assembly GCA_964415045.1. Lineage (GTDB taxonomy): Bacteria > Planctomycetota > Phycisphaerae > Sedimentisphaerales > Anaerobacaceae > CAYPZL01. Next base: position 28,806 of record CAYPZL010000005.1, on the reverse strand, counting down.
GGGTGACAGAGACCTCAGTGACGAGCTGCTCAGCGAGCTGTTCATCAGGCTCGTCGAGAAGATCGGCTCGTACAAAGGTGGCGTGTTCGAAAGCTGGCTGTTCCGGATCGCCTCGAACATCTTTCACGACCATCTGCGCGGCAAGAAGCGGCGTCAGAAGCTGTTCGACGCGCGACGGGCCCAGTTGCAGCGCGTGTCCGACGGACCCCGACAATCGGATGCCCGGGATGAGATGCTGGATCGGCTTCAGGTCCAGTTGAACCGCCTGGATGCGGACACGAGGGAGCTGATTATGCTGCGTTATTATTCGGAACTAAGCTTCAAGGAGATCGCCGAGCTGCGCCGCGAGCCGATCGGCACGGCGTTGTCCCGGCTGCACCGCGGGCTCAAGAAACTGCGTGAGCTCATGGAAGGGTAAGCCATGGGAAATCAAAATCGAGAAGATTGGCAGTCTCTTTTCGGACGTTTCGTCGATGCGACGGAAGCGGAAGCGGCCGCCGAGGACGTCCGGGCCGGCGAGCGGATGCTGGCGACCTGGCCCGCACCGAAGCCGGATACCGAGCTAATCGCGTATATCAATACTGAGATGGCCGCCCGCCAGAGGCGCAAGCGCCGGCTCGCGCGTCTGTCTCGCGCGCTGGCCGCGGCGGCAGCGGTCATTATCATCGCCGCCATCGCCCTGCTGGGGCGCGGGCCCGCGTCACGACCCACCGCGCCGATGAGCTACGCCTCGATCATCCCCACGTCCGTCTGGGAAAGCGAGGACGTCAACGCCGAAGACGCCGAGCTGATGTACTTTCAGTCCGAGATACGCCGGATCGAAGCGCAAATGGAGGCCCTGGAATCCGGCGGCGATGACCTCGGGCCGGCCGACGACGTCGAGGAAATCGAGATGGAGCTGATGCAGATCGAGACCGAGTTTTGGAAAGGATAGCCGTAATGCCACTACGCCGGATCGCTATGATGCTCGCCGCTGCCACGCTGGTTGCCGCCTCCGTAGCTGCGAGTTCGACTGCGGCCTCACAGAAGCCGACAGAAGAAGACATTTGGAAAGATGAGCCGAGGCAGCCGCGGCACTGGTGGGATCGCGGGCTCTCGGAAGAAACCGTCAAACGAGTGATGGAAGGCGTGCGCAAGCGCAATCCAGACCAGGCAAAGGAACTGGAGCAGTTGCGCAAGAGGGACGAGGATCTGTTCAAAATCAAGCTGCGCGAGTACGGCCGACAGGAGCTCGAGAAGATGGGACGCGAGTACTGGGCGGCCCGCCGCCAGAAACGCAACGACGATTTTCTGGCTTGGCTCAAGGCCAACTACGCCAAAGAGCACGAAGACCTCGTCAAGCTCAAGGACCGCGACCCCACCGTGTACGTCAAGAACTTCGAGACGCTCATGAACCGCTACGGGCGCATCTTCGACGCCGAACGATCCAACCCGGAGCTCGGCGCCGTGCTCAAGGAGGACCTGGCGCTCAAGAAGAGACGGGACGAGCTGCGCCACCGCATGCGCCACGAACGCTCCGAAGCCAGACGCCAACAGATCGGGGCCGAGTTGCAGGAGGTGGTCGCCCGACGCTACGACCTCATCGTCCGCCAGAAGGAAATCGCCTACGAGCATCTGCTCAGGAAGCTCGCCGACCTCCAGAAGCAGGTCCAGGAGAGCAAGAACGAGATCGAGAAGTGGAAGGACGACGGCATCAAGCGGGAAAACGTCCGCCAGCGTCTCAAGGCCCTGACCGAGAATAAAGTCAAATTCCGCTGGGACTGACGCGGGGCGATTTGGCATTTACTATTTGGTATTTGGCGTCGCTGTGCCCCGTGCGCATACGAGTCGTCGGGCCCGCCCCGTGAACCCTCCCCTGTCGTTCTATTCTGTGCCCCATGCAAACCCTGTTTCACCCTCGCCTTTTTGTCATCCCTTCGCTCAGGCTCAGGGCAGGCTCTGAACGAAGCGCAGCGCAGTGGAGGATCTGTCTTCAGAGACCCCCGCGGCAGCGAGAGACGCGAATGAAACTCATCCGAGACCCACATGTACGAAACCACGACTTGCCCGCTCGCAGGCGACAGCGACGCCACGTGTCGCCCGTCGCCAAGTTTGACTGGCGTGGCCCGGAGATGACAAACGAACCCAATTTGGCCATCTGCACCGAGGCTCAAGGCGATCGCACCAAACGAACCCAACCCGCGTGCCGGGCGGTCCGCAGGCCCGGGCCCGTCGCGCCAAACGAAGCCAATTTCCGCTCTTTTGGCCTGGGAACGAGGGTTGGGGTTGGAAAACAAAGCCAATTTGGGGGACGGGGGTGATTGACGGATGCCGGCTTGAAATGGTACAAAAGGCCGGCGTGAAACCTGGAATAGACCGGGAGTTCGTGATGCAGAAATCGAGTTCGCTCCTTATCGGTGTCGGCGTAATGGTCCTGCTGGCCGTGGTCCGCCCGACCGGCGCGGGCGATTACGTATTCTCGGTTCGCGGGGCCGGGACGTATCTCAACGGCAAGGCGTTCCTGGTCAAGGGGCTGCGCTGCTCCAACGCGCTGCGGTCCGAGAAGGCGACCCGGGAGTTGATCGACCATCTTCCGCTGTTTGCCTCCTGCGGCGTCAACACCATCAGCGTGTACTTCATGGGCTCGCGCTTCGGCGACGTCAAGGGCTACCGCGAGGACGGGTCGCTCGATCCGGTCTACGCCGAGAGGATGGGGCGGATCATCGAGGCCGCCGACAAGCGGGGGATGGTGATCCTGGTTGGCTGTCTGTATTGGGGCAACTCCAAGGCCAAGTGCGAGAGCTGGACGCAGAAGGAGGCCAACGCCGCCGTGGCCAACACCGCCGCGTGGCTCAAGGCCAACGACTATCGCAACGTCTTCGTCGACCCGGACAACGAGGGCATGGCCAAACGGGCGAAGAAATTCGATACGCGGGCGATGGTCCGCGCCGGCAAAGCCGCGGACGCGCGCTGCGTGATCGCGACCAACTTTAAGGGCGAGCCCCCTGCCGAGGCCGACCTCGGCATTCACTTCGCCAAACGCGTGGAAGGCAAACCCTACATCCAGAGCGAAGCGACGCCCGGAAACGCCCCCGGCGGCTACTGGGGCAAGTACAGCAAGCGAGACGGGTACTACAACTACATCAACATCGGCGTGTACACCGACGCCATGAAGGCCGATCAGAAGAAACAGACCGTCGCGCATTTGTCGCGCGGCGAAGGCTATATGCTGGCCTCCACGTGGCTGCAGTGCGTCCCGCCCCACGGCCCGAACCACCGCCCCGGCGGCGACGGCTCCGAGGACGACCCCGGCATCCAGTGGTGGCTCGAATTTCTGCGTGACATGTATGGTGCGTATTTCCCACGGTAGTAACAGAGGTGATTGCATGCGACGACGTGACTTTCTCAGATTGGCCGGCATGGGTGCGGCAGCGATATCATTGGGCCACATGGATGCGTGGTGCCAGGCGCGGTCCGGCGCCGACAAGCCCAACATCATCTTCATCATGGTAGACGACCTGGGCAAGGAGTGGGTGAGCTGCTATGGAGCCGAGGACATCGAGACGCCGCACATCGACGCGCTGGCGGCCGGCGGGATGCGCTTCGAGAACGCCTATTCCATGCCCCAGTGCACCCCGAGCCGCGTGACGCTGCTGACGGGACAATATCCCTGGCGCACCGGGTGGGTCAATCACTGGGACGTGCCCCGCTGGGGTGTGGGCTACTTCGACTGGCGCCATCACACCACGGTCGCGCAGCTTCTCAGACGGGCCGGCTACGCCACCGCCGCCGCGGGCAAGTGGCAGATCAACGACTTCCGCGTGACGCCCGACGCCTTGAAGAAACACGGCTTCGACGAATGGTGCATGTGGACCGGCGGCGAAGGCGGCAATCCGCCCAGCGACGAACGATACTGGGACCCGTACATTCACACGGGCCACCAGAGCAAGACCCACAAGGGCAAGTTCGGCCCGGACATTTACACGCAGTTCCTGATCGATTTCGCCGGGCGGCACAAGGACGAGCCGATGTTCCTGTACTTCCCGATGTGCCTGACGCACGGCCCGCTGGTGGCTACGCCGGACGAGCCTGATGTCACGGAAAAGACCGCCAAGCACAAGGCGATGGTGCGCTACATGGACAAGCTCGTCGGACAGCTCGTCGACGCCCTGGAGAGGCTGAAGATTCGCGAGAAGACGATTATCGTCTTCACGACCGACAACGGCACCAGCGGCGGTCTCACCGGCACGCGCCGCGGACGTAAGGTCAGAGGCGGAAAGGCCAAGAAGCTGGAGTGCGGCGTCTGTGCGCCGTTCGTGGTGAACGGCCCCGGCCTCGTGCCGGCCGGCACCGTCACCGACGCCCTGACCGACTTCGCCGACCTGCTGCCTACCTTCTGCGAGCTGGGCGGAGCGAAGATCCCGGGCGACCTGATCGTGGACGGCAAGTCATTCGCGCCGCTGATCTTGGGCAAGGCGGACGACTCGCCCCGCCGGTGGATCATGGCGCTGGGACATGGGGCCGCGAAGCTCGACGAGCAAGGCGTCCGCGGCGTCCACGATTACGCCTCCCGTGTCCTGCGCGACAAACGGTACAAAGTCTGGGTCGATGAGGCGGCGCAGATCACCCGGCTCCACGATCTCCAGGAAGACCCCTGGGAGGAAACCAACCTGATCGAGAGCGACAACGCCACGCACCGGCGTGTGCTGCGGAAGTTCCAGAGGCTCGTCGACGCCATGCCCGACCGTGACGGACGGCCCCGCTACACGCCGCGCGCCGCCAATCCGTGGGACCGCAAGTTCAAGCCGTAGAGGGGATCGTTCGACATGCGCGCGAGAACCGGAGCCGGCTTTAGACGTTCTGCCGTCTGAGCTCTTCCTGCGTGGCCTTCTTGAGGATGCGTTTTTCCTTGGCGGTCAGACTGTGCAGGCCGGAGCGGTGGACCTTCGCGAGAATGCGGTCCACTTCCACCTGCAGGAGCCGACGCTGCTCCATGTTCTTCTCCCAGGAGCCGGCCCGCCTCTTGAGCCGGAGCCGCCCCAAGCGCGGAAAGAGCAGGACGTAGGCCGTCCCGGCGGCCATGCCGCCCAGGTGTGCGGCGTCACCGCCCGAATTCCAGCCGCCCAGGAACACGTTGATCGTATAGACCAGCATCAAACCGATCGCGGCCACTCGAATCGGAACCGGAAACAGCAGAATGAACACGACGAAATTCGGAAACAGAATCGCGCACGCCGCCAGCATTCCCAGGATCGCGCCGGAGGCGCCGACCATCGCGCCGACGCCCACGAGACGCACCAGCATGAGCAGGTAATACGACAACCCGCCGGCCACGCCGCAGAACAGGTAGAACACCAGGAATCGCTTGCTGCCCCAGTGCCGTTCCAGGGTCGGTCCCAGGAAGAAAAGCCCTAACATATTCGCGAACAGGTGAAACGCGCTGCCGTGGAGGAACTGGTAGGTAACCAGGCGCCAGACTTGCAGGACCCGGCCGACGGTCTCCGGATTCACGGCGAACGCCTCTTCCACAGGCGTCAGGACCATCGGGTCTCTCATCTGCGCCGGGAAGAGCATGACCTGCAGAATATGAATGCCGACGTTGGCGATCAGCAGCCACTTGACGACGGACGTGATTCGCGGCAGGTTGAAACGCAACTGTGGCGTCCCGTACTGCTGCCGCCGAAAGTCGGCCTGCGTGTATTCTCTGTCGTAAAGACCCATAATCCACACGTACTTAAAACTGCAGCACCCCCGTTGCCCTCTCATCATATAGTATCGGTAATCTGGCGAAATGTTCAACTCAAATTGTGCCGGGGCCTGTGGAAATCAGGGAATCCTACCCGGGGCAGGGGTAGCGATGCCGGCGGCGCCAGCGACCCCGGCGTACCGCTGCTATTTCCGGGAAGGGGGCCGTTTCTCGGGTTCAACGACCGTAAAGAAGACGAGGAATGCGACGCCGACAAGGACGACGCCCACGGCCAGAAGCTGCGAAATTGTCAGGCCCGCGAACTCGAAAGGATTGTCGTCGCGCAGAAACTCAATCCCGAAGCGCATGCAACCGTATAGGACGAACATCAAGCTGAACGTCGAGCCGGGCTTGGTCAAGACCCCGTACCGCCCCGCTTCTTCGGCCTTTTGCGAGCGCCGCCAGAACCCGAGGAGAATCAGGCAGAAAACCAGAGCCGAGCCGGAGGTATACAACTGCGTAGGATGGACCGCCAGGCACCGGTACGGGCCCGTGGTAACCTGCTCTCTCTGCTCGTCGCTGAGCTGCTCGAAAGGCTTGAGATCGGGGATGTAGTTGCCCTGCTCGTCCCGATAGCCGAAAAAGTCGTCGGGCAGCTTGAGATACGGCTCGGCACGGTTGCGGTCGGGGTCCGGATGCACCTGGCTGCGGTAGGCGAAGGAACCATAAGGAAACCGGACGGCCCAGGGCAGTTCGGCGGGCTTGCCATAGCAGCAGCCGTTCAGGAAGCAGCCGATGCGGCCGAACACGAGCGCCCCCATCAAGCCGATGGCAAGCACGTCGAGGTAATGTCGCATCGGAAGCTTGTGATACCAGATGTAGAAGATGATCACGGCGATCGCCAGGACGATGCCGCCCAGCAGCTCCAGTCCCCCTTTCCAGATCGCGAACACGCCCAGCGGATCGCCCCGGAACTGGTCGAAATAGTGAATCACGAAAAACACCCGCGCCCCGACCACGCCGGCGATCAGCGAATAGAGAGCCGCGTTGGTGATGTACTGGGGGTCCGACGTGAACCGGCGGCTGAGATACCGGATGATCGTCACGGCGCAGAGAAAGCCAACGACCATCATCATGCCGTAGCTCTTGACGGTCACGTGCAGGAAGGGGATGTCGAGCAGTTCCGGGTGCATCAGGGCATTCTCGTCCGCACAGCGAGATCGGCAGCGGCCGCCATGATCCAAACGCATCGCGCGGCGGCGACCTTCAAACACAACTTCCATTTCGCAGCTTCGCCAGGCCCGTCCAAGGCTTACTCCCCGCTCACGATCTTGTTGTCTTCATCCAGCACGACGACCTTGGGCTTGTGCCCGGCGGCCTCCTCGGGCGTGCAGTGGCAAAAACCCATGATAATCACAATATCCTTAGGCTGCATCAGTTGGGCGGCCGCTCCCAGGATGACGACCTTTCGGGAGCCCCTTTCGGCCGGCACCGCGTACGTCTCCAGCCGGTTGCCGTTATTCAGGTCCGCCACGAGAACCGCTTCATAGGGCAGGATTCCGGCCTTCTCCATGAGATTCTCGTCGATCTCGATGCTGCCGGGATAATGCAGCCTGGCATCCGTAACGCGGGCCCGGTGCAGCTTGCTTTTCAGTATTTTGAGCAACATGATCCTTCTCGTCAGTTTCTGATGTCAGCGTCGAAAGGGTTCATTATAGTCGACTACCGCGTCGTGTCCACCAGGATATTGTCGATGAGCCGGGCGGTACCCAGTCGCACCGCCACCGCCACCAACACCCGGCCCCCGATTCGCTCGATCTCTTCGAGCGTTCCGGCATCGACGATACTGACGTATTCAATCTCCATGGCGGGCACCCGCCCTAAAATCCCGCACATCTCCGCGCGAATCGCGGACGCATCCTTCTCGCCGGCCTCGACCATCTCCCGGCACCGGCTCAGCGACTGGAAAATCTGGGCCGCATCCTTCCGCTGCTCCGGCGAAAGGTACTTGTTCCGGCTGCTGACGGCCAGGCCGTCGTCCTCGCGCACGGTCGGGCAGACCACGATCTCCAGCGGCATGTTCAGATCGGCCGCCATGCGCTGGATCACGACGGCCTGCTGGGCGTCCTTTTGCCCGAAGAAGGCCACGTCGCAGCCGACGATATTGAACAGCTTCGTGCAAACGGTGGTCACGCCGCGAAAATGCCCAGGCCGCGACCGCCCGCACAACGGCGCGGTCAGCTTCTCCACACCCACCCACGTCAGGTTCTCCTGCGGGTACATCTCGGCCGGGCTCGGTGCAAACACGGCGCTGACGCCGTGCTCGGCGCAGATCGCCAGATCCTCCTCGAAAGGCCTGGGGTACTTCTCGAAGTCCTCCCCCGGACCGAACTGCGTCGGGTTGACGAAGATACTCACTACCACGAAATCGCACCGCTCGGCGGCCGCTTCGATCAGCGACACGTGGCCGACGTGCAACGCCCCCATCGTGGGCACAAGCCCCACCGTCTTGCCGGCGGCGCGAGCGTCGCGCACGCACCGCCTGATTTCAGCGATTGTCTTTGCTACGTTCATCGGTCCTGTTCTCGCAGACGGCGGCGACGGCCGCCCGTTCTTCCGTTGCCACATACGCTCTGACCTGCCCGGCCAAACGCTCGACCGCCGCGTCACCACCGGAGATCAATTCACCCGCAGGCACCCGCATCACCGGGCAGGTTCGCCAGTCGGCAAAGAGCTGCTCGTAATCCGAATGCAACCGCGTCAGGAAATCCGCGGTGATCTCCTGCTCGTACGGCCGATTGCGGCGGTGAATCCGCGTCAGACACTCCTCGGGTGAGTCCATCAGGTAGATCACCAGCACCGGTGCCGCGACTCTGTCCACAAACGCACGGTAAATGCTCTCGTGCAGCGTGAGTTGCTGGTCGTTGAGCAGACGCCGGGCGTAGATCAGCTCTTTCTCAAAAACGTAATCGGTTACGAATATCCTGCCGGCGGCGAGCGTGTCGCGCGCAAGCTGCTCCGCCCGGTTCACCAAAAAATACAATTCCGAATCGAGCGCGAATTCCTTCCGGCCCGCATACACTTGGGGCATATACGGATTCGTATCGTAGGGCTCGCGCAGGACCGAAGTGCCCAGCAGGCCCGCCAGCTTATCGGCCAGCGTCGTCTTGCCCACGCCGATGATGCCCGCCACGCTCACCAATTGGGGAGCACCGGGATCGAGGGTAAAATCCGCGCCGTTGAGCCGCTCGGCCAGGACGCGGACCGGCTCGCCCAGAACCGGGTGCACGACTTCGGGAGCAAGCCGGCAGAGACCGTCGAGCACAAACGAGCGCAGATGCATCTGCGGGTGCGGCACCGTCAGCTCGGCCGTGCGCACAACCTCCTGCCCGAAGACGAGCAGATCCAGATCGATCGTGCGGGACGTCCAGCGGCCATTGCGCTCGCGCCCCAACGCGTCTTCAATCTCGCGGAGGGCGCCCAGCAACTCCTCCGGGCCCAGCGTGGTCCGGATTTCGCAGACCCCGTTGAGGTAACGTTCCTGAGAGACGTCCCCCAGAGGCGGCGTCTCGCGAAGCTCGCTGCGGCGCAGGACCTCGATATCCGCACGTCCCTGGAGCGCAGCAACAGCGTTCTCGATCGTCCGCCTGCGATCCCCCAGGTTGCCGCCCAATCCAATGTAGGCAATCGTCGGCTCAGCCATTCATCCCGAATCTCAAAAGCATCGTCCTTCCCTGTGTCACTGCGGGCCCGCCCGTCACGAAGAGGCGTCATTGCCATCGACCGTACGCGGCCCGACCAGGATTCTCGCCGCCCGCGGCGGCAGCGAGATCGTGAGCCGGCCCACGCCGGAGGCGCGCGCCCGCTCGATCCTCCCGGTGTCGGGATCGGCGATCCACCAATCCGCCGCGCCCGGCGCCGTCAGCGTTCCATCATACCGCGCGGCCCCGACATTCACAGCCAAAAGGATGGTCCAGCCTTCTCGGGTGAAGCGCCCCACCACCAGCCGTTCGCTGCCCGGATTCGGCAGGCCGCAATCGTATACGCTCGCCACCGATTCAGCGTTCAGCTTCCGCGCCGTCATGTCGCGCAGGACCCGCCCGCCGTCGGCCTGGAATCTCTCGATTTTCTTCTCCACGTCTGCGGGCACCTCGGCGCCCGCCGGCAGCACCAGCGATGCGAAGGACCGGCCCGCGATACGGAATCGGCCCTTTCGGACGCGCGCCGCGGCCAGGATCTCGTGATCGGCCAGGGAAAACGAAACCTGTCCCCGCGTCAGGCGTTGGCCCAGGCCCATGAAGGCGTTGATCGTCTCCTGCAAGCGCTTGGGCTGGGACTCCAGCACCAGCTTCTCGGCCACCGGCCTATAGTCGGTCCAGACGTTCACAATCGGATAATACAGCAGCACGCGGGGCGCCGGTTGCGCCTGGCGCAGCAAGGCATTGAGCCGGCCAACGAAGGCGCCATAGCGGCGATACTCCTCCTGCGAGCGCTGCGAGCGGTTGTAGTAAAGCGTAAACTCGGTGACACCGAAGGCGGCCTGCCATGCCGCGGTCGCGCACATCTGAGCCACCGACGCCGGCGGCTTGCCCGCCATCGTCTCGGAGAAATCGCTCACCTCGGTCATGACGCGCCGCCCGCCGCATGCCAGGGCCGCCGACGCCGGCAGATTCGCCGTCATCCACCCCGTATAAATCACCGCCTCAGGATTCGAGGTCAGCAGGTCCAGACCCGGGATGTCCATGCGCGAGAGGGCCTTGAGCCCGTTGCCTTCGAGGGCAGCGTGGTGCAGGGGCGTTTCCTCCCAGAGCGAATGGCCCGACGAGGCCACGCGGTGCGCGCCGGCCCACCGCTGGATCTGCCCGAAGTAGCGCTCGGCAACCAGCTCGGAAATCAAAGCCCAGAACTGCCGGCGCACCCGGCGGTCCGCGTCACTGCTGCCTTCGAAGAGGCTCCGGCGTACAGCCATGATGCCCTCTCCGTAGCGCTGCCGGTAAAGCTGCGGCAGGTCCGCCACCCAAGGCACCGAAGGCAACGGCGCGACGTTCGGATCGAGCGGGTCCTCGACGCGCACCTTCGTCCGAACCGAGTCGGGCAACGGGCCGATGTTGACCGCGATGAGCGAAGGTTCGTCGGTAAAGACCGCCTCGACTGTCGTTCCGAAGAAGGGCTGAAGCCGTTGATAGTAGGCTTGGTGTGTCGTCTCGATAAAGCACGCCACGGCCTTTTCGTCGATCAGGTTCGGATAGCGCCGCGCGGCGCAAAAGTTGTTCGAGGCATGGGTGTGCTCGTAGGCCGGCCGCAAGACGAACGGATCGCTGCGCGACCGGTCGTAGGCTAAAGCGAGGGCCTCACCCTGCGGCATCTTATCGAGCACGAGCCCGCCGGCGGCTCCGCTCGGATAGCCCAGCTCGTCGTAGAGCCACACGCGCAGACCCACCTGCTTGCACGCCTCGACCGCCTTGACCAGGGTCTGCCAGTGCGCTTCGGAGACCAAGTACTTATCGAAGGAGACGTTGCAGACGATGCCGCCCAGGCCCAGCTCCTTGAGCTGCTCCATGGCCTCAGGTGTAGCCTGCGCCGCGGGGACGCCGTGGACGATCTGAAGCGGGCGAAACTCGACGCCCGGATCGCGCCAGGCCGCCAGCCAGTCGGCGGGGAGGTTTTGCCTAGCCATACTGAGATTCGAGACAGCGACGACAGCAAACGCAATGGTGACCTTTGCAAAGTTCTTCACTTGTATCCTCGACAGCCCCCCAGCCCCGATGAGCGTTGGGCTTTACCGGCCGGGCTCTTGCCCTCAAAGCCGGGCGAACCTTTCCAGCGCTTCCTTGACGTTTTCCGGTGTCCCGAAGGCGGTGAGGCGGAAATAGCCCTCGCCGGCGGGTCCGAAACCGACGCCGGGCGTACCGATCACGTTGGCCTCCTTCAGGAGCCGGTCGAAGAAATCCCAGGAGCCGGCGCCGTCGGGCGTCTTGAGCCAGATGTACGGGGCGTTGACGCCGCCGTAGACTTCGTAGCCCAGCTCCGTGAGCGTCTTGCGGATCAGGGCCGCGTTGGTCATGTAGATGTCGATCGTCTGCTGTATCTGCTTGCGACCCACCGGCGTGTAGATCGCCGCGGCCCCCTGCTGCGTGACGTACGAAACGCCGTTGAATTTCGTGCAGTGCCGCCGCTTCCAGATCGGGTTGACCTCCACGGCTTCGCCCCCGCTCGTATACGCCTTGAGCTCCTTCGGCACGACGCTGTAGGCGCAGCGGACGCCCGTGAAGCCGGCGGTCTTGGAACAGCTCCGAAACTCGATGGCGACCTCTTTGGCGCCGGCGACCTCGTAAATCGAATGCGGGATGGCCTCGTCCGTGATGAAGGCCTCGTACGCCGCGTCGTACAGGATCAACGCCTTGTTCGCGCGAGCATACTCGACCCACCGGGCCAGGGCCTCCTTCGTGGCGACCGCGCCGGTCGGGTTGTTGGGGAAACACAGGTAGATCATATCCACCGGGCTCTCGGGCGGCTCGGGCACGAAGCCGTTGTCGGCGGTGGCGGGCATGTAGACTACGCCCTCATACTGCCCGGTCTCACCGGCCGGCCCGGTGCGGCCCGCCATCACGTTGGTATCGACGTAGACCGGATAGACCGGATCGGCGACCGCCACCACGTTGTCCAGACCGAAGATCTCCTGCATGTTGCCGGTGTCGCACTTGGCGCCGTCGCTGACGAAGATCTCGTCCAGGTCGATGCTCACGCCCCGGACCTGGAAATCGTGCTCGGCGATGGCGCGGCGGAGGAACTCGTATCCGACACCGCCGTCATCGTAGCCTTTGAACGTTTCCTGCCGGCCCATCTCGTCGACCGCCCGGTGCATCGCCTCAATCACCGCCGGCGCCAGCGGCTGGGTCACGTCGCCGATGCCCATGCTGATAACCTCGGCCTGCGGATTGAGCTCCTTGAACGCGCGCACGCGCCGGCCGATTTCAGGAAACAGATACCCCGCCTTCAATTTCAGAAAATTCTCGTTGATGCCAATCATCGCGTCAAAATCCTTGTCATTGAGGTCGAACCGAGGGCCTTCACGGCCCTGCTGGAAACCAGATCAGAAGGCGTCATTGTAGAGACCGCCTGCAACGGCGTCAAGGACGCCTCTTTGCCCGACCCAACCGCTCGCGCAGATTTCGCCCGTGGTGGTGCGTTTTGGCTTGCCCGCTGCGGTGTTGCCCGGTATAGTGCCACAAGTGGTATTTGTCCGACTGGAGTCCGTCGAGGTCGCGGGCCTTGTCGCACCGGACCGAGCCGCTGGACTGTATATGACACAACGACAACCAGCATTTGAAGAGGAACCTGCCATGACCACTGAGCACTCCGAAAGACCCCCGATGCGAACCACGTGCTGCCCGTGCGGCTGCGGACACGAGCACGACGGCGACGGCATCAGCCGTCGGACCTTCCTGCACGGCGTCGGCGGCGCGACGTTTCTCGGCACCGCGCTGAGCGGCCTGACCTGGTCGGCCGTTTCGGCCGCCGAGAAGGACGGGCCCGCCGGACCCGAACGCCGTCCCCTCGTCGTCAAACCCATCCTGATGTACAGCACCCCCAAGCGACGCCACCAGACAAGCTGGCGAAGCTGGGGCGGAATCCAGACCCAGCAGGACGTCGACAAGGAATTGACGCAGATCAAACGCGAGCTGGCGGCCCTGCAGGACAGAGCCGACTTCCCGGTCAAATTCCTGCCGCCTGCCGGTGTGCAGCACGGCGGCCAGGTGGCAAGCGTCGCCGCCTACGAGAACCCCGACACCTATATTATCTATGCCGCCGGAGGCGCGCAGAATGTCTTCGACGCGCTCCACAAGCACGGCAAGGACATGATCATTTTCTGCCGGCACAAATCCGGGCCCGTGTACCTCTGGTACGAGATCATCAGCCCCCGATACCTCCGGCAGCATACCGACACGCTCAAGGTCAAGGGCGTCGACGATGGTGACGTCGTGGTCGATAGCCAGAACGAGCTGCTCTGGCGCTTGCGTGCCCTGTGCGGCCTGAAGAACACGCTCGGCACCAAAATCATCGCCGTGGGCGGCCCGGCGGCCTGGGCCCAACCCCGGGACGTTGTCCCCAACAAGGTCAGGAACAAATGGAAATTCGACATTCGGACGCTCGCCTATAAAGACCTGGGTAATCTAATCAAAGAGGCCCGCGCCGACAAAGCCGCGGTGAAGCGCGCCCGGCAGCGAGCCGCCGCGTACCTCAAGGATTCCTCGCTCACGCTGGAAACCAAGCGCAGCTACGTGGAGAACTGCTTCCTGCTGGAGCAGGTCTTCCGGGGCGTTTTGAAGGAGGCCGACTGCCAGGCCATCACCATCAACGGCTGCATGGGCACGATCATGCCGTTGGCTGAGACCTCGGCCTGCCTGACGCTGAGCCTGCTGAACGACTCGCGTTACGTGGCCTTCTGCGAATCGGACTTCGTCGTCATCCCGTCCGGCGTGCTGCTGGCGAATATCTCGGGCCATCCCGTTTTTCTCAACGACCCGACTTATCCGCACGACGGAATGATCACGCTGGCCCACTGCACCGCGCCGCGAAAGATGAACGGCAAGGACCTCGAGCCGGTTCGTGTCATGACGCATTTCGAGTCCGATTACGGCGCCGCGCCCAAGGTTGAGATGAGCAAGGGCCAGGTCGTGACCAACATCGTTCCGGACTTCGATCTGAAGCGCTGGGTCGGCCTGCGGGCCGAGATCATCGACGCGCCGTTCATGGCCGTCTGCCGCTCGCAGATCGACGTGCGCTTCTCGTGCGACAGCAAGCTGCTGGCCGAACGCATGCCCGGCTTCCACTGGATGACCGGATACGGCGATTATCTCCGCGAGTTGGCGTACGCCTGCAAGAAGGTCGGCATCGAGTTCGAGGATCTGACCGCCCACGACGCCACGTATCTGGCGTAAGGCCGAGAGATTCGAGTATTTGCATCGATACGACAACCGGGGCCGGGCCTGTAAGGGTCCGGCCTCGTACACGTTTTCAAAGCGATCGGACCACCGGAGGTGACAAAATGAAAGAGCCACGTCTTGCACTCAGTTTTCTGGCAGCGGCATTGATCGGCGCGATGGTTGCGCCGGCGTGCCCGGGGGTCATCACGATCCACGTTGCCCCCGACGGCAACGACCGGTGGTCGGGCCGGCCCGACCGGCCCAACCCCGCAAGGAGCGACGGTCCGCTGGCGACGCTCGCCGGAGCGCGCGCCCGCCTGCGACGGATGCGCATTACCGCGAGCATTGAGGAGCCCGTACACGTGGTCGTCGCCGACGGCCGCTACACGCTGACCGAGCCGTTCGTCCTGACGCCGGCCGACAGCGGCACGAAGAAGGCGCCGATTGTCTACGAGGCCGCTCCCGGGGCCCGCCCCGTCTTCTCCGGCGGCAAACGCATCAGCGGCTTCACGAAGGCCGGCGAGGGACTGTGGAAGACGCACATCGCCGAGGTCGCAGCGGGGCAATGGTACTTCGAGCAGTTGTTCGTCAACGGCCGCCGCGCCACGCGCGCCCGCACGCCCAACAAGTGGTACCACTATATGGGCGACACGTCCGAGGTCCCGGTTGAAGGCCAGGCCGGCCGGTTCCGGCGCACCACCGAGGTCCGAGGCGACGCCCTGCGCCTGCTCAAGGGACTCAGCGACGCGGAAATCCACGATGTCCTGCTGCACGCCTACCACAAGTGGTGCATCTCGCGACGCTACCTTCAGCAGATCGATGCGGAGGCCAACACGATCATCACCGTCGGGGAGAAGCTCAAGAGCTATTCCGGCTGGCCCGCCAATACACGCTTCCACCTGGAGAATTTCAAGGCCGCCCTCGATGCGCCGGGCGAGTGGTTCCTCAGCCGGGACGGAACGCTGTATTACAAACCGCGCCCCGGAGAGGACATGGCCAAGGCCGAAGTCATCGCCCCCTACGCGCCGAAGCTGGTCGTCTTCGAGGGCCAACCCGAGGCCGGACGGTTCGTCGAGCACGTCACACTTAAGGGCCTGACGTTCGAGCACAACCGCTACGTCCTGCCCGCGACGGGATACGCCCCCTTCCAGGCCGCCTACGCCACCGACGCAGTCGTCATGGCCGACGGCGCCCGTCACGTGACGATCGCCGACTGCGAAATCGCTCACACCGCCATCTACGGCGTGTGGTTCCGCCAGGGCTGCCGGAACTGTCGCCTGGAGCGGTCCTACCTGCATGATCTCGGCGCCGGCGGCGTCCGCATCGGCGAGGGCCAGATCCGCGCCGACGAGAACTCGCGCACCAGCCACATCACGGTGGACAACAACATCATCCGCGCCGGCGGCCGCATCTACACCTCCGCCGTCGGCGTCTGGATCGGCCAGAGCGGCGACAACACCGTCACCCACAACGAAATCGCCGACTTCTTCTATACCGGCCTGTCCGTCGGCTGGCGCTGGGGCTATTCCGACAGCCTCGGCAAACGCAACAACCTCAGCTACAACCACGTCCACCACATGGGCTGGGGCGTCCTCAGTGACATGGGCGGCATCTACACGCTCGGGCCGTCGCAGGGAACGGTGGTCGGCAACAACATCTTCCACGACATCTACGCCTACTCCTACGGCGGATGGGGCCTCTACACCGACGAAGGCAGCACCGGCATCGTCATGGAGAACAACCTCGTCTACAACACCAAGACCGGCAGCTTCCACCAGCACTACGGAAAGGAAAACGTCATCCGCAACAACATCATGGTCAACAGCCTGCTCCACCAGCTCCAGGCGACCCGCGTCGAGGAGCACCTGTCGTTCACGTTCGAGAAGAACATCGTCTACTGGGAGACGGGCCCCCTGCTGGCCGGGCGCTGGCCCCAGGTCAAGGTCGAGATGGACAACAACTGCTATTGGAACGCCGCCGGCAAGGAAATCGATTTTTCGGGGATGTCCCTCGAAGATTGGCGCGAGAAGCTGGGCCGGGATAAGCATTCGGTCGTTGCCGATCCCCTGTTCGTCGATCCGGCCGGCCACGACTTCCACCTGAAGCCCGACTCGCCCGCCTTCAAGCTCGGGTTCAAGGAATTCGACTACGACAAGGCCGGCGTCTACGGCGATCCCGCCTGGATCGAGAAGGCCAATGAAGTGACCTACCCGCCGCTGGAATGGGCGCCGGACCCGCCGCCGGCGGCCGTCCACGACGGCTTCGAGAAAACGCCCGTGGCGCAAAAGCCACGGGCCCAGGTCAACGTCGAGAACAAGGGCGACGCCATCGTCGTGACGGATGAGACCGCCGCCGCCGGCAAGCATAGTCTCAAGATCACCGACGCCGAGGGCCTCCAGCACGCGTACAACCCACACTTAGTCTATGCCCCGAATCACAGCACGGGAACGACCCGCTGCACGTTCGATCTGCGGATCGGCGAAGGCGTCTCGATCAATCACGAATGGCGCGACTGGCGGGGCTCGCCCTACCGCGCCGGGCCCAGCTTCTGGATCAACGGCACGCGCCTCCAGGTCGCCGGCAAAACCCTGCTGGAACTGCCTCTGAACCGGTGGGTGCACTTCGAGGTCACCGCCGGCCTCGGCGGCGGCAGCGAAACCTGGAACCTCACAGTCACCCTCCCAGGCCGGTCGGCCCGCCGCTTCGCCGACCTCAAGAACACCCGGGCCCCCTTCGAGAAACTCACCTGGCTCGGCTTCATCTCCAACGCCACCACGCAAACCACCTTCTACCTCGACAACCTGACGATCGAGAATCAGTCCTGATCCGACGTCACCCCACACGGTTTGTCTCCTCCAAACGCAGGTTCGCTCAAGCGCGCGCCTTGGCACGGCCGATGTTGACAGTATGACAAGCAACAGTGACGCAGCACGCAGAATCACACCGTTCAGGCGGTTCGGACCGACCGCCGAACGCCCAGCGCAGAGGCCGGGCGGCTCGTCAAGATGCAGCCCCGATTCGCGCGCGTGGCGCGACATCGGCTTGGCGGCTACCCGAGGCCTGGCGTTGTTCATCGCGGCGTTGCTTGGCACGGTCGCCGCTCTGTGGGTCTACTACCTCCGACCGTTCTTGCCCGGATAGCCCGGGCCGACGCCGGATGTGCGTCCCGTTCTACGGCTGGCGCAGGAACAGCCAGACCCATCCGTGACGTTCGTATTCGGGAGGCAGCTTGCCGCGCAGCTCGCTCATGCGCCGGCTCACCTTTGTCATTTCCTCGTAGATCTTCTCCTGCTCCTCTTGCGTGCGGGAGCGGCCGCCCGAACGGCCGCGTAGCTTCTGAATGAGCTTGCTGTATTGCTCGCGAACGGGCTCCAGCTCCTTGCGAATGCGCTCGTGCTCGGCCTTTTCTTCGGCCGTGGGCTCGGGCAGGTCGGGCTTCTGCGTCGCAAAGTCGCCCACGAGCAGATCGAGCCGGCCGTCGCCGTTCCAGTCGGCGGTGAAGACCTTGGAGCGATTCCCGCGGCGTGCTTCCTTCGGGGCGTCCGCTCCATAACCCACCTCGCCGGGGGCGACGATCTCCACAGCCGCAGCCAATTTCGGCGATTTGGCGGAACCCGTGTTGCGAAAGAGCGACACGCTGCCGTCAGCGGCGCCCACGAGCAGGTCGAGGTCGCCATCGCCGTCCCAATCGGCCGGGTGCGGTCCGGCCCGGCTGGACACACGCAGCGGCTGGCCGGCCGCCTCAAGCTGACGGTCCTTGCCGAAGGCATACGATTTCGCAGTGCCCTCGTTCGGGATGAGGTGCACGTTGCCGCGAATGTCACCCACGATCAGGTCGTAATCGCCGTCGCCGTCCCAATCGACCGCGCGGACGGTCGAAGCGGTACCGGTCGTGGCGATGGGTTTGTCCGGCGTACTCTTGATGCGTTTTCCGCGATACTTGACGAACGTCCCCTCGTCGGTCCGCTCGAACTCGGCATGGCCGCGAATGAGAAGCCCCTCGCCGCCGGGACGCTCTTCGATCCCGCCGCCGATGTTGATGAGATTCCCGTCCTTGTCCTTGATCATCTCGCCGGCGGCAAAGGAACCGTCCGCCGTGCCTCGGAACAAGTACAGCTCGCCGGGCCAGGAGCCGGAGAGGATGTCCTGATGTCCGTCGTCGTCGAGGTCCACAACATGTGGACCGAATCCGATGCATCACCCACTGGGGACGCGGCCGTCCTCGGCGCCCTCCTTGAATTTGACCCCGGCCGCGAGCTTCGGCTCTGCGTTCGTCCCTTCGTTGCGATAGATCCAGAGCAGGCCCCCGCCGAACTGCCCGACCAGCAGGTCCTGGACCCCGTCGCCGTCAAAATCAGCGACGCACGGCGCGGCATGGCCGATCTCCGTGTCGATGGGTTTGCCGGCGGCTTCCAGACGAATCGGCGCTGCCAGCTCGCCCGCCGTGGCGACCCCTGCCGCAAACCCCAGCACTGCCAAAACAGCCAAAAGAAGTCTCAGCATCTTGGTCTCCCTTCATAAGGGTAAAACAAGGCCCGTATAGGCATCAACGATCCGACGCCACTCAGCATACCAAAACGCCGCCCGGCGCCGCAAGGCCCGTGTACGCAGGTTTCCCGCTTTTCTGGGAAAAGAGAATTCGCCCCGGCCGCATCTTACTTGTCGGAGAGCCAGGAGGGGCCCTGTGCGATGTCGACTTTGAGGGGGACGTCGAGCTGCATGGCGGTGGTCATTTCTTCGGCGATCCATTGCGCGTGCCGGTCGGCTTCGACGGCGGGCAGCTCGAAGACCAGCTCGTCGTGGACCTGCAGGACCATCCGGACCGGCAGGTTCTCGGTCCGGATCTTGCGGTGGATGCTCAGCATCGCCAGCTTGATCAGGTCGGCGGCGGAACCCTGGATCACGGTGTTGACGGCGAGCCGCTCGGCCTGGGCCCGCCGGCCGGCGTTTCGGGCCTTGAGGTTGAGAATCTTGCGACGCCGGCCCAGGATCGTCTCGGCGTACCCGGTCTGGCGGGCCTTCTCGACGCACTCATCGAGGAAGGCGCGAATCGACCCGTACCGGGCGAAATAATCTTCGATGAACTGCTTTGCCTCGGCCGGGCTGATCCCGACGCTGCGCGAGAGCCCGAAGGCCCCCTGCCCGTAGATGATGCCGAAGTTCACCGCCTTGCATTTCGAGCGCATCTCGCCGGTGACTTCGTCGAGCCCCACGCCGTAGATTTGCGAGGCGACGAACCGGTGGATGTCCCGATCGGCCGCAAAGGCCGCCAGCAGCGCCTCGTCTTTCGAGAAATGCGCCAGCAGGCGCAGCTCGATTTGCGAGTAATCCGCGCTGAGAATGCAATCGTCCGGGTTTTCGGGCACGAAAGCGGCCCGGATCTTGCGGCCCAGCTCCGTGCGGATGGGAATGTTCTGCAGGTTAGGATCGCTCGACGAGAGCCGGCCCGTCGCCGTCACCGTCTGGTTGAAAGACGCATGCAAACGCCCGGTCCGCGGGTTGATCAGGGCGCCGAGCTTGTCGGTGTAAGTGTTTTTGAGCTTGCTGAGCGTGCGGTGCTCCAGCACCAGGTCCGCAATCGGGTGTTGATCGGACAGTTGTTCGAGGACGCCGGCGTCCGTGCTGCGCCCGGTCTTGCCGACGCGGGTGGATTTGAGCCCGAGCTTGTCGAAGAGGATATCGGCAAGCTGCTTGGGCGAATCGATGTTGAAGACCTGTCCGGCCTCCTTGTAGATTCGCTCGGCCAGGAATTCCAGCACCTCGCTCAGCTCGGCCGACATGCTGCGCAGGAGGGCCGTGTTGAGCGAAACGCCGTTGTGCTCCATCTCGGCCAGGACTTCGACCAGCGGCATCTCGACCTCGTGAAACAGCTTCGCCAGCAGCGGCTCGCCATCGAGACGTTCGTTGAGATACAGGTAGAGTTGCCAGGTGACGTCGGCATCCTCCGCGGCGTATTCCCCGGCGGTCTGCAGATCAACCAGGTCGAACGTGAGCTGGTTCTTTCCCTTGCCGATCAGCGCGACGATGGGAACGCACTCGTAGTTGAGGTAATCCAGGGCCATCGCATCCATCGCGTGGCTGCTGCGGCCCGGATCGAGGCAGTACGACGCCACCATCGTGTCGAAGTAGATGCCCGCCACCGGCATCTGGGCGTTACGCAGCACGAGCAGGTCGTACTTGATGTTCTGGCCGATCTTCCGAACGCTCTCATCGGCCAGGATCGGGGCCAGCGCTTCGCGCACCGTCGCGACATCAAGGTGCGTCGCCCCCAGCGGCCCTTTCACCGGCACGTAGTACGCGCGGTGCGACTCCCAGCAAAAGGACAAACCCACCAGATCCGCCCGCATCGGATCGACGGCGGTCGTCTCCGTATCCACGGCGAAGAGCTTCTGCTTCTTCAACTTTCCCAGGAAGCTCTCGAGCTTCTCCTTCGTGTCGATCAGCTCATACACGTGCTCGACCGTTTTGGCCGAGGCCGGCTCGATTCCGGCGTATTTCGTAACCGCCGGCGCAGGGGCGTCGTTCGAAGCTTTCACTTCTGCCTGCAAGCCGAGTTGCGTCAGCAACCGGCTGAAGCCCAGCTCGGCGAACACGGTCCCGAGACGGGCCCGGTCCGGCTCGCAACGCGCCAGGGCATCGTAGTCGATCTCTATCGGCACATCGCAATTCAAGGTCACGAGGTCGCGGCTCAGGTACGCCTGCTCCCTGGCGTTGCGGATGTTCTCGCCGCGTTTGCCCTTGATCTCGTCGGCGTGCTCGTAGAGGTTGTCAAGGTCGCCGTATGTGCAGATCAGATCGCGGGCGGTCTTCGGCCCGATCAGCGGCACCCCCGGCACGTTGTCGGACGTGTCGCCCTCCAGCGCCAGGCAATCGACGACCTGTCCCGGCGTGATGCCCATCTCGTCCTTCATGCTCGCAGCGTCGGTGATCTTGCCCGTCTTCAGATCGAGAGTGCGGACGCGCTCGCCCACAAGTTGCAGGAGGTCCTTGTCCTTGGAACAGATGAAGGTATCGATCTCGTCCGTGGCGGCCCTCTTCGCCAGGGTCCCGATGACGTCGTCGGCCTCGAAGCCGTCCCGCCGCAAGATGGGGATGCGCAAGGCCTCTAAAATCTGCTCGATCCGCTCGATCTGACCGGGCATGTCATCGGGCATGGGCGGGCGATGGGCCTTGTAATCCGGGTACATCTCGCTGCGAAACGTCGGCGCAGCGGTGTCCATCGCCACGGCCAGCATGTCCGGCTGGTATTTCTCGATCAGTCCCAGCACGGCCATGGTGAAGATATAGGTCGCCTTGGTCGGCTCGCCCGAAGGGCTCGTGAGCTGCTGTCCCATCGGCGCAAAATACGCCGCATAGATGTGCGCGTGACCATCGATGATATACAACGTCCTGGGCATGCCCGCCACTCTATGGCCTTCCATGGGCCCTGTCAAGCCGCAGCCATCCGACTCCACATCGCCCACAACTTGTTGCGGGGATGATGATGTGATAGATTGCGAAACATTCGACCTTGAACACCGGCGCCGGGCACGGCGTCGGACAACCGGAATATCGAAAGGAGTCCTAATGAAGTCCCTGGACATCTCACATTTCGTCTGCTGTGCGAGCGTCGCGTTTCTCGTGCTGGTTTCGCTCCACTCTGCGCCCTCCTGGGGGCAAGGTCTGGAGGACCTTACGCGGTGGAAGCCGGGACGGAGTATGCGGGCCGGGTCGAACGTGTGGATTGAGGACGACATGTACGACGGCGCCAACAACAAGGACCGGCCGGACCGCATCGAAGCAGGCCAGACCTACGTGATGGCCAACCTCAAGGGCCCCGGCGTCATCACCCACATCTGGCTGACCTTCTTGCAGGAGCCGCACCGCTGGGTCACCGACGACGCCGCCAACGGTCAGGAGATGCTCCTGCGCATCTACTGGGACGGCCGCGAGAAACCCGACGTGGAGGTCCCCGTCGCCGATTTCTTCGCCAACTGCTTCGGAAAACGCATGGAGGTCATCAGCTACCCGGTCGTAGTCGAGGACGCCGACTCCTACAACTGCTTCTGGCACATGCCCTTCCGAAAGTCGGCACGCATCGAGGTGATCAACCAGAGCACCAAGCCGATCCGCAAGCTCTATAACAACGTCGACTGGATCAAGAAGAAGTCTCTGCCCAGGAATACCATGTACTTCTGCGCTCAGTATCGCCAGGAGTACCCGGCCCGGAACGGCCAGGACTATCTCGTGCTCGATGCGGAAGGGAGAGGGTATTATGTGGGCACCGTCTACGCGGTGCGGACCCGCAGCCCGTCCTGGTTTGGCGAAGGCGACGAGAAGATCTACATCGACGGCGAGAAGAAGCCGTCCATTCGCGGCACCGGCACGGAGGACTACTTCCTCTCGGCCTGGGGGCTCAAGAAAAACAGCACGCCCTACTTTGGCGTTCCGTATCTGAACCATACCGACCGCATCGTGGGCCAGATGACCTGTTCCTATCGCTGGCACATCCACGACCCGCTCGTCTTCAACAAGGGAATCCGCGTCACTTTCGAGACCTTCGGCTGGATGTCCGCCGACGAGAACAAAGAACACAAGCCCCATTCCTGGAACGAGCGCGAGGACGATTTCACCAGCGTCGCTTTCTGGTACCAGATGGGACCGACGAAGAAGTTCACCGAGGTTCCGCCGGCCGCCGAACGCAAGCTCCCCAGCCTGGAGCGCGTGCTCGTGTGGGGAAAGGACTTCACGGATTCCCGCCATCATGGCGCGGGACAGGCAAGGGTGCAGCAAGGCGCCCGGTACCTGGAATCGGGCGGGCAGCTTCTTTTCAAACCCGAATCCGTACAGGAAGGCTGGCTGGAGATTCCCTTCGAGGTCGAGGAAAAGGAGCCTCTGCGCCTGCTGGTCGAACTGACGCGATCCTACGACTTCGGCATCTACCAGGTCTATCTCAACGGGGTTAAGCTGGGCGGGCCGCTGGACCTCTACAAGGCCGAGACAGACCTCTGGGAGTTTCACCTCATGGACTTCTGGCCCGATCCGGGCTCGTACAAGCTGCGGTTGGAGTGCGTGGGCAGGAACCGCGAGTCCAGGGGGCACGGCATCGGCGTCAATTCCGTCCGTCTGCGCCAGCGCCGTCCCCGCGTCAAAGCGTTCGGCTACGACAAGGACAAGGACTGGCGCAAAGAGCAGGTCCTGTATCGTTGAAAGTCTATCCGCATCCCTCTCACAACAGAACACAAGCATACCAGTTAAGGATGATTATGAAGGACGTCACAATCTACACGGATGGAGGGTGCCACGGCAACCCCGGGCCCGGAGGCTACGGCGTGGTCCTGCTCAGCGGGCAGCATCGCAAGGAATTACTCGGGGGCTACCAGCGCACCACGAACAACCGCATGGAACTGCTGGCCTGCATCATGGCCCTGGAGGCGCTCAAGCAGACGTGCCGGGTCAAACTTCACAGCGATTCGAAATACATCGTCGACAGCATCACCAAGGGCTGGGCCCGGCGCTGGCGGGCCAACAACTGGCGGCGCAACCGACACGAAAAAGCGGTCAACCCCGACCTCTGGGCCCGGCTCCTGGACCTCTGCGAGCAGCATGAGGTCAAGTTCGTCTGGGTCAAAGGCCACGCCGGCAACAAGGAGAACGAGCGCTGCGACCAGCTCGTACAGAAGGCCATCGCCGACGGCAATCTCAAGGAGGACGTCAACTACGTCCGCCCCCAAGCCGCTTCCTGACCGTCCTACGCCTCATTCCCAAGAGGCACAGAACGTCCCCGAATCTGCGAAACCCGCCGTTGACAAACGCCGACGGTTATGGTAGAGAAAGACACGGCAGAAGGAATTTTCAGAAAGAACGCCATGCAGGCAACGAACGACAGACAACTCGGGGCATTCTTCGGCTCGCGGATGGTGGTATGCGCCGGCGCAATCATAATTATTCTGGAGAAGACCAAGCTGCCCTGAGAGAGCTAATGACGCGGTCATTCAGAGCCTTCCGGAGCAGCACGTTTCGGAAGGCTTTTTTTGTTTCTCCGGCGATGTGAAGGAATGGGATTATGGACGAACAGACGCACGGCCCATGGCACGAACAGGACGCATTCTGGCAGACGTTCGAGTCGGTGATCTTCGACAAGGAGCGTCTGGACCTGGCTCCGTCGGAGGTGGAGGACATCGTCCGGCTGCTGGCACTGGAACCGGGCCACAAGGTTTGCGACTTGTGCTGCGGCGTGGGTCGGCACAGCGCGGAGCTGGCGCGGCGCGGATTCGCGGTAACCGCGGTGGACCGGACCCGGCGTTACCTGGAGTCGGCGCGCGGCCGGGCCCGGGACGGCGGCCCGGGCATCGAATTCGTCCGGGAGGACATGCGGGATTTCTGCCGGCCCGACTCCTTCGACGCGGTGCTGAACCTCTTTACATCGTTCGGGTACTTTGGCGCCCGTGCCGACGACCGCCGCGTCGTGGAGAACGCCCATCGGTCGTTGCGGCCCGGTGGACGGTTTCTGATCGACGTGATAGGCAAGGAAATCATCGCCCGCATCTTCCAGCCGCGTAACTGGCATCCGACAGCCGACGGCTTCGTCCTCTACGAACGCAAGGTCGCCGACAACTGGAGCCAGATCGAAAACCGCTGGATCCTGATCGAAGACGGCCGGCAGCGCGAGTGGAATTTCTCCCACCGCGTCTACTCGGCGACCGAACTCTGCACGCTGCTGAAGGACTCCGGGTTTCGAAACGTACAGGCCTGCGGGGACCTGGACGGCGCGCCATACGATGAAAAGGCCGAGCGGCTCGTCGTGGTGGGATACAAATGAGCGCCCGCCGAGCAAGCCTTGACGACTTCGGCCGACGAACCTATGATGCAGAATTCGTTGCATTTGGACCCTTGAAGGACGTTTGTGATGTCGGATGAGAAGAAGAAAAACTATCGCGACACTCTGAATCTGCCCAAGACGCGGTTTGCGATGAAGGCCAACTTAGTGCAGCGTGAGCCGCAAATGCGGAAACGCTGGGCCGAGCGAGGGATCTACGCCAAGATTCGGGAGGCCCGCGCCGGCGCAAAGCCCTACATTCTGCACGACGGTCCGCCCTACGCCAACGGCGACATTCACATGGGCCACGTCATCAACAAGGTCCTCAAGGACTTCGTCGTCAAGTACAAGACGATGACCGGCCATGACGCCCCCTACATCCCGGGCTGGGACTGTCACGGGCTGCCTATCGAGGCGAAGGTCGTCGCCGACCTCGGCGAGAAGGCCCGCGAGATGCCCAAGCACGCCATCCGCCGGGATTGCATGAAATACGCGAGCAAGTACGTCAAGCTCCAGGGCCGGCAGTTCCAGGACCTGGGCGTCTTCGGCGATTTCGGCGACCCGTACCTGACATTCAAGCCGCAGTACGAGGCCGGCATCCTGGAGGTCTTCGCCGAGTTGGTGGGCAAGGGCTTGGTCTACAAGCAGCTCAAGCCCATCCACTGGTCCATCGGGTGCGAGACCGCCCTGGCCGAGGCGGAGCTGGAGTACAAGGACATCGCCTCGCCCAGTATCTTCGTGAACTTCCCGGCCGCCCACGAGACGATCACGCGCCTGATCGAGCTGGGGCTGGTCACCGGTGAACAGGCGCGAGACGCGGCGGTGTGCTTCATGATCTGGACGACCACGCCCTGGACGCTGGCGGCCAACCTGGCCGTCGCCGTGCATCCGCGCCTGGAGTACACGACGCTGAGCTACGAGAAGGACGGGCGGAAATACGTATCGGTCGTCTCGACGGACCGCCTGGAAGCGGTTGTCGCAGCCGGCGGGCTCGAAGAAGGCCAATACCGGGTGGCCGAGAAGGCCGTACGCGGCAGCGAGCTGGAATCCCTGCGCTACCGGCATCCGTTCGTGGAGAACAACCCGACCGACAAGGACGCCTACATGGTCATCCCGGCCGAGTACGTCACGACCGAGGACGGCACCGGCCTGGTGCACACCGCCCCCGGACACGGCCTGGAGGACTACATGTCGGGCCAGAAATACGGCCTGGCCGTCTACTCGCCCGTCGGGGACGACGGCCGTTACGACGACACCGTACCCGAATGGCTGCGGGGCAAAAGCGTGCTCGAAGTCGACAAAGACGTCAACGGCTGGCTGCACGAGCATGGCTGGCTCTTCTCGCAAGGCGAAATCCAGCACAGCTACCCCCACTGCTGGCGCAGCAAGGGCCCCGTCATCTTCCGCGCGACCGAGCAGTGGTTCATCAGTGTGGACCGGGAGCTGCCCGACGACGGCAAGAGCCTTCGCGAACTGGCGATGAACAGCGTCGAGACGGTGCGCTGGATCCCCGCCTGGGGCCAGAAGCGCATCGCCGGCATGTTGGAATCGCGCCCGGACTGGTGCATCAGCCGCCAGCGAAGCTGGGGCCTGCCCATCCCGGTGTTTTCCATGCCCGACGGACGCACGCTGTTGACGAAAGAGTCGGTGCTGGCCGTGGCCAAACACGTCGGCGAGCACGGGTCCGACAGTTGGTTCCGGCACACGCCGCGAGAGATTCTCGGCGACGACTTCGCTCTGCCTGAGGGATTCAATCTCGACGAGCTGCAGAAGGAAGAGAACATCTTCGACGTGTGGTTCGAGTCGGGCTGTAGCTGGTACAGCGTTTGCGCCCGGCGCGAGGGCTGGCCCGTGCCGGTGGACCTCTACCTCGAAGGGTCGGACCAGCATCGCGGCTGGTTCCAGCTCTCCCTGCTACCGGCGCTCGGGGCCACGGGACAGCCGCCGTTCAAGAGCGTCCTGACGCACGGCTTCACCGTCGATGAGAAGGGCATGAAGCAATCCAAGTCGCTGGGCAACTACGTCAACGCCCAGGATGAGATCAAAAAATACGGCGCCGATATCCTGCGACTGTGGGTGGCCAGCGTCAATTACCAGGAGGACGTCCGCTGCAGCGACGAGATCATCGGCCGCACCCAGGACGCCTATCGCAAGATTCGTAACACGCTGCGGTATCTCCTGGGCAACATCGATGATTTCGATCCGAACCGCGACGCCGTTCCGTATGAGGCGATGTCCGCGATCGACAAGTGGGCCATGCAGCGACTGCAAAAGGTCATCGCCGATGTCACCGACGCGTACGAGAACTTCGTCTTTCACCGGGTCTTCTCGCTGCTGTACAACTTCTGCACGATCGAGATGAGCAGCATCTACATGGACGTGCTCAAGGACCGGATGTACTGCGACGCGGCCGACAGCCCCGCGCGGCGCAGCGCCCAGACGGGCATGTACCACATCCTCGGCGCCCTCGTTCGCATGTTGGCCCCCATCCTGGTTCATACCGCCGAAGAGGCCTGGCAAGCGATGAACGTCAGGCCCGAAGAGTGCGACAGCATCCATCTGGCCGGGATGCCGAAGGTCGATCCGACCATCGACTACGCCGCCGAAGAAGCCAAATGGCAGAAGCTGATGGGGCTGCGCGACGAGGTCCTGCGCGCCCTTGAAGGACTGCGTCAGGACAAGACCATCGCCAGCAACCAGGAGGCGGCGGTCACGATCCGCTGCAACGCGCAGGACGCCGGTGTCCTGAAAGAGTTCGGAGCAGAGCCGTTCGCTACGCTGTGCATCGTCAGCGAGGTCACAATCGAAGAAGGCGCCGAGTCCACGACGGTCACCGCCGCCAAGAGCGCACACCAAAAGTGCCAGCGCTGCTGGAACTACTGGCCCACCGTCGGCGCCGACTCCGACCACATCGATCTGTGCGAGCGCTGCGCGGCGGTTGTGGACAGGCTGTAGGCCGGAGGCGGGAGGAAAGGCTACGCTTTGCGAAGGGCGCGAAGCAGAGCGTTAAGCACCTTCGATGTCTCGACGGCGCCCGCGTGCAAGGACTCGTACCTCTCCGCATTCAGGTACCTCAAGCGAAAGGCAAGCGAGATCTGATACTCCACTTCGCGGGCTGAACCGTAGGCCATATTAAGGAACCGGATGTAGTCGGACTGAGAGTGCCTGGCGCAACCTTCCACGATGTTGGAAGCGACGGAGACCGCCGCCCGGCGCAACTGTGAAGTCAGGCCGAACACTTCTTCTCTCGGAAACGCCCTCGTGACCCCATAAACGGTCAAGGCCAACTCGTCCGCCGATTCGAACGCCCGCAATTTCGTATGATCTCGCATGGTCAATCGTCCGTTCCAGCAAATGCGGTTTTACTCAAGTTGACTGATTTTTGTATTGGTTTTCATGCGGCCACCAGGAGTCGC
>CAYPZL010000004.1:46203-77010 GCA_964415045.1 uncultured Pirellulales bacterium | reverse complement strand
TTTACGTCGAATCTTTGTCAAAAACTTAACGATGTTTGAGGTTAGTAGTATAGAGTTCTCTTTTTGATTTCCCCTTCTGCATTTCGCGTTCAGCGTTCAAATTCTTCCGGCGCGCATGACGAAATGTGGATGTGCCCGGTAACGCTTTCGGCTTTCGGGACAATACAACTACAGTCGGCGACGCTCGAAACACGTCAGCGTCGTGCCCGACGCGGTCTGCAAGGAGTTGGAGTTTGTGAGATGGCGCTGCCCCGGATCGGAATGCGCGGCATCCTCATTGCTGCATCGGTCGTTTACGTTGGTGTCGGCGCGGTCATCGCCCACATCGCCTGCGCGCCGTCGGCCCTTCTGAGCAGCCGGCACGGACCCCATGCGGCGCTCATCATGCCCGCGGACCTGCGCAGCTTTACCGTCGAGCAGCATGTCGGACCGGGAGACAGCTTTGTCTATGCGATGTCGGCGCGCGGGCAAGTGCTGAGGCGTTGGCGTCTCTCTATCGATGCCGCCGGACCGCGACGGAACTGGCGCGACGCGCTTGAAGACCACATCCTCAAGCGGGGGTTCCGCCCCATGGGGCGCAGGCAGACGGCGCCGAAGCGTTTGTACATGAAGTTCGGAGCTTCGGGCGGTCGTCTCTTCCTGCTCAAAATGGAGGGCGGCCCCACAGAAAAGCTCGCCATAACGCTCGAATACTGGCCCAATCTGAACAGGAGAACGGGGTCCCGGCCCCTGGACTGGATCCGCTGCCACATCGCCAGAATCAAACGGCTTCTCCTCGGACCGAACGCCGCCCCAAACGCAACAACAAGAGCCAGTTGACCCGCAGCCGCCACCCGCGTGCGTACGCGCACAGCAAGGCCGGCGGAAGCGCTGCTTAGCGGGGTCCTGCCTCGAAGGCGTAGTTGTAGTTCCCGGCTCCGGCCGTTGCTTCGAGCTTCCTCATGATCCGCTCGACATTGTCGTGCGGCCCCTGGATATAGAACGGTTTGCCGTCCCGGCCGAACTCGACGTCTTCGCAGGGCTCCCAACGGCCGGGTGGGTCCAGGATGTGCTGCGACAACGCAAAATCGCGCTGGGGTTCGAAGCCAAACCGTCGTGCGAATGCGATGCCTCCGTAAATGATCTGGTGGGCCAGAGCCGGTGGGCATTGCACGGGCGTTTCATCAAATACCTTGGCGACGACCTCGGTTCGGTACCGGTACGGCGAGAAGCCCGCGTTACAAAAAGTGTCCTTGAGCCCCAGGCATAGCACGTCCACGAGAAAGAGCCCGAAGAGGAAATCCCCGTCATCCTGCCGCCGCGAGATCAGGATGGTGGCCATCCCTGAATCTCGCCAGGATGGATTGATCAGGCATTCATGCAGGGGATAGTTCCGCGCCAGCAGAATTCTCTTTTTCGGGCTCATCAAGGTAACCGCTGCCAATTCGGCCTGCTTTTTCTTCCGCAGCTTGTCTTTCCTCCGCTTCTTCATGAGTTTTTGCTGGCGCCTCGCATCGTTTCTGGCCATGGGCCCAACCTCCCGTGTTTTTCAGTTCATCATCCTGACAACAAGCAACCGCGACTGGCTACTTCCAGACCTCCCGATCATACCTCCGCGTCCGGCGGTTTCCAGCATTTTCTCTTCGATCACACGGTGGGTGTGCCGGCCATCTTCGACAATTCCCGGCGCGTTCGTTACGGTGCGGGCAGAGGATCTTCCTGCGGTGATATCTCCGCGATGAAACCGAGGATTTTGCGGGCGGCTGCGTAGGCGTCGGCGGCGGAGCATTCCTCGGCCGCCATGTCGCTGATGAAGGTCTGCGCCGCCTGATGGGCGGCCTGCTCCTGGGGGCCCTCGCCCAGCAGGTAGAGCAGCGCCCCGGCGCCGACGTAGACCGCTTTGGCGATCTGCGTCTTGGCCAGCTCGTCCTCATCTTTCTCTATGTATTGCCTGGCGGATTCCATTTTTGCCAGGGCAAAGTTCCACGTTTCTGCTGCTTTTGGATTCATATCACCCGTTGCTCATTAATCTTCGTTGTTTGTCTGAGATCAGCCGGCGCGTCTTGGGCGCGTTGGACTGAGTCTACCCGCGGCCCTGGCGATACTCAAAGGCCGTTTCCAAGTTTATCGATTCATCGTTCATGAACCTATTGAGATGGAGGCAGAATCATGTCGAAAACCACGAAACTGACCAAACGACAGCGTGCCGTACTTGACGATCTCTTCGTCGGCGAGTTGGACGAACAGAAGGCGTTGGACAAACACGGGGTCAGTCGAACGGTCTACCACCGGTGGCTGGCCGACGAACGCTTCGCCGCGGCGCTCGAGCAGCGCATTGTGCACTCCTATCGACAGAGCCGCGTGATTCTGGCGCGAGGCGTCGCCAAGGCTGCTGACAATCTCGTCGAGTTGGCCGGTTCGGGGAAGGGAGAAACCGCTCGCAAGGCCTGCCTGGATATCATCGCCCTCCACTCGCCGGGCAGCGACGATGACAAACAGGCCCCGACCGCAAAGCCGAAACCCGACCCATCCACGCCTCAGCTTTCCCCCGAAACCGCCAGCCGCCTCCTCGCCGCCCTCGCCGAAGAGCCGCGCGAGGAGAAAATCACACCATAGCGATTGTATTGAGGACCGACTGAAAAGATTGTGGAATGGGGGCTTTGAGGGTGAGGTTGTTTTGGGAGGGCAGGTGGAGGGTCAGGGTTTGGGCGTGGAGCATCAGGCGCCGGTAGGGGGTTTGTTGGGTCTTGTCGCCGTAGAGGGGGTCACCGACGATGGGGTGGCCGAGGTGGTAGAGGTGAACGCGGATTTGGTGCCGGCGGCCCGTGCGGGGACAGGCCTCAAGCAGCGTGGCCGATTTGAACCGATTCCGTACGCGAAAGTCGGTGATGCTGGCCTTGCCGCGTTCGGGATCGACGGCAACCCGGCCGGAACCGAACTGCCGCAGGGGCGCATCGATGGTTCCTTCGTCGTCGGGGACGACCCCGTGAGTCAGGACCAGATACTGCTTGCGAACCGTGCGACTCTCGAACTGCCGGTTAAGCCGGCGATGGGTTTCGGCGTTCCTGGCGAAAACGATCACACCGCTGGTCTCCTTGTCCAGCCGGTGCACGATGTAGAGTTTTTCGTCCCGTTCGGCCGAGAGAACCTCGAAAAGCGATTTGTTGCGCCCCAGCCGCTCCGGAATCGCCGCCAACCCCTCCGGCTTGTTGACCGCCAGCAGGTCATCATCTTCGAACAAAATGGAAATCATTGGCAGAACCCTACCTCAAACTGCCCAAGGGAGCCCAATCGAGGCCTTATTATAGTTTTGGGCCTTAAACTATAATAAGGGCCCGGCAAATTGCACGAAAGTATAATAAGATAGCCGGACCATGAGCAGTAACCGCTTTTTTGTGTCAGAATCGGGTTTTGAGGGCGAGTGCGTTCGGTTGAGTCCCGAGCAGGCGCACCAGGTTTGTCATGTGCTCAGGCTCAAGCCGGGCGATGGGATCGTTGTCCTGGACGACAGCGGCTTTGAGTACGATGCGGTGCTGCTGACGGTCGCGGGGCGCGAGGCGGCTTGTCGGATAACGGAAAAGCGACCGGCCGGGGGCGAGCCGAAGGTGCAAATTACGTTGTTCCAGAGCCTGCTGGCGCGAGAGAAGTTCGAATGGGTGCTGCAGAAGGGAACTGAAGTCGGCGTGGCGCGCTTCGTCCCGGTCTTGACTCAGCGTAGCATCGTTCGGGGCAAACGGATCGAGGAGAAGAAATTCACGCGCTGGAGGCGCATTCTAACCGAGGCGGCCGAGCAGTCGCATCGGGGCCGGGTTCCGCAGCTCGATCGGGAAATCGACTTCGCCGAGGCGGCGGCGCGCCTTGGCAGCTTCGATTGCTCAGTGATCGCCGCGCCTTCTGATAGCGGCATCTCGTTGAAGGATGCGCTGGGGCCTCGTGTGGAGAGACCCTCGTCCGTAGCGTTGCTGATCGGCCCGGAAGGGGGCCTCACCGACGCCGAAATTGCTTTGGCCTGTGAGAAAGGCGCCGTCAAAGTCAGTCTCGGCCCGCGCATTCTGCGAACCGAGACCGCCGCCGTGGTCGCATCGGCCTTGACTCTCTACGAATTGGGTCAGATGATGCCCTGAGCCTGACGAGAGTGTATGCCGGGCGAGGGAAAACCTTCGCTCACAAAAGGGAAACTATGGAAGACAGAACTGTTCTGCATCGGATGATCGCGGCGTTTATCGCGCTGATCGTGGTTTCGCACGTGGTTGGGGCTGAGGAAGGCGGGTTGCGAATTACCAACGGGTGGTTCACGCAGGATGGGCGGGTGATCTGGGGTTGCGCCCAGCATAACGGATGGTGGGGTGGCTATCGTCAGGGCACCGGATGGATCCGCCAGTACAAGGTCCGCACGGCCCTTTGCCGCCGCGCCCCCGGTCGCGTCGGCCCGAGCTTCACGGAAGACCTCGACAAGCTCACCGATGCGATGGTTCGCTACGGCTACCTGGGCTTCGAGCACAACTACGGACTCTGGTACGACCGCCGGCGCGACAACCATGACGTGCAGAGAAGGACCGACGACAACGTGCAGCCGCCTTTTCTGGAGCAACCCTGGGCGCGGAGCGAGGAAGGAACGGCCTGGGATGGCCTTCCGAAGTATGACCTGGAGCGGTTCAACCCCTGGTACTTCGCGCGGCTGAAGGAATTTGCCCGGCTCTGCCGGAAGAAGGGCGGCATCCTGTTTCACAATTTCTACATGCAGCACGCCCTGCTGGAGACTCCGGCCCACTACGTCGATTTTCCCTGGAGGCCGGCCAACTGCGTGCAGGACACGGGCATGCCTGATGTGATCCCGGCGGCCAATGCGTTTTATGATGTCACGAACGACGCCCGCCGGGAGCTGCACCGCACGTACATTCGCAAGTGTCTCGACGAGCTGGGCGATCAGACGAACGTCGTCCACCTCGTGAGCGAGGAATACACCGGGCCGCTCTCCTTCATGGAGTTCTGGATCGACACGCTGATTGCATGGGAGCGCGAAACGGGAAAACGCCTGCACATCGGATTGGTGGGGACGAAGGACGTGGTGGACGCAATCCTGGCCGACCCTGTCCGAGGCCCGCGCATCTGCACGATCTGCCTGAGCTACTGGTGGTACAAGGCGGATGGAACTCTGTTCGCCCCGCAAGGCGGCAGGGAGGTTGCAGGGCGCTACACGGGCAACCTGCCCCGGGAAACGACTCCGCAATCGTTGTATCGACAGATCAGGGAATATCGACGCCTCTACCCTGATAAGGCGATCATTCAGCATCACGAGGTTCAATTGGAGAAGGCCTGGGCGTTTCTCATGGGCGGAGGATCGATGATCGTGGCGCGCATGCAGTACGCCGACAGCGTGCCGCCGAAGCAGCCCTGGGAGCCGCCGGACGAGTACATCGCGCCGCCCGAAGCGCTGGTTATTCAGCCGACCTATGATTTCATCCGGGCGCATCTGGCCGCCGCGCTGCCGCACATGAGGCCGGCGGACATCGTCAGGAACAACGAGGATCGCACCTGGTGCCTGGCGGAGAAAGGCAAGGAGTATCTCGTCTTCGCGCTGCGGGGCGGGTCTGTTACGATCGATCTGGGCGAGACGCCTGGCCAACGGTTCCAGGCGCAATGGTTCGACCCGCGCAGTGGCGATCTGTCCCCGGCCGGCGTCGCAACGGGTGGCGGCACGGCCTCCTTCACCTGCCCCGACGATCGCTGCCGGGCCCTCTGGCTCCGTGCAACGAACGATCTGTAGGAAGTGAATCTCTGTCCCAGGCTCTACTTTGTATCGACACCGACTGGCAGCCTGGCCGACATCGCCTTGCGAGCGGTTTGAGAACGACCTCTGTGACGGGCGATGAGTCCTGGCAGAACGGTCATCAGACTTGTACGGGACCTGATTCCCTTCTGCAGGTAGGGCCCGCCGGCCAACGGCTGTCGTTGGCATGCCTCGAGAAAATCCACTTGGCGATTTCTTCGGAGAACGGATATAACCGTTTTGCTGCCAGGCACGTATCGTTTCAAAGGAAGAATTAGAAACAAGGTCCTTTCTTTCCCCGGCAGGTCTAACAGGCCGGTTGGAAAACTCGAGGAAAAGGTCATGAAAACCAGAAAGGGGGCAGTTATGAAGGCAAGAATCGTTCTGTGTCTAAGCGTGTCGGTGCTCTTGGCGTTGGTGGCGCCGGCCGGCGGCCAGGAGGAGCGAGAGACAAATTCGCCGTCGGACAAACTGGGCAAACCCGCCGCACCGCTGACGGGGTTGCAGTGGATCAAAGGCGAACCGGTCAAAATGGAAAAAGGCTCGGTTTACGTCGTGGAATTCTGGGCCACCTGGTGCGGGCCGTGCCGGACGAGCATTCCCCACCTCTCGGAAGTGCAGCATCAGTTCAAGGACAAAGGCGTGACCATCATCGGAATCTCCAACGAAGACGCCGAGAGGGTCAAGCCGTTCGTCGCAGAGAAAGGCGAGACGATGAACTACACCGTCGCGGTCGATCCGGCCCGGCAGGTCTCCAAGGGGTACATGCAGGCGTTCGGGGTGCGAGGCATTCCCCATGCTTTCGTCGTCGGCAAGGACGGCAATCTGCTCTGGCACGGCCACCCGATGGCCGGGCTCGACGCCGTCCTCGAACAAGTCGTGGCCGGGCAGTTCGATTACGTCGCCTACGCCAAGAAGCAAGCGGCGCAGGAGAAGGAGCAGGCGCGCGTGCTCAAGCTCTTCAAAGCCTACTTCAGCACGGTCGGTACAGATCGCGACGAAGCGGCCCGAATCGGCCTGCAGCTCGTCGACGGTCCGGACAACTCGATGATGCTCAATGCGTTGGCCTGGAGGATTTTAACCAATGTCCGCAGGACCGGCGTGATCTGGAGCTGGCCCGACGTGCGGCGGCCAAGGCCGTCAAACTGACCGAAGAGAAGGACCCGTCTGTGCTTGATACCCACGCCCGCGCGCTCTACGAGCTGGGCAAGCAATACGTCGCCGAGGCGGTCACGCAGCAGAAAAAGGCGGTCGCTCTGGCGGAGGACAACAACGAAATGCGGCAAGGCCTGAAAAAGGCGCTGGAACGCTACGAGTCGGCCTCCGTGGAGTAGGCCGCGTAGTACGACGCGGAATGAACTGTGCATCTGTAGATTGCTCTGCTTCGCTTGCAATGACATGACGGATCTGGTGATGTCATTGCGCCGAATATAGTGACGAGACCGTCGCTGCCCCGAGATCGTCGCAAGTTTTGGGCCATGTGGCGCACAGCATGCTTTGACGGCGTTGTGGATGGTTGGCTCTGTTATGTTGTATCTTGTATCGACGCCGATTGGAAATCTCGGTGACATCACTCTGCGGGCGTTGGAGACGCTGCGCGCGGTGGATTTTGTGGCCAGCGAGGACACCCGCCGGACCGGGCGGCTCCTCAAGCACTTCGACATCAAGAAGCCGCAGATTTCCTTTCATGAGCACAACGAGGACCGGGTCGTTCGACGAATCGTCGGCCTGCTCGCCGAGGGTAAGTCGGTCGCCGTGGTCACCAGCGCCGGGACACCCAGCATCTCCGACCCGGGATTCGTCGCGCTGTGGGAAGCGGTCAAGGAAGGCTTCGAGGTCACGGCCATCCCGGGCCCGACCGCCTTCGTCACGGCCCTGGTGCTCTCGGGGATGCCGGTGTACAGCTTCACGTTTCGCGGTTTTCCGCCCCACAAGCCGGGCAAGCGCCGCCGCTTCCTGGAAATGGACAAGGACTCCCCTCACACGCTGATCTACTACGAGAGCCCGTACCGTCTGCGTCGTCTGCTGGAAGAGGCGCTGGACGTGTTCGGCAACCGTTACGCCGCGGTGGCCAAGGAACTCACCAAGCTGCACGAATCGGTCCGCCGCGGCCGATTGTCACAACTGCTCGACGACCTCGAAGAAAAACCCAAAGGCGAATATGTTGTCATCATCGCCGGAGCCGAATATGATAAGCCCGATGAGTCGGAAGACAATTCCTGACGCGCGTCGGCCGGCGGGCGCCGCGTGAAACAGTGTCGCCGTGACTTGGGAGGCATATTGACGTGTTCGCCATTGTGAGAACGAAGTCCGCAATTGTGGCCAGCCTGATCACTCTGTCGCTTGTTTTCAGTGGTTGCGGTGCACCGAATCGCCGCGAACGGGGCGGCGGCGCGACATTCTCGTTGGGTGACGGTGGCTCCGCGCGGGTTGAGCTGCTGCGGGATGAGTGGGGTGTGCCTCATGTGTTTGGCGAGACGGATGCCGGGGCGATGTATGGGTTGGGTTATGCCACGGC
Source organism: uncultured Pirellulales bacterium (assembly GCA_964415045.1). Lineage (GTDB taxonomy): Bacteria > Planctomycetota > Phycisphaerae > Sedimentisphaerales > Anaerobacaceae > CAYPZL01. The sequence goes on along the minus strand of CAYPZL010000004.1, from coordinate 68,743 downwards.
GCAGGACCGGGCGTTTCAGATGTACTACAATCTGCGCATCATTCAGGGCCGTCTTGCCGAGGTGGTCGGTGACGTCAAGGTCGGCGCCTCGCGTCGCCAGCCGCAAGGCAAGAACTCGGCTTTGCGCAACGACATCAAGATGCGCACGATCGGATACTACCGGGCCGCCGAGCGGACGGCGCGGCATCTCGACGCTGAGGCGCGAACGCTCCTGGAAGCCTATAGCCGGGGCGTCAACGATTACATCGACAATCACCCGAACGATCTGCTGCATCTCTTCGAGAAGTACGACCTGAAACCGGAGCCCTGGACGCCCGCCGCGTGCATCGCTTCGTGGTGGCGGATGGCCCTGTTCTTCTCGGGCGACGGCCTGCGCGAAGCGGCGTTGTACTACGAGATCAAGGAAGGTCGCAGGCAGGTGCGAACGTTCGCCGCCAACGACAGCGAGGGTGCGTTTCGAGGCCGGGCCCTGCGTGACGATGCCTCCGTGATACAGCGCAGCGACGTCAGCGATGACTGGGTCGAGCGGGTTTACGATTATGCGAACGAGCAGAACCTGACGCGAAAGGTCGATGTGACTCCGATGACGCGTCGGCCTCCGCCGGGACCGCGGTTCAGCCACGCCTGGGTCGTGGGAGGCGGCAAAACGACAACCGGTGCGGCCGTGCTGGTGAGCGATCCCCAGACCCCCGTGCGCAATCCGTCGCTCTTTTATGAATACCACCTCAGCGGCAAGACGTTCAACGCGCGGGGCATTGGCGTCCCCGGAAGCCCGATCATTCTGATCGGCTTCACTCCCAACGTCGCGTGGGGTCTGACGGCGCTGGGCGCCGACCAGGCCGATCTGTTTGTCTTGAAAACCGATCCGAACCGGCCCGACCAGTACTTCTTTGACGGGCAGTGGCGCGACATGAGCGTTCGCACGGAAACGGTCCGCGTCCGGGGCGGCCGGTCCCAAACGCTGACCGTGCGGGAGACGCACCTGGGGCCAATCGTGACGCGCGTCGCCATGGGTGTCCGGCGCGGCGACGAGGTGGCCTTGAAGCGCATCCCGATTTGCGAGCCGAAGCGCGACACGCTCCAGGGCGCGCTGGCGATGATGCGAGCGAAAGACGTTTTTGAGTTTCAGCGGGCGCTCGGAGGCTGGCGTTTCCCCAGCGCCAACTGCGTGTTCGGCGATACCAGGGGCAATATCGGGTACAAGACGATTCTCGCTTTGCCCATCCGCTCGCCGCATGCGTTGCTCGAGGGGCGCTCCGCGCATGAAGGCTGGGACGGCGCCAACGACTGGCAGGGCATCCTGCCTCACGAGCTGCTGCCCCAGGTTATCAACCCCGAGCAGGGGTGGCTTGTCACCGCCAACCACCGGCCCATCGCGGCGTTCTACCCCATCTCGATGGGCAACTCCACCGGCAGTCTCGGCGACACCGACCGATCCTGGCGATTGAAGGAGCGCGTGAAAGCCAGGGACACGTTCGCACCCGAGGACGTGCTCGACATCCACTACGATACGGTGGCTCCCATCAAGCGCGATCTGGTCAAGCTCGGCTATCACCTTCGTGACGTCCAGAAGTATCCCCTGGAAGACGAGACGCTCAAGGCGCTCGAGTATCTCGAAGACTGGCGGTCCGCCGGATGCAGGTCGGAGATGTCGGTCAAGGGAACGGAGATTCTCAACTTGATGCCGATGGCGTTTCGGCAGAACTTCGCGGCTGCCACCGTCTACGGCGGCGGCGTCTCGGGCCTGTGCAACATGCTCCAGACTGTCGATGCACGAATCGCCGCGGACCCCGAGGCCAGATTGAGCGATGACGAGGCCGATTACGTGAACCTCATTCTGCGGGCCGCCTGGCGCTACGGCAAGTCGCGCTACGGCGACGACCCGAACCAGTGGAACCAGCGAGCCAGGGCCGAGCTGCTCGATACGAAACTCTCGTACATGTCCACGCTCGACGGCTTCGGCTCGCTCGACGAGGAAAAGGACATCACGTATCCGGCCCTGCGGTGTATCGAAGGGGGCACGATTCTCTCGCAGCGGGCGCAGTCCTACACGCAGTACGTCCCGCTCCATGCGGTAGATGAGTCGATGGCGCTGCTGCCCGTCGGTGCCTCGGAGCACCCCGACAGCCCCTTCCGCCTGAGCGGCTACGAACTGTGGGGCCAGAGCAAGCTGCGCCAGGCGCCGCTGTCTCGCCAGGCCGTCGAAAAATGGGCGGTCTCCCGAACGATGCTCGAGCCCAAACCGTAGCGACAAGGTCTCACCGCAACGGACGCAATCGGAATACGGAGGCGGGTTTTCCCCTATGCGGGGGAGCAGAGCTTGGCCTGACCGCAGTTGAAGGGGCAAGGCTGTGCCAAAGGATCTGGCCGGGAAGGGAGGCGTACAACGATCGTGAGCGGAGGCCTCGACCGCCTCCGGGTGCATCGTTTCGGCCAACAAGTATTGCGGTCCACCTCGTTCGCTGTACAATGGATTTGACGTTCGGGCGAACGGGCCCGTCATGTGCAAAAAAGCCAGACCCTAATCGACAGATGAGGAGACAAGACAGTGCCGCCACAAAAAAAGGCCGAAGACGGTCTCAGTATGAAAAACACCAAACGCGAATTGCTGGACGCCTACCAGAACGCCATGGAACAACTCCGCGAGAAGGAGAGAACACAACTCAAGCCGGAGCAGACGATCCAGGCAAAAAAGGAAGCGCAAGTAGTGGCCGCCGTGACCGACCTATCAGCCGACAAAGTCAGCCAGGAGATCGGTCAACTCCGAAACGATATCAACAAGATGCTTTCGGAACTGGCCGAGAAACTGACCGGCGAGGTGGAGCGATTCGAGACCACCCAACGGGCCATTGCAATCAAGGAGCGCGAACTTAAGGAAGTCTACGAGATCGAGCGGTCCGCCGCCAGCTTGGCCGCCTTGATCGAGTCACAGCACCAGAAAAGCGAGACGTTCGAGACCGAAATGGCTGCGAAAAGGAACGCGTTGACGCAGGAGATCGAGATGCTGCGGCAGCGTGGAGAAAAGGAAAAGGCCGAGCGTCAAGCCGAAGCCAAGGAATGGGAGCAACAACAAGCCAAACAACGGAAGCGCCAGGAAGAGGAATATCGGTATGCGTTCGAACGAGAACAACAACTGGCCCGCGATAAGTTCGAAGATGAGAAGGCGCGCCTGCTGGCGGAAAAGGAAATGATTGCCAGCCAGACCAAAGCGATCAAGGAGCGCACCGAGAAGGAACTCCAGGAACGCGAGCAGCGGCTCGCCGAGCGGGAGGGCGAGCTGGAATCGTTACAGGCACAGGTCGGGGCCTTCCCGGAACGCCTGGAGGCCGCCGTTGCCAAAGCTGTCAAAGAGACCACCGAGCAGGTGGAACTCGAAGCCAAGTATCGCCAGGACTTGATGCAAAAGGAATTCGAAGGCGAGAAAAACGTGCTGGCCGCTCGAATCCAGTCCCTCGAAAAAAGCGTTCGGGAACAAAGCGAACAGCTCGCCAAGCTGGCCCAACAGCAAGAAGCCGCGTATCAAAAGGTTCAGGACGTTGCGGTCAAAGCCATCGAAGGGGCCTCCAAGGCCGGCTCCTTCGAGGCCTTGCAGCGGACACTGAGAAACCAACCGGAGAAGAAGGGCGACGAGACCTCATAGACGCAAAGGAAAAACCCATGAATGATCTATTTCGCAGAAGAGAGTTCCTCAAAATGATCGGCGCCGGTTTGGCCTGTTCCACTCTGGGACGCATTACCGCGACGCAAGGTAGATTGGCCCCGGCCAATTCGTTCGCCGCTGCGGGCAAAGAGCGACCCAATATTCTCTTCCTCTTTACCGATGACCAGGCGTTCAGCACACTCAACATCCTGAACAACCCCGAGGTCAAGACGCCGAATATGGACCGGCTGGTCCGGCGGGGCACGACGTTCACGCACTGCTTCAACCAGGGCGCCTGGCACGGGGCCGTTTGCGTGGCCAGCCGGGCCATGCTCAACACGGGTCGCTACCTCTGGACCTGCGGAGGCGACGACTGCGGCGATTATCCGCTTTGGGGCGAGACGCTCGGCAACGCGGGCTACGACACCTTCATGACCGGCAAGTGGCACAACAGGGACAAGGCCCTCAAACGCAGCTTCAAGACGATCGGCCCAACCGGCGGAGGCATGTTCCCATCCAAAGACACCAACGCCGAGGAAAACAAGAAGAAGGGCATCGTCAAGGACCCATACGACCGGCCCCGGCCCGGCAACTCGTGGAGCCCCTCGGACGAAACGCTCGCCGGTCACTGGCGCAACGTTGACGGCGAGATCGTCCACAGCAGCAAGCTCTGGGCCGACACCGCCATCGAGTACCTGGAGGACCACGTCACGAAGAGTGACAATCCATTCTTTATGTACGTGGCGTTCCACGCTCCACATGATCCGAGGCAGTCGCCGAAAGAATACGTCGATATGTACCCGCCCGAGGATATCGAGATCCCGCCGAATTACGTGCCCGAGCATCCGTTCGACCAGGGCGACCACAAGCTGCGCGATGAGCGGCTGGCGCCGTTCCCGCGCACGAAGGAGGCGGTGCAGGTGCATCGCAGCGAATATTACGCGATCATCACGCACGCGGACTACCACATCGGCCGCATCCTCGACGCCCTGGAAAGAAGCGGCAAGGCCGACAACACCATCATCATCTTCTCGGCCGACCACGGCTTGGCTGTCGGACAGCACGGACTGATGGGCAAGCAAAACCAGTACGATCATTCGGTCCGCATGCCGTATGTCTTCTGCGGCCCGGGCATTGAGGCGGGCCGAAAGATCGACGCGATGGTCTACCTGCAAAGCGCCTTCGCCACCACCTGCGAGATGGCCGGCATTGAAACGCCCGAAACGGTGCAGTTCCCCAGCCTGGTCCCTCTTCTGGCGGGCCGGAAACAGAAACTCTACGATTCGGTCTACGGAGCGTATCGCAACTTCCAACGCATGGTTCGCACCGAGCGGTACAAGCTGATTCGCTACCCGCACGTCAACGAGGTGCAGTTGTTCGACCTCAAGAGAGACCCCTGGGAGACGAAGGACCTCGCCGAGAATCCGCGCTACGCAAAGCGGGTCAAGGACCTCGACGCCGAGCTGCACCGCTGGATGGAAAAAACCGGCGACAAGCTGCAGCTCGACTCGCTGTAGAGAATCTCTAACCGCAGAGAACGCGGAGAGCGCAGAGGATGGAATTGAATGAAATTAGCGCGCAAGTTGTTGACGCCGCTATACGAGTGCATTCGGTGCTCGGACCCGGATTGCTGGAGAATGCGTATGAGGTGTGCTTGATGCATGAACTCCAAAAGCGAGGTTTGAGAGTCGAACGACAACTTGGCCTGCCTGTTGTGTATGAAGGAGTAAAAATCGATCTGGGCTATCGGCTGGATCTGCTGGTCGAGCAACGAGTTATCGTTGAACTGAAAGCAGTTGACACATTAACCCACCTTCACCAAGCTCAACTCTTATCCTACCTGAAACTCAGTGGGAAGAAGGTCGGGTTGCTTATCAATTTCAACGTCCTTCGACTCAAGAATGGTCTCAAGAGGATGGTAAACGACTTGTGAATCTCTGCGGTCCTCTGCGTCCTCCGCGGTTATGAATCTCTAACCGCAGAGAACGCGGAGGGACGCAGAGGTTGGAGGTATGATGAACGAAGATCGTGTGACAAGACGTGGTCTCTTGCGATTTGCCGGCGTGGGCGTGGCGGTGATGGCTACATCGAAATTGCGTGCGAGCTTGGGTCGCGCGGTCGCCGCCAAGCCGAATATTGTGGTGATCCTGGTGGATGATCTTGGGTACGGCGATCTTTCCTGCTACGGGGCGACGGATTTGCGGTCGCCGAACATCGACAAGCTCGTCGCGCGCGGCATGCGGTTGGACCGGTTCTATGCGAACTGCCCGGTCTGCTCGCCGACGCGGGCGTCGCTGTTGACCGGCCGCTACCCCGACCTCGTGGGTGTGCCCGGCGTGATTCGCACGCACGTTGCGAACAACTGGGGCCACCTGTCGCCGCACGCGGTTTTGCTGCCTCAGATGCTCAAACGAGCGGGCTATCATACCGCCATCGTCGGCAAGTGGCATCTGGGCCTGGCTTCGCCGAACAAGCCCAACGAACGCGGCTTCGACCATTTCCACGGCTTCCTTGGCGACATGATGGACGATTACTACAAGCACACTCGCCACGGGTACAACTACATGCGGCTCAACGAGAAAGAGATCGACCCGCAAGGACACGCCACCGATCTGTTCACGCAATGGGCCGTCGATTACCTTCGCGAGCGTTCCGCGAAGAAACAGCCCTTCTTCCTGTATCTGGCGTATAACGCTCCGCACACGCCGATCCAGCCGCCGGCAGAGTGGGTCGAGCGCGTCAAGCGGCGCGAGAAAGGCATCAGTGACAAGCGGGCCAGACTGGTCGCGTTGATCGAACACCTTGACGATGGGATCGGCAAAGTCGTCGAAGCGCTGAAGGAGGCCGGTCTCAGTGACAACACACTCGTGATTTTCACCTCCGACAACGGAGGCCAGCTCAGCGTTGGCGCCAACAACGGCCCGCTTCGCGCCGGCAAGCAGGACATGTACGAGGGCGGCATCCGCGAGCCGATGTGCGCGGTCTGGCCGGGGAGGATCGAAGCGGGCTCGCGCAGCAACCGCGTGGCCCTGACGATGGACCTGTTCCCAACGGTCTGCGAAGCAGCGGGCGCCGACGTCGCCCACGAGATCGACGGGCGCAGCATTTTGCCCACCTTGTTGGGCCGGCGCCAACCCGAGGAAGACCGCGTCCTGTTCTGGGTCCGCCGTGAAGGCGGACACTACGGCGGCCGGGCTTACTATGCCGCGCGCTACGGCGACTTCAAGCTCGTGCAAAACAGCCCCTTCGAGCCGCTCGAACTCTATAACCTCGAAGAAGACCCGAAAGAGGAAAACCCGCTGGGCAAAAACCACCCGATGTACAAGAAGCTCTTTTCCGCCCTGCGAAACCACATCAGCCAGGCCGGCGCGGTCCCCTGGCAAAAATACCCGGTCGACCTGGAAAAGCCCCTCACGCATTGATGAGAGAATCTCGGAGCGTCGTCGTTGGTGTGCCTTGTGGCGGGAGTGCTTCTTCTGTCGGATCGCCTTGATCTTGGCGCCGGTGGCCTCGCAGGTTCCTTGGCGCGTGGTCAGTTTCTCCGTCAGTTCGCCGGCGTCAAGCCGATCGTGTCGCAGGCTGCAGTCGACAGCCGGCAGCCATGACCTTGCCGCGGAAGAAATCGTTCCAAAAATAAACAATAGATCTCTTTCCTTCCGCTTTGCCAATCGGGTATACTCTTAATTGACTACGCTGGTACGGGATACCATGCGAAACAAGGAGCGGTTGTTTGCGGAGAGAGATCATGAGACGGACGCTCGCGACAGCTATCGTTTTGGTCCTGGGGGTGATCCACACGTATGCTTTGGGCGATGAGGAGCCGCCCGCGACGGCGGCTGCATCGAGCGAGAGTATAGGTATCGACGCGGAGGCCGAGCGCGATCCGAACCTTCCGCTCATGGCCGTCGTGCGGCTCTATCGTGATTGGCAGGCCGATCGCCGGGCCTACACAACCGTGACTGTGCCGCTGGAAGGCTTTGATGTCGTCTTCGATGCGGTGGCAACGCAGGCCGACGCGGGGGCGGGTATCGAGAATGCCGTTGTCGCCGTGGTGCCGGAGGATCAGCAGGATCCTGTCGTGGAAACGATGATGAACGGACACATCTTTGCCGATCCGTACCGGGCCGGTCACGGGTTCAGCCTCCAAGCAGGAGAGTTTCGAGAGTTCCTGTTGCTCCCGTGCGTGTTTGTCGATCCTCTCCGCGAGCCGCTGGCAAACGCAGAGGTGGAGATCTGGGTCGGTGATTCCAACTATGACCTGAGTTCGGGTCGGAAGATCTGGATCGCCAACGTCCGGCTGGATGCAAATGGACGAATGCCCTCGCCAAGGACCGCTATCCACACACGCTTGCGCTGCGTTCTGTTTGTGGTCCTTCATCCGGACTGCGGGCCCGTGCAGGCGCGGATGTTTCCCGCCTCACGGAAGGAACGGAAGTTCATGGTCTCAGCCTTGGCGAAGGACAAGTGGTGCGTCTTCGTGGATGCGCTGGGTCATCCGATGGCCGGTGCGAAGGTGGAAGTCATTCCATCGGCGACATGGAGCTCCGGCCAATCGAGGGTGGAATCGTGGTCCTCCATCGCTCTCGACGAGGCCGGCCGGCTGCGACCTCCCCATCTAAACAGCACACTACAAGGCTGCAGTTTCCTGGTCCACGATCCCAACTACGGTATGGGCATCGTTGAGCCCTCCATCGGCGTGTACCGGCCCGAGGAGCCGCCGAGCCTGTGCGTGGTCCCGCTCACGGCCGTGGGGACCCGCGCCGACGAGCGCTCCATATGGGGCACGGTGGTGGACGCGAACGAGGAGCCCGTTGCCGCAGCCGTCATCGAGTGCAGCGAGGTTTGCACGCCGGGCCGCGGGAGGCTCAAGGCCTGGTGGCCACGGCGGGCAACGTGGGACAAACCCGCGAAGGTTCTGACCGATGCCCAGGGCACTTTCGCGATGCACCTTCCGCTGGCTACGGACGAGGGCAGGCTGGGCAGGCCCGTGCCGCCGGGGGCGTCGTACGAGGTGATGATCCACGCTCCCAAAGCATTGGACTTCGAGCCGTTTCGCGGCCTTCTGGCCGCCGGACAGGAACATACCATTGTCTTGCAGCGAAAGCCGCAAGGTCCGCAGGCCTTCTCCGGCGTGCTGGCTTTCGAGGATGAATTCGGGCCGGTGGCCGATCCGGAGATGCTCAAGAAGGTGGTTCTGAGCATTCGTTTCCGGAGCCCGCAAGGGCACTCCGGCGGTGTCGCGTACGAAGGGTCGTGGATGGAGAAGAAGGACTTGCCGTTCGGGACGTATTCGGCGTCAGCGACGTGGAACGGTAAGACATATTTCTTTGGCCCGATTGAAGTTACATCGGAAAGCCCCGATACGATTGTGTTTGAGCCGGTCGAGATACAGCCAGCCTTCTTGCTCTACCGCGGTCGCGTAGTTCACGGTGTTACGGGCGCGCCTGTCTCGCAGGCAATCGTCATGCAAAATCCCGCTCCGCCGGGCAGGCTTGGGTTGCGACTCAAATCCGAGCACAGGAAGCAAATCCTGTATTTCGGTCCCGAGGTTGACCCGAAAAGCGAATTCTTCCAGGCTTTGTGCGGCCTGGATCTGGGTGTCGCACGGACGGATTCGCAGGGGCGGTTCGAGATTGCGCTGCCCACTGACCTGGAGGATCTGTCTCTGGAGTCGGTCGTTGCCATCCGTGAAGATTATCTCGGCGCCGAGCAGAGCCTGCTCTGGTACGAGCAGGACAGCGCGGGAGTCCGGCACCCGTGTGGTCTGGAGCCGGACGACAGCGGCGCGATATCGCTTCCGGAGATGAGACTGTTCCCGGCCGGGGCGATTCTCATCGAGCCGAACGTTCCGAGCGGTCAGGGTCTGGCCGTCGAGAGGGATGTGAGGTTCTTCTGGTACACCAAAGAGGGCGATCCGACACCGTGGCTGAAAGACCTGTGGGCCGCCCGGTCGGAAAATCGGGGGGGCTGCATCTTTCGCAAGAGCAAGCTGCCCAGCAACGAGCCGAGCCGTGTTTACGTTCCCGCCGACGTTGAATTGACGGTCAAAATGACGCGCCGCGACCCACAGTTCGCCCCGGCAATTCTCGAGGACGTGCTGCTGCGACAGGGCGAGGTCCTCGACCTGGGGCGCGTTGATTTCCCGTCCGCTATGAAGGTCGCCGTGAGGGTGATCGACTCGGCCGGCAAGCCCCTCGAAGGCATCAGCGTCCAGCACCGCAGCGGTCGCGGCAACTACTGGGGGCAGCAGGCTGTTACCGATCAAGACGGTGTTGTCCATCTGTACGTGGCCCAACATGCGGCAGGGCAGTTCGTCGTGGAGTATTACGACGACGAGGCGATGAGCCGGGTCCGCGAGGGTGTGCCATATACAGTCGGCGGCGCCGAGGACGCGGGGCGGGAATTTGTCGTACAGCTCTCGGAGGCGTTCCTGGAGCGGCTGCGGCGGTCGCGGCCGGGGGTTTGAAATTGAAATCTGCCCGCGCTGCGGGTATAGTACCCCCTTTGTCATAAGGCTGGATTGCAAGGGGCATGAATGAAGATCGCATTGGGCACGGATCACGCAGGGTACGAGTATAAGGAGCGTATCAAGCGGTATTTGATCGAGCGGGGGCACGAGGTTCGGGATTTCGGCACGGATTCTGCGGAGAAGTGTGATTATCCGGATTTTATCTACCCGGCCGCCCTGGCCGTCGGTACGGGCGAATGCGACCGCGCCATCGTCCTGGGTGGCTCCGGCAACGGCGAGAGCATCGTCGCCAACAAGGTTCGCGGCGTCCGCTGCGCCGTCTGCTGGAACGACAAGTGCGCCAGGCTCAGCCGCGCCCACAACGATGCCAACGTCATGTCCGTCGGCGCCCGGATGGTGTCCGTCGAGCAGGCCCTGGAAATGATCGAAATCTGGCTGGCCACCCCCTTCGACGGCGGCCGACACGCCCGCCGCGTCGAAAAAATCGCCCAAATCGACAGGAGCGGGTAGTATTCACCACAGAGACACAGAGAATGGGGAGGGGATAAAAAGTGGATGTAAACAAGATAACCGAGCAGATCATTGGCGCGGCCATTGAGGTTCATCAGGCGTTGGGCCCGGGACTGCTGGAGTCGGCGTATGAGGAGTGCCTCTGCCGTGACCTGGAGTTGCGTGGTGTTTCGTTTGAACGACAAAGACCATTGCCCGTTGGTTACAAGGGGATCAAGCTCAACTGTGGCTACCGCCTGGACTTGTTGGTGGAGAAGACGGTCGTTGTGGAAATCAAGGCCATTTCTGCCATTGAACCCGTTCACGAGGCACAGTTGCTCACGTATTTGAGAATTGGCGGCTGGAGAATTGGCTTGCTGATCAACTTCAACGTGCCGGTCCTGAAAGATGGTATTCGCAGGAGGATTCTATGACTTTCCTTTTTCTCCGTGTCCTCAGTGTCTCTGTGGTGAGCAGACCCACGCGTGTACTTACAGCGTCCCTCGTTGCGCTTCTGGTCTGTTGTGCGGTGTCGACTGCGGGCAGGCATGTTCTCGTTGAGGCTGAGAGTTTCGATGAGGTCGGGGGGTGGTTTGTGGACCAGCAGTTTATGGACCAGATGGGCTCGCCGATGCTGCTGGCTCACGGGTTTGGCGTTCCCGTCGCGGATGCGGTGACCAGGGTTACGCTTCCGGGCGCCGGTGCCTACCGTGTTTGGGTCCGCACCCGGGACTGGGTCGCGCCGTGGGGCGTCTCCGGCGCGCCGGGCCGGTTCCAGTTGCTGATCGACAACAAGCCCCTGGAGACGACGTTCGGCATTGGCGGGGCCGCCTGGCACTGGCAGGACGGCGGCATCGTCGAGATCAAGAGCAAGCAGACTCAGCTCGCCCTGCACGATCTGACCGGTTTTGACGGCCGCTGCGACGCGATTTTCTTCTCCAGCGATCCGGACTTCGTCCCGCCGGCGGAGGGCGACGAGCTGACAGTCTTTCGGCGTAAGATGCTGGGCTTACCGGATACCCCGCGGGATGCGGGGCAGTTCGACCTCGTGGTGGTCGGTGGCGGCATCGCCGGGACCTGCACGGCCGTTTCGGCCGCCCGCCTCGGCCTGGAGGTCGCACTGATTCAGAACCGCCCCGTCCTGGGAGGCAACAACAGCTCCGAGGTCCGCGTGCATCTGAACGGACAGATCAACCTGCCGCCCTATCCGGCGCTCGGCGATCTGGTCCGGGAGCTCGACCCGGGCAATCGGGGCAACGCCCGCCCGGCCGCGTTCTACAACGACGACAAGAAACTGCGCGTCGCACGGGCTGAGCCCAACCTCCGGCTGTTTCTCAACACGCATGCCTATGGTGTCGAGAAGGACGGCGATCGCATCGTCGCCGTGATCGCCCGGAACACGAAAACATCCGAAGAGCTTCGTTTTCCCGCTTTCCTCTTTGCTGATTGCACGGGCGACGGGACGCTGGGCTTCCTGGCCGGCGCCCACTACCGCATGGGACGGGAAAGCATGTCCCAGACCGGCGAGTCCATGGCTCCGGAGAAGGCCGACGCCATGACCATGGGGGCCTCGGTGCAGTGGTATTCGATCGAGACCGACGAACCCAGTCCGTTTCCCGAATGCCCCTGGGCCCTGCAATTCAGCGAGGCCAGTTGCGAGCATGCCACGCGCGGCGACTGGAACTGGGAGACCGGCCTGAACAAGGACCAGATCACCGAATTTGAAGCGATCCGCGACCACGGCCTCCGCGCCGTCTATGGCAACTGGGCCTTTCAGAAGAACCACAGCAAGGACAGAGACAGGTACGCCAACCGCAAGCTGTCATGGGTCGCGTACGTCGCCGGCAAGCGCGAATCGCGGCGGCTGCTGGGCGACGTGATTCTCCAGCAGCAGGACGTTCAAGAGCGCACGGAGTTCCCCGACGCGTTCGTCACGACGACCTGGTCGATCGACCTGCACTACCCCGACCCGAAGAATACCAAACACTTCCCGGGCCAGGAGTTCAAGACGATCTGCACACAGCCGCATATCAAGCCCTATCCGATTCCGTACCGCTGCTTCTATTCGCGAAACGTCGAGAATCTCTTTATGGCCGGACGCGACATCAGCGTTACGCACGTGGCGCTGGGCACCGTCCGCGTGATGCGCACCTGCGGCATGATGGGCGAGGTCGTCGGCATGGCCGCTTCGCTTTGCAAGAAGCATGGCACCACACCGCGCGGTGTGTACGAGGACCATCTGCCCGAGCTCAAGGAACTCGCCACGCGTGGCGTCGGCAAAGACGCATTCGGCGCGCCGGTCGATGAGGCTCTTTTGAAACAGGCCGAGGCTTCGAGCGAGATCGCCGGTTACGCTCTGAGCAAAGTCTACCGGTGGCTGCACGAAAAGGCGCTGCCGCTGATCGATCCGCAGACGGGTTTGTATCCCGCCGACGGCCGCTGGAACTATCGCGACACCGCCGCCGATTGCTATCCGTTCCTGTGCTGGGCCGCGTTCGTCGTCGATAAGCCCGCTCTCGACGGTCCCGTCCGCGACGTCCTGCACGCCGAGCAGAAGCTCTGCAATCACCTCGACCGCATTCCCGTTCCGTACGATTGGAAGAAGAAGACCAAGATCGTCCCGGACTACGATGCGATGGTCTTCGAGGCCTCCGAATACGTCAAGGACGGTTTGATTGCCATCGTCGAAGTCACGGGCAAGGACGAATGGTTCGAGCGCATGCTGGCCATTGAGGAAGACATCTGGAAGCACGCCCGTGTCGAGACGCCGTTCGGCAAGATCCCGTCTACGAACATCGAAGTCAACGGCGAGCAGCTCCAGGCGCTGGCCCGCTTGTACACGATGACGGGACGCGAGGAGTTTCTGACCTGGGCCGAGCGGCTGACCGATTACTACTTCGATCAGCCGGATTTCGTCCCTACGCGGCTGCGCGACCACGGCTGCGAAATCATCGGCGGCCTCGGCCTGCTGCTGGCCGTCGAGACGCAGGAGAACCGCCCCAAGGCCAGGCTCTACCAGCAAAAGCTCAAGCATGTCTTCGATACCATCCTGGCCAAGGGCTGCAACGAGGACGGGATGATGTACAACCACCTGACCCGGCGCGACGGCTGGCAAGGCAAGCTCAGCGACGGCTGGGGCTATGATTACGTCGGGTACCTCTGCTTCGACATGGCTGTGGGCCGGCCCGTCTATGAGACGCGCGTCCGCACGACTCTCCGCAACCTGGCCAAACCCCTGTACGATAACTACAACTGGGAGGGCAATTACTCCATCGACGGCTTCGCCGACTCCATCGAGGGCGGTATCTATCTGCTCAACCGCATCCCGGTCAAGGAAGGCTTCGACTGGGTCGATCGCGAGATGGCCCGCAGCGTCACCCGCTCGGCCGAGCCGCTGGAGACCGCCGAGCTCTGGGGCACGATGAAGCTCCAGGCCAACGGCGTCCGCACCGTCATCATGCACGCTCTGATGCACACACAGGGTCTGGTCGCCCGGCCCTGGCAAAAGGGTCTGCGGCTCGGCGCCGCCCGCGCCGGCGACAACCTCGTCATCAGCATGAAGTCCGCAGAGAAGTGGTCGGGCAAGCTCGTCTTCGACATTCCCCGCCACCGCGTGTACATGGGTTTTGCCCGGGACTGGCCCCGCATGAACACGCTGCCTGAATGGTATACCGTCGAGGCCGAGCAGAAGTACCTCGTCGAAGGCCTCGAATCGCAAGTTAAGATGACCGTCAGCGGCAAGCGCCTCAGCGAAGGGATTCGCATCAGACTCGAACCCGGCCAACAGAAGCACCTGCTCGTTCGTCCGGCGAGGTAGCGCAAGCCGGTGGCCTCACAAGTGGAGGACCAAACGTTGAGAATCGCACTCGGTGCCATGATACTGCTCGGGCTTTCGGTCGTTTTGGCGTGGTCGCCTGCAGCGTGGGCGGCCGGACCGGCTGCCAATCTCGTGCCCAATCCCTCGTTTGAAGATGAGACCGCCGGCGGCGTCGCCGGTTGGACCTCCCGTGCCTGGAGCGGCCAGGCAAACGCCCGCTGGAGCGTCGCGCGGACGGGGAGAACCGGAGCGCGATGCCTGACGATTCGTTCCGAGAAGGGCAGTGACGCCGCCTGGACGGCTACGGTGACCGTCCAGCCCGATACCTTCTACAGGCTCTCCGGGTGGATCAAGACCCGCGACGTCCGCGGCGCGGTCGGCGCGTTGCTGAACATTCAGAACATGCAGCACGTCAGAACCCCCGCCGTGACGGGAACGAAGGACTGGACGCAGGTCTCCACGGTCTTCCGGACGGGCGCAGCGACGAAGCTGGAAATCAATTGCCTTTTCGGCGGTTGGGGCGCATCGACCGGCCAGGCCTGGTACGACGACGTATCCGTAGAGCCCATCGACCTTCCCGAGAAACTTGGGGCGACCGTGACGGTCGACGCGAACGCGGAGGCCCGATTGTACAGCCCGATGATCTTTGGCGGGTTCCTCGAACATTTCGGCCGCCAGATCTATGGCGGCGTCTTCGATCCGGGATCGGATCTTTCGGACGAGCGCGGATTCCGCCGGGACGTCGTCGCAGCGCTGCGCGAGTTGAAGGTGCCCATCGTCCGCTGGCCGGGCGGCTGTTACGTCAGCGGCTACCACTGGGAGGACGGCGTCGGGAAGAAGCGGGAACCGACCGACGACATGGCCTGGGGAGTGGTCGAGCCGCACACCTTCGGTACGGATGAGTTCGTCGAGCTCTGCCGGCTCCTCGGATGGGAGCCCTATATCTGCAACAACGCCGGCAACGGCACCGTCGCGGAGATGAAAGCCTGGGTCGAATATTGCAACGCTCGCCGGGGACGGTACGCGCAAATGCGCCGCGACAGCGGGTACGACGAGCCCCGAAACGTCACGATCTGGAGCATCGGAAATGAGAACTGGGGGCGCCACGAGATCGGCTACAAGCCCATCGAGCAATGGGCCCCGCTGGTCCGCGAGGCGGCCCAGGCGATGAAAGCGGCCGATCCCGATATCCAACTGACGGCCGCGGCGCTACCGACCCGGGAGTGGACGCTGCCCCTGTTGAATCAGGCCGGACGCTACCTTGACTACCTCTCGATCCACTCGTATTGGCTGCGTCTCTGGCAGAAGAACGAGACGCCCGACTACATGACCTGTATCATGAAGTCGGAGGGGCCCGAAGAGCTCATCGCCGGCTACGTCAGAATTCTGGAGGAATCCGGTTATCGCGGCCGGATCAAGATCGCTTTCGACGAATGGAATCTGCGCGGCTGGCATCATCCCGGTTTCCCGCGCAAGACCGTCCAGGACTACAGCGATCCCGAGGTCATCCGGCTGGTGGCGGCGCGCGAAAAGAACCTGATCGCTTCGCAGTACACCATGGCGGACGCGCTGTTTTCCGCTTCCTTCTTCAACGCCTGTCTGCGCCACGCCGAGGACGTCGGCATGGCCAACATCGCCCCGCTCGTCAATACCCGCGGCCCGCTCTACGTCCATCCCCGGGGCATCGTGAGGCGCACCCATTTTCACGCGATGGCGATGTACGCCAATTTGCTCGGCAGCCGGGTCGTCGAGGCCGACGTTGAGGCGGCGCCGCTCGTTCACGGCGACCGCTTCATCCCGGTCGTCGACGCAATCGTGACAACCGACGATGCGCACGCCACCTGGTCGCTCGCCCTGGTGAACCGACACCCATCGCGGGATGTGGCATGCACTGTCACGATCCAGGACGTCCCGCTTGACGGCCGGTACCGAGCGACCATTCTGTCCGGAGACAGCGCCGATTCGTACAACGACATCGAGCACCCCAATCGGGTCGTCCCCGAGAGAACGCAGCTACGCTTCACCGAAGGCCTCGGCCAACTGCCACCCCACTCGCTCACGATCATCACCGTCCCGACCCCGTGCCGGTGATGTACACCGACGTCCGACTAACAGCGATGCGATAACGAGCGCTGTGCAGCGCGTCTTGTCACTCACAACATATTTCGTCTGGAGAACATCATCTTGACGGAAACGATGCCTCTTTGCACCGAGCCTGTCTGAGTTCTGCAATTGGCGAGGGCCAGGGGTATCCATCATCGGTAGCGGCAGCGACACACTTCATTTGTCCAGGCAAACCAGAAATGGAGAAATCTACCATGACAAGAACAGAACTTCTATGTACGGAACCATCCAGCCATCCGGGGACTGTCAAGGCGGCGAGTTTGTACGAGCGGCTCCGGCGCGCGCGTCCGCAGACGAAGGAGGATTTGAAGAACTATCTGAAGGTCTTTCTCGGAATCGATGTCCCGGACCGGCGCATCTGTCCGGAGCACAGCAGTCCGATGGATTATCTCTGGCACAGTTTCGCGTCCGATTGGGGACTGCGCGCGCGCCCAAATATCCGCAGTCGTCCATCCGTGGTTCGCAATGCCGACGTGATTGTCTGGGCGAACCGGGCCGGGGGCAAGACCGAGCTGGCGGCGGTGGCCACGCTGCTGGACGGACTCTTCAAGCCCGACTGCCAGGTTCGCATTCTCGGCGGCTCGGGTGAGCAGTCGAGCCGGATGTATGAGTACCTCACCGCCTTTCTGTGGAAGGGCTTCGAAGGCGCCCTGGCCGGACCGATTCGCAAGGGGGGCTGCCGCTTTGCGACCGGTGCGGCCGTGGAGGTCCTGACCCAGTCGGCCACCAGCGTGCGCGGTCAGCACGTGCAGAAGCTGCGCTGCGACGAAGTGGAACTCTTCGACGACGACGTCTTCGCCGCCGCCAAGTTCACCACGCAGAGCAAAGGGACTCTCACGGCGGCCATGGAACTGATCAGCACGATGCACCGACCCTACGGGATCATGCAGAGAGAAGTCTCCGCCGCAGCCGGCACCGGCGTGCCTGTCTTCAAGTGGTGCCTCTGGGAGACCATCGAGAAGTGCGTGGACCGCAATTGCTCGCAATGCCCCTTGTGGTCGGATTGTCAGGGCAGGGCCAAGGGCGCCGGCGGCTATTTGAAGATCGACGACTGCATCGCCCAGATGCGACGCAGCAGCCGCGCGGGCTGGGAATCCGAGATGCTGTGTATCAGGCCCTCGTTGGAGAACGTGGTCTTTGGCGAATTCGATCCGGCTACGCACGTCGGGCCCGTCGATTACGATCCGAACCTGCCGCTGTACCGGAGCCTGGACTTCGGCTTCGTCAATCCGTTCGTGTGCCTGTGGATTCAGGTGGACCACGAGGGAATGGTCCGTGTGATCGACGAGTACGTCCGTAGCCGGGCGACGATCGACGTCCACGCCGAGCGGATCAAGACGCAGACGCCGTGTGCCGAGGAGCAGGTGGCCGCGACTTTCTGCGACCCCGCAGGCGCCGGACGCAGCGACATCACCGGGACCAGCGTCGTCCGGGAGTTGCGGAGCCTTGGAATCGCTACCCGCTACCGCCGCAGCGGCATCCTCGAGGGTATCGAGCAGATCCGCCGGGCCATCCGCGCCGGCGACGGCGCGAGCGCCCTCGTCATCTCGCCTCGCTGCCCCCGCCTGATCGAGGCCATGCAATGCTACCACTACCCCGACGCCGCCCATGCCCCCGCCGGCGAACTCCCCGCCAAAGACGGCCTCTACGACCACCCCATCGACGCCCTCCGCTACTTCTTCATCAACCACCACCACCACCCCACCAAGACCGCTACCCGACGCTATTGAGAGAAATGCTGCGATAGACGATTCAGCGGAATTATTAGCCTGATTTTCCATTTTACAGAAGACATAGCTTGCATTCTGACGAAATAGAAGTATCATATTCTGTATGGAAGAAGGAGGACCAGCATGCAGATTGCAGAAAGATTACGAATCGCCCGTAGCGCGATAGGCTACACTCTTGAAAATGCCTCTGCGAAAACTGGTATTGGCCCGTCGTCGCTGTCGGACTTTGAAAACGGCAAGCGAGAGCCTCGCTTCTCGCAATTGAGCAAACTGGCGCAGCTTTATAAACGTCGCGTTGAGTTCTTCCTGAGTAGTGAGCCGCTCATTGAAGAAAGAATGCTCTGGCGCGATCGGCCGAGCGCTGCGGACGACATCAAGGACGCAGAAGCTACATTCCGTCAACTCTGCGAGCGGTATCACCGCCTTGAACTACTCTTCGGCGAACCGAAGACCGTCGCATGGCCCCAACCTGATGTCAAACGAGATGAATTCAGCTTCAGAGACGCCGGTTCGCTTGCAGACAGATTTCTGAGAGAGTATTTGCTTGGTGACATACCAAGTGCGTCGCTGAAACAGGTGTTGGAAGAGAGATTTCGCGTGAAGATATTCCACCTGGATTTCCCCGGCAGTGCAATTTCCACTTGGTCGCACGTCTGGGGCCCTTCGATTCTTCTGAACTCAAAGAGCAAACTGTGGCGGCGCAACTTCGATCTCGCGCACGAGTTATTCCATCTTCTGACTTGGGGCGTATTTAGAATTGCCGACTCTCATACCGACGAGCCCAACGATAACGAAGAGAAACTGGCGAATGCGTTTGCCAGTCGGCTTCTACTGCCCACTGACCCAGTGAAGACCCGGATAGAACAAGCGACAGACCAGGCCGGGAGAATTAACCTGGAGCTGTTAGACGAGGTCGCTCGGGAATTTGGAGTATCGTTGGATGCGCTTCTTTGGCGTCTGATGTATTTGTACAACAAACGTGTTGAGGACATCCAGAACTACATTGAGCAGGCAAGAAAGATCAAAATCACTCGCCCACCGCGCCTGTCGGATGAGCCGGATGCACTGCCGGAGCGCTATTGTAGTCTCGCTATCAGAGCGTTGAACGAGGGTAAGTTGTCGCTGATCCAGTTTGCCAGGTACATGGGCCTCGGGTATAAGAAGGCACAGGAATATCTCGTGGATGAGGGAGATCGCACGGATGAAGAAGTTTCGATTTCTGTTGCTTGACGCGGGGCCCATCATCAAGCTTTTCGAATTGGGTATCTGGGACGAGTTCATCAGCCGATGCGATGTCACCGTATGCCGGACGGTTGCGGAGGAAGCCCGATGGGCAAGCCATGAACTTGAAGATATACGTATCGACCTGGAAAGAGAAGAACAAGAGGGCCGTATCAGAGTCGTGGACGTTGAACTGTCGGTCGTGAAGGCGTTTTACGACAAGTTCGACGCGCTGTACCAGGCCGTTATCCACGACGGCGAGAAAGAAACCTTGGCGTTTCTTGATAGTGTTTCGGAGAGATGGCTCGTCTGCGCGGGTGACAAAGCCGTCTTCAGAGTCCTTGGATTGCTGGGCAAGGCCGAACAAGGAATATCCCTGGAGGAGGTTCTCGAACAAATCGGACTTGGCCGGCACCTTGACTGGCCGTTCACGAAAAGATTCCGGAACAAATTCACGTCGTCGGGGCAGACCGACGCCATTGAAGGCGGAGGCACCAACTGAGCGATGCCGGCCCGTGAGGGCATCTCCGATCCGCGTGTTGTCTCACCCATTCAGCAGCCGGCCGCTTATTTTTTGACTTGCGGGGGTGGGGGGGATACACTTTGGCGAAACGAAATGAGTGCGTTGAGGGGATAGATGAATTATCAGTTTGATACAGAGAAGGTTTCGCAGCACGTGGTGAAGTACGGCGTGGACATGCGTCCGGCGATTG
Source organism: uncultured Pirellulales bacterium (assembly GCA_964415045.1). GTDB lineage: Bacteria > Planctomycetota > Phycisphaerae > Sedimentisphaerales > Anaerobacaceae > CAYPZL01. The sequence goes on along the minus strand of CAYPZL010000004.1, from coordinate 48,540 downwards.
CGCCGGAGGCGGATCGGGCCAAGCTGCAGGATTACGGGAACTGGCTGGTGGAGCAGTTTCCGGATGTCTTCGAGACGCTGCTCTCGGGCCCGCGGCAGTTGCGGGTGCAGCGGACGTTCATCCTGCCCAACACGAAGCGGGTGGAATTGCCCACGTTTGTGCTGACCAATCGGGGCCCCGTGTTCACGTTTCCCGAGCGGCTCTTCATCGACCGCCCGCACGAGCTGGCCATTCCCGACAAGGACAAGATCTTCCGCAAGGCGTTCGACGAGCTGCGGACGAGATTTGCGGACCGGGGCGTGCCGCGCGTCGGGGTGGTTCACGAGTTCGTCTTCGACACCGGCTTCATCAATTCGCTCGATGTCGTCGCCAGTACCTTGAAGCACGATCAGTGGCGGCGCAAGGCCAGGAACCTTCGCATCTTGCTGGAAGCTCCGACCGAGGACAAAAACGTGAACATCGAAATCCGGCCGACCTACCTCCAGCGGGCCGGCAAGCGCAACCAGGCCGTCCCCGAAGAGGACCGGAAATTCGGCATCATCGTCAACGTCGATATCAACAATCAGCAGGTCACCGGGGACCTCACGAAGGCGGAGGTCAGCGACATCCTGGCCTTTGCCAGCGACTACATTCCGGAAGAGCTCATCAAGTTCCTCAACAACGAGTACTGACCCTCGACCGCGGCCGGCGGCAGCGACGTTGTGGCTGTCTGTACGACCGCGCGTGGTTGAATCTGCCCGGCGCCTTCTTCACCTGCTCCCATTTCAGCCGCCGGGGCAGTCCGGCAGAGCGCGAAACGCCCGGAGCAGGCCGGAAGAAATCTCATCGCGGGGAAAAATAAAACAGGGCTGGGGAGCGGAGGGAGAGGAAAAGCGAGATAACCCCAGCCCTGTTCAAATGCAGTACATGCCCAATAGTAGTTACTCCAATTTACTAATAATACCACAAGGGGTTCGGACAGGGCAAGGAAAAATTCTCTCAACTTTACGATGGCGTGGGAGGGTGCCGGCACCAGCATTTGAGTTGCTTTTCGGGGCTTTTGGCGTTATATTCCCCGTCTGAAACAGGAAGAGAAACGATTCTTCCAAACGGGCACCAATGTCGGAGGCGGCCATATGCTAACGGACAATATTCTCGAACTGATAGGGAACACCCCATTGCTCCAGTTGACGGGCGAGCGGATTTTCGCCAAGGCGGAATTCCTCAATCCGGGCGGCAGCGTCAAGGATCGCGTGGCGCTGGCCATGCTGGAGGCGGCGCAGCGGGACGGCAAGCTCAAGGAAGATACCATCGTCTGCGAGCCCACCAGCGGCAATACGGGCATCGGTCTGGCCCTGGTCGGTCGGCTGATGGGCTTCCGCGTTCGCATCGTGATGCCCGAGGGGATGAGCGAGGAGCGCAAGAAGCTGATCAAAGGCCTGGGCGGCGACCTGGTTCTGATCCCGGATGAGGAAGGGATCGGCGGGGCGGTGCGCCACGTGGAGGAAATGGCCGCCGAGGACAGCCGGATTTTCGTGCCTCAGCAATTCAAGAATCCCGCGAATCCGCAGGTGCACTACGAGCAAACCGCCCGCGAGCTCTGGCGGCAGATGGGCGGCGAGATCGACTGTTTCGTCGCCGGCGTCGGCAGCGGCGGGACCCTGCAGGGGGTGGGGAAATTCCTGAAAGAGCACAAGAAAAACGTCAAGGTCGTCGCGGTGGAACCGGAGAACCGCTCGGCGCTCCTGGGCCACGAACCCGGCCTGCATCAGATACAAGGCATCGGCGACGGTTTCGTTCCGGATGTGCTCGACGTTTCGCTGGTTGACGACGTGGTAGAGGTCTCGGACGAGGCCGCCATTGAGACGACGCGGCAATTGGGCCGGGACTTCGGCCTGCTCGTCGGGATCAGTTCCGGCGCGAACGTCTGGGCCGCTCGGCGTCTGCTCGAGAGCACCAGCGGCAACGTGGCGACGATCCTGCCCGACCGGGCGGAGCGATATTTCAGCACGGCCCTGATGTGAAACGGCCTCCTCACGTCGGCCGACCCTGACTTGAGCGCAAAAAAGATGGGCTGAGGCAGGAGGACAGATGGCCCCAGCCCATGTAGGCACCGCTACTGATACGCCGGCACCGGGAGGTATGTTCGCCACGGAATCGGCAAAAATCATCATCTTTTTGAAATTTTCCGCTGCCGCAACGAAAGGGGCAGCGGTTCGCCGGCGGCGATATCGGCCCCGAAAAGACTTCTCGGCGGTGCGTCATCGCCCTGCGGCGACGAGTCCGGCGCGCGTGTCTGTGAAAATATTCTGGCATGCGAGTGGCAGCGTCAAGCGGCAGCTTGGCGATGGGGGACTT